>ONBH01000046.1 GCA_900316005.1 uncultured Bacteroidales bacterium | reverse complement strand
CTACTACTCGCCCCCGATACCGACGATGAGTTCTACAACCCGCGCTACTCATCCCTGGTAGGCGCACTCATCTTAGGCTCGGACTACCGCGAAGCTCACCCGGGGCAGAAGATACCGCCGGCCAAGATTACCGATGCCGTAGGCGATATGCTGCTCAAGTTCTTTACCGATACCGAAACATCAACCCCCACAAAATAAACAACCATGACTGAAGAAACGCTTTCCATTGACGTACAAGATACTCAAACCCAACAACAGAAGACTATGACAGAAGAATCGCTTCCTCTGGAACTCGACCTCAAAGAGGATACCATTATCAAGGTAATGGGCATAGGTGGTGGTGGCTGCAATGCCGTCAACTACATGTACCAGAAGGGCATCAAAGATGTCTCCTTCCTTGTCTGCAACACCGACCGTGCTGCCCTGGGCAAGTCATCCGTTCCCGCCAAACTGCAATTAGGAACCGGTCTGGGCGCCGGAGGCGAACCCACCAAAGCACAACAATACGCCGAGGAAAGCCGTGACCGCATCCACGATGCGCTGGATGACGGCACCAAGATGCTCTTTATCACAGCAGGTATGGGTGGCGGTACGGGTACCGGCGCCAGTGCTGTGGTGGCTGAGATAGCCCAAGAGATGGGTATCCTGACCGTCGGTATCGTGACCATTCCCTTCGCCTTTGAGGGAGCTATTAAGATTCGTAAAGCCATGACGGGTGTGGCACGGCTCGCCAAACATGTGGATGCGCTGCTAATCATCAATAACGAGAAACTCAAGCAGATCTACCCCGACCTGGAATTCCTCAACGCCTTCTCCAAGTCCGATGACGTCGTCTGCAACGCCGCCAAGTCCATCGCGGAGATCATCACCATCCCGGGCTATATCAACACCGACTTTGCCGACGTCTATAACACCCTCAAGGACGGCAATATGGCCATCATGAACGTAGGCGAGGCCAGCGGCGAGAACCGCATCACCGAAGCCATCAACGATGCGCTCAACTCCCCGCTCATCAATACCAACGATGTGCATGGCGCCAAACGCGTGCTGATGCAGTTCTATTTCTCCAACTCGCAAGCCATCAAGATGAATGAGATAGACCAAATCAAGCATTTCATCGAGGAGGTCGGCGATGAAGTCGAAGTGCAATGGGGCGCCACCATTGACGATTCGCTGGGCGAGACCGTGCGCGTCACCATCATTGCCACCGGCTACGACGTCACCAGCATTCCCATGCTCGACGACGATGAGAATGACGTCATGCAGGTAGAAGGCGAAAGCAAGAAGAAAGAGGGTAAAACCATCGAACAAGCCATCGTGGAGAACTACCCCGAACAGATGAAGGGGCCCAAAGAGGACGAGAAACCGCAGGAACTGGATCTCACCGGAGCCATCCAAGAGACCCAAACAACCCCCCAGCAGGAAGAAGTCCTTCCGCATCGCGAAGATGACATCAATAGCGACTACGACATCAGCTTTGACGACAGCGATGAGCAACCGGACGTACGCCCCGCTGAACCGATCGTACAGCAGACGCCTAAGACCGACCAACACGAGTCACTCTTGAAGAAATGGATGCGTAACCGACGATCAAATTGACAATTGGACAATTGACGATTGGACGATTTATTGACAAATTATTGACGATTATAGTTAGATGGAACAACAAGAAATGACCTTCTTTGACCTGTGCAAGGCCTGCGTCAAAGTACTGATAGATGTAATCAACTACGCCTGGCAACTCATTTGTCACATGCTGCGCCTAACCTGGCGTATGTGGTACGTGGTCATCACGCTGACCCTACTTGGCATTGCCGGCGGACTATTTTACTCGCGCCCCGAGAACAAGATGTACGAAGTAACGGGTATCGCCTACCTCAACGGGCCGACGCTCAACGGCGCCAAGACCCGCTTTGAAGCGCTCAACAACGGTACGCCGCACTACCTCAACCCCAACCAGACCCTATGGGCGATGTTGGGCATCGACATCGACGCTCTCAGGCTGAGCCATTTTGAGACTTTCTACCTGCAGGATGGTCTGCACAACGGCGTGGTGGACTATGTGGACTGGGGACACAGCGCCTCGCTCAAGGACACCCTTAACGTACGCGTACCCGACATGCTGGCACTACGTTTCCGCATCCGCAAGTATCTGGATATACCCTTTGCCGAGAAAGCCATCATGGACTACATGAATGCCGATCCGGCTTTTCAGGAGGCGTACCAACTCGACCTTGCCAACCGCATGCGCGAACATCAGTTTGACCTCGCACAGGTCGAGAAACTCGACAGCCTGACTACCACTTTCTATTTTGAGCAAGGCGATAGTTACGACACACCGCAACTCGTCACCAAGAAACGCGGTCAGGTGGTGGTAGGCGAACGCAAAATCAACCTGCCCATCGACCAGATAACCAAGTTCTTCCACGGCAAGCAACTGCGCGACACCCGTCTGGCTTACTGCACAGCACCCGTTGTGCTGCAGAACCACTTCGTGATGAACCCCCGCCCCATCAACCGCATCTCACACAGCATGATCATTGGCTGCATCATCGGTTGGCTCATAGGCTGCATCATCGCCGCGCTGATTGAGCGGAGAAAAGAGATTATCGCGTGGCTGAACGCCAAGAAATAACGATTTAAGATTTAAAATTTAAGATTTAAAATTATTTTCCCCCTTTTGAAAGGGGGCCGGGGAATTAAAAAAGGTCAGGAGTTTTTCCTGACCTTTTTGATAACTTGCTTTCCTATCAGATAGACGGCTACCAGACCGACGAGTACCAAGATGGCAATACTCAACTCATGGCTGTACTCCTTGATAAGGTCCATCTGACCGTGGGCGATATACCCTAACAGCGCCAAAATGCAGTTCCAGATAAATGCCCCCAAGAAGGTGTAGAACAGAAACCAGCCGAAATGCATGCGGCTCAGCCCCGCCGGAATACTGATCAGCTGACGGATACCCGGAATAAATCGGCCAACAAAGGTGCTCACATTACCGTGCTCGCGGAAATAGGTCTCAGCCTTCTCCAACTTTTCGCCCGAGAGCAGGCATAGATGCCCTATCTTAGAATCTGCAAAGCGGTAAATAATCAGCCGCCCGAGCCATACCGACAAGGCATAGTTGATAATCGCACCAATCATGGCACCCAAGGTACCAAACAGCACAATCAGCATCACATCCACGCCATACACACCCGTGGCGCACAGGGCACTATCCGCCTCGCTTGCCACATAGACGGCAGGCGGTATCACCACCTCCGACGGAAACGGGATAAACGACGACTCTACTGCCATAAAGGCGGTAATCGACGCATAGTTCATATGCGCCGAATACCAAGCGATGACATTATCAATTATTGTCATTATTAAATAAACAACAGTTGCACGATAATGTATACCGGCAGCAGCACGATGAGCGAGAACTTGATCATGTAGCCGAAGAACGACGGCATGTCAATACCCTCTTGCTCAGCGATAGACTTCACCATGAAGTTAGGTCCATTGCCAATATAGGTCAGCGCGCCAAAGAAGACGGCACCCATCGAGATAGCCTTCATGAAATCGGGCGCGATACCGGCAACAGCCGTGGCTGCATCAGCAGGCAGCGTGGTAGCCGTTGCGTGGAAGACCATCGCCGTAGGCGCGTTATCAAGGAACGCACTCAGCGCGCCGGTGCAATATACAAACTGCCATGCCTCGCTTACGGGCAGCGGGTTCTGCTGCAGGAACATCAGGGCCGGCGTCATCGTAGCAAAGATACCTAAGAACACACATGCCACCTCCAGGATAGGCGTCCACGAGTAGTTGTTGTTAATACGAACGGCTTTCTTGGTCGTCAGCCACGAACCGGCGATGATAAGGATGAACGCCCATTCGCGCAGCAGCTTCAGGTACCAGGGAGCATCGTGAGCACCCATAGCGGGGATGTAGGTCGAGTTGATAAACATCGTTGAGCAAACAACGCAGATCAGCCAGAAGATGTTAATAAGACCCGTTGTGCGCAACGTACGCTGGCCGCTAACATCAGCACGGATGTTGGCAATAGGCTCTTTCTTGTAGTAATAGAGGTCCACGATGAAGTAGATCACCAGCAGCAAGGCACCGGTCACAAACCACTCGGGCAGCATGTTCTGCATCCACCACATGAAGGGCGTACCCTTCTGGAACAGCAGGAACAATGGGGGATCACCAAGCGGCGAGAGCAGACCACCGCAGTTGGCCACGATGGCGATGAAGAACAGGATCGTGTGCACCTTGTACTTACGCTGCGAGATCGTCGAGATCAGCAGACGAATCAGAAGCATCGCCGCACCGGTCGTTCCCATGAACGATGCCAGCACCCAACCGATACCCATAATGATGGTATTGGTCGTCGGTGTGGCTTTCAGGTCACCACGGATACAGATACCGCCGGTGGTCACAAACAGGGCCATCAGCAACAAGATGAAGGGCACATAGTCGTAAATCATCTGATGGATCAGTTCGTGACTCATGCCGTTGAAGCACAGCCACAAGCCGACGGGTACACCCAGTATCAGCGATACGTACAACTTGTGCACATTCTCTTCCCACCACTCACCGACATGCGGAATGAGCGGCAACACAGCGATGCACAGCAGCATCACTACAAACGGGATTAACATCCACGCCGGAATTAAATGCTCAAGCATAATACAATTATTTTTTTGTTGTTTTTTATCTAGGGGTCCTAGGATTCCTAGGTTTACTAGGTCGCCTAGTCAAGTTTTAGCACAGCTAAAAACGCTTTCTGCGGAACTTCGACATTTCCGATTTGCTTCATGCGTTTCTTACCTCGTTTTTGTTTCTCCAATAATTTGCGTTTACGACTCACATCACCGCCGTAACACTTGGCCAACACATCCTTTCGTACCTGCTTCACCGTCTCGCGGGGATAGCAGCCTGAATGGCGATATCAAACTGCTGACGCGGCAATAACTCCTTCAGCTTCTCGCACATCCGCCGGCCGAAGTCCACCGCATTATCACGGTGTGTCAGGGTCGAGAGCGCATCCACCTGCTCGCCGTTCAACAAGATATCCAGCTTCACCAAGTTCGACGGACGGAAACCGTTCATATGCCAGTCGAACGAGGCATAACCTTTTGAGATGGACTTCAACTTGTCGTAGAAGTCAATCACAATCTCGCCCAACGGCATATCAAAGAGCAACTCCATGCGGTTACCGCTGATATATTCCTGCTTGACGAGCTCGCCGCGTTTATCCAAACAGAGCGTCATGATCGGGCCGATGAAGTTACTGGTGGTGATGATGCTGGCGCGGATATAAGGTTCTTCGATATGATCTATCTCCGTCAGGTCAGGCATGCCGGCGGGGTTATGTACCTCCTTCAGACCGCCATCCTTGGTATAGACCTTGTAACTTACGTTAGGCACGGTAGTGATGACATCCATGTCAAACTCGCGGTCCAATCGCTCCTGCACAATCTCCATATGCAGCAGGCCGAGGAAACCGCAGCGGAAGCCGAATCCTAACGCCACCGATGACTCGGGCGTAAAGGTCAGCGAGGCATCGTTGAGTTGCAGTTTCTCCAGCGAGGCTCGTAGGTCCTCATAGTCCTCCGCCTCAATGGGATAGACGCCCGCAAAGACCATGGGCTTCGCTTCCTGAAAGCCCTCGATGGCTTGGTCACAAGGCCTTGCTACATGGGTGATGGTGTCACCCACCTTTACCTCGCTGCTGGTCTTGATACCCGATATGATATAACCCACATCGCCGGCAGCGATGCTGTCGGTCGGTTTCATCTGCAGTTTCAGCACGCCTATCTCGTCGGCATCGTATTCCTTGCCGGTCTGCACAAAACGCACGCGGTCACCCGTCCGCATCGTGCCGTTCACCACCTTGAAGTACGCGATGATACCGCGGAAGGGGTTGAACACCGAGTCAAAGACCAGGCACTGCAGGGGTGCATCCTTGTCGCCCACGGGAGCCGGAATACGCTCTACGATGGCATCCAGTATGGCCTCTACGCCCTCGCCCGTCTTGGCAGAGCAGCGCAGTATCTCCTCGCGCTTGCAGCCCAGTAGGTCGATGATCTCGTCCTCCACCATATCGGGCATGGCGCTATCCATGTCGCACTTATTCATCACGGGGATGATCTCCAGGTCGTTCTCCAGCGCCATGTAGAGGTTGCTGATGGTCTGAGCCTGTACGCCTTGACTGGCATCCACCACGAGCAAAGCGCCCTCGCAGGCAGCGATGGAACGACTCACCTCGTACGAGAAGTCCACGTGGCCCGGAGTGTCAATCAGGTTCAGCGTATAACCTTTGTAGTTCATCTGTATGGCGTGGCTCTTGATGGTGATGCCGCGTTCTTTCTCCAGGTCCATATCGTCGAGTACCTGGTTCTCCATATCTTTCTTCTCGACCGTGCCGGTCATCTCCAGCATGCGGTCTGCCAGCGTACTCTTACCGTGGTCTATATGGGCGATAATGCAGAAATTTCGTATATTTTTCATCTTCTATTTGTCCTTCCGTTAGGCATGGCACACAATTTCGTTGCAAAGGTACGACAAAAATTGCACATACGCAAATTTTCGGAAACTTTTTTGCAAAAATAGAGTACTTACTCTATATTTTATCCGGCGGAAGGGGTGCTCATGCTCGCATGAAGGCACCTCTTATGACGGATAAAAAGTAGGGCGTAGCCCTTTTGCAAAAAAGTTTCCGGAAATGGGAGCCAGTATGTCCGGCAGGGTGCGACTGTACTTTCGAAGGGTCCCTTTAGGGGAGTAGGTCGAAGTACTACAAAAATTGCACATATGCAAACTTTTTCAATAAATAAATCAGCTGGCATTCAGCGGTAAAACACGTAAACGAGACGTAAACGAGACGTAATCGACACGTAATCGAACCGAACCGTTTCCGCATCTAATTCAACATGAAAAAAAGCAGGGATTACTATCGTGTCCGCCCATCTGAGGCCTCGCATGCCGTATCATACGGACTAATAGCAATCTCTGCTTTATTTTATTTACCGTCGTTATGACGTTATGACTGCTTTCCTTACCGCAGCTTCGGGAAGTTGAAGTGGTATGCCACCTTAACGCCTACATCGAAATAACCGATGCCTTTGGCGTACGTATCCGTGGCGGACAACACATTCACCGGTGCCGGCGTGTTCCACTCGGGGTTCTTAACGCCTACCAAGCTCTCGGCGCTTGTATCGTTGCGATAGAGCGTATAGACGCTGTAGTTGGCATAAGCACCCAGCGAGAGCGAGTTACCCGTCAGCAGCTTGAACTCATAGCCCGCCTCCGCGGTCAACATCACATTCAGCTTGGCGGCACTCCATTTACCCGGCTGCTTTTTCTGCTCGTCGCACCCGTCACAGCCTCGTTCGGGACCTTCACATCGTATTCCTGGAAATAGGCTTCGATGCTCACGTCTTCGGACATCGTCTGCTTGTAGTGCGCATAGACCGGTATCGAGAAACGCGGACCAACATTCAGGAAGAAGCCCTGACGAGCTATCATCGAGAACATCAACGGTATCTCAACCAGCACCTCACCATCCTGCTCTTTCACCTGCTGCGCGGATACGGTGTAATCAACCAAACCGCCTATGGTGGCACGCTGGAAGGTGTCGCGAACCTGCGTCGTCAGCGAACTCATACTGTATGCCACGATAAAGCCCAAACTATGGTCTTTCTTCGTCAGCCAGTAATGCGCATACTGCAGGTCAACAGCAATGTCAAAACCCGGTTTCCACTTACCCATCTCGTTATCCGTGTTGTGCAGCAGCGATGCCAAACCACCACGGACACCTACCGTGAAACGGTTGTAATGACGCTTACGGGCTGTCGTGTCTTTGGCTACGGTGTCCTGCGCCACTTCCGGCTCTACGGGCTCTGATACGGGCGTCTCAGCTATGGTGTCTATCGGTTCTTTAGCTACCGGCTGAAGAGCCTCCAGGTGGGCAGCCTCGGCACGGCGGCGGATCTCATCCTGCTCTGCCTGCGTCTTCTGCGCCAACTCATCCTGACGATCCTCTATCTGCTCGCAATGCGCCTGCTCTAAGGCCTGCGACTCTTCCGTCTTGTTCACAGCACCCGCCAGATAAGCACTCTCGTACGGTATCCACGACNNTGCGACTCGGCTGTCTTGTTCACAGCACCCGCCAGATAAGCACTCTCGTACGGTATCCACGACTGGATACCGTCCACCAAGATACCTTCCGGGTAGCGCTTACCGCCTACCTGAGCCACCACATGGCGTACGTAGTAAACCCATTCCGACGGCTCCTCGCCCGACAGGTAGTGCTTCATCTCCTTCGCGATGATGATTGTGTCACCCGGCTGAAGACGATAACCCTCTACCGCACGGCGTTGAGCGTCGATGTTCTCGTCACGCTCCGCCTGGTAACCCACGAGATCACCGTCTGCCCAAGCCTCGGCAAAAGCTTCCGAAGAAGCTTCTGCCAGACTCATGGCATAGAGCGAGGCCACCGGGGCCGGCAGCGCGTGTACACGCTGCACCTGGGCCGTAAGGAGAAGCCCTATAAAGGATAAACCTATTATTCTGATTTCTTTCTTCATACTACGTCCTCCTTACTTTACAATGATATACTTCAAGGTCTCA
>ONBH01000049.1 GCA_900316005.1 uncultured Bacteroidales bacterium | reverse complement strand
AACGGTATTTTTTTTCTTGCTCGTCGCCTAACATGCTAAGATAACTTTCGTAGCGTGAAAGAGCAATCTGTCCGCGGGTGACAGCATTGATAACGGCACAACGGCCGGTGTCATCGGTATGGAGACAATCATCGTAACGGCATTCGCGACCGAAACGGAATATCTCGCGAAAATAATGACTCACCTCGCGTCTGTCCATCGCTACGCCGCCAAAACCCTTGATACCCGGGGTGTCGATGATCCAGGAAGATTCCCCTGGCCCCCTTTCAAAGGGGGTAACAGCTGTGGGGGGTATCGGTTGCAGGGAGTCGGGTAACCGGTACATAGCGGAGAAGGTGGTGGTGTGCATGCCTTTGTCGTGTGCATCGGAGATGCGTCCCGTGCGGGTAATCTCCTCGCCAAAGAGGGCATTGAGCAGCGTAGATTTTCCTACGCCGGAGTTGCCACTCATCAGGGTTACTTTGCCTCGCAGGAGCTCACGCACCTCCCTCAGGTCGTCGTTTAGCACACTGAGCGCCAGAGTCTTATAGCAGAGTGATTCATACAGGGCGCGAAGCTCGGCGAGCCGTTGATGTTCATCGGCCGTCAGCAAGTCCACCTTATTGAACAGCAGCACAGCCGGGATACGATAGGCCTCAGCGGTAGCCAGGAACCGGTCAATAAAGGTAGTGGATGTGACGGGATGGTTCAGCGTGACAAGAAGCAAAGCCTGGTCGATATTCGCCGCCAGGATATGCGACTCGTGGCTGAGGTTGGTACTGCGCCGAATGATATAATTGCGGCGATCGTGTACTTCGGTAATCCAGGTAGTACCATCGGGCAGGGTATCCAACTCCACCCTGTCGCCAACGGCCACAGGGTTGGTGGAACGGATTCCGCGAATACGGAAGTTGCCCTTAACATGGCAGAGCAACTCCACGCCGTCATCGCGCAACACCGCATAGGCGCTGCCGGTACTACGAATCACCAAACCCGACATTGGAATTTAAAATTTAAAATTTAAGATTCTTATACGGTCATTATTTCCTTTTCCTTCTTGGCGTACACCTCATCGATCTGCTTGATATACTTATCATGCAGTTTCTGCACCTCGCTCTCGGCATCCTTGGCAGCGTCTTCGGGCAGTCCATCTTTCTGTGCTTTTTTCAGGTCCTCGATGGCATCGCGACGGGCGTTGCGGACGCTGACTTTGGCATTCTCGGCTTCGCCTTTGCATTGTTTGGCAAGGTCGCGACGGCGTTCCTCGGTCAGAGGCGGGATGATCAGACGGATGACCTCGCCGTTGTTATTGGGGGCGAGACCGATGTTGGAGTTAATCAGCGCACGCTCGATGACGGACAGCATATTCTTCTCCCAGGGTTGAATCTGGATGGTGCGTGCATCAGGCGTGGTGATGGTGGAAACATTAGCCAGGGGAGTTGCTGCGCCGTAATAATCCACCTTGATGGGGTCGAGGATACGGGCACTGGCTTTGCCGGCACGGATGTGTGCCAAGGCATCATCGAGGTAGAGAACTGCTGCTTGCATCATCTCTTCAGCCTCGGAACGGATTTGCATAGGATCAGACATAGTATTTACGATTAATTTTTATTGACGATTGGACAATTTACGATTTAACGATTTATTGACGATTTACTTTTATTGACGATTAGACAATTTACGATTTACGATTCATCAATTCATCATTTCATCAATTCATCATTTTATCATTCCATCATTGTCACGGAGTGACCAAGGTACCTATTTTATCTCCGCGTATGACGCGCGCGAGGTTGCCCACTTCGTCCATATTGAAGACGTAGATAGGCATTTTGTTCTCCTTACACATGGTGATAGCGGTCAGGTCCATGATTTTGAGGCCACGAGACAGGATCTCGTCGTAGGTGATGGTCTCGAACTTGGTGGCCGTGGCATCCTTCTCGGGGTCAGCGGTATAGATACCGTCCACCCGTGTACCCTTGAACATGATATCCGCCTCTATCTCGATGGCGCGGAGAGCAGATGCGGTGTCAGTGGTGAAATACGGATTGCCCGTACCGCCTGCCATGATGACGATATTACCCTTATTTAAGAGGCGCAGGGCTTTGTCCTTGCTATAGAACTCACCCACAGGTTCCATTCGCACGCTGGTAAGCACGCGTACTTTCTGCCCGAGGGCCTGCAGGGCACTCTGCAGCGCGAGGGAGTTAATGATGGTAGCGAGCATGCCCATCTGGTCGCCCTTGACACGGTCGAAACCTTTCTGTGCGCCACTCAAGCCGCGGAAGATGTTTCCGCCGCCGATGACAATGCCGACTTGGGTTCCCATCTCGGCCAGTTCTCGGATCTGCGCAGCATATTCGCCAAGACGCTGCGGGTCGATGCCATAGCCTTGGTGGCCCATCAAACTCTCGCCCGATAACTTCAAAAGTATTCGCTTGTACATGTTTGTTTTAGTTTAGTGTTGAGAGTTTAGTGTTTAGTGCAGTTTAGTGTTATTAGTTCATAGTTTTTTGTCTTCTTTCAACTATCTACTCTCAACTGCACTCAACACTCAACTCTAAACTCTCAACTTCATTCATACCACCCCGCATACATCGCGTAGTTATGTGCGATGCGTCGGTTGATTTCGTTGGTCTGTTCGGGGTCTGCCTTCTTGATAAACTTAGCAGGCACACCACCCCAGAGTTCATAGGGACCTATCTCAGTATTCTTGAGCACCAGCGCACCGGCAGCCACGATAGCTCCCTCGCCCACATGTGCTCCGTCCAGTAGCGTCGCTCCCATGCCAATAAGCGCATAGTCGTCAACATCCGCCCCATGGATGGTAACATTATGTCCTACAGACACGTAGTCGCCCAGGGTGATGGTTGATTTCTGGTAGAGGGTATGCAGTACGGCACCGTCTTGGATATTACAATGCTTACCGATGGTAATGGTGTTGACATCACCACGAAGCACGCTATTGAACCAGAGGCTGGAACCCTCACCCACCGTTACATCGCCCACGACGGTGGCGTTATCGGCCATGAAGACGTCGTCTGCGATGCGCGGGGTGAGTATTTCGCCATTCCGGTTAATGGTCTTGATTAAAGCCATGGTAATTTTTTAGTTTAGAGGACGGAACTACGTTCCTACAGTTTAGAGGACGGCCTTCGGCCTACACGCTGTAGCGCAGCGTCCTGTAGCGTAGCGTCCTGTAGCGCAGCGTCCTGTAGCGTAGCGTCCTGTAGCGCAGCGTCCTGTAGCGCAGCGTCCTGTAGCGCAGCGTCCTGTAGCGTAGCGTCCTGTAGCGCAGCGTCCTGTAGCGTAGCGTCCTTTCAACTTTTATCTTGCATTAATAATAGTTGTGAAGTCCTCAGCTTTGAGGCTGGCGCCACCAATGAGTCCGCCGTCCACGTCGGGATTGGCAAAGAGTTCAGCAGCGTTCTTGGCATTGCAGCTACCGCCATAGAGGATGGTGGTGTCGTCGGCAACAGCCTTGCCATACTTGGCTTCTACGAGCGAACGGATGAAGGCGTGCATCTCTTGTGCCTGCTCAGGCGTAGCAGTCAGGCCGGTACCGATAGCCCATACGGGTTCGTAGGCCAGTACCACGCGGCGGAAGTCCGCCTCGCTGAGGTGGAACACGCTGCCTTCGAGTTGGGCCTTAACCACTTCGTTCTGACGGTTGGCTTCGCGCTCTTCCTTTACCTCGCCGATGCAGAAGATAGGACGGAGGTTGTTCTTGAGGCAGAGGTCGGTCTTGGTGCGGAGGATGTCGTAGTTCTCGGCATAGTACTGACGACGCTCGGAGTGACCGATGATGCAATAGGTAGCGCCGGTGGAAGCGACCATAGCAGCACTTACCTCGCCGGTATAGGCACCCGACTCATGATCAGCGCAGTTCTCTGCAGCCACGCGGATGGGTGAGTCCTTGAGCAACTCAGCCACGGTAGCCAAGTGGATAAAGGGCGTAGCAATCACCACTTCGCAACGGGGGTTAGCGACTTTTTCTTTCAGTTCGGTAGCCAGAGCTACACCTTCTTGCAGGGTCTTGTTCATTTTCCAGTTGCCTGCGACCATTTTTGTTCTCATCTGTTTTTTAAATTATATTTGTCAATAATCATTCCGTTTTGTATGACGACGATACCCGGGTTGGCTCTGACAATGGTCTTGAGCGTCACGGGGTCGCATGTGCAGATTGGATAGTCCGCGTTCGTACGGAGGCGGAAAGCAATCTGAGCGTCGGTGCCCGAACCGGTCACGGCGTAAAATGCCTGATTATTCATAAGGCATTGTTCGTATAAGGCATTGAGGCGCAAAGCCTGTTCGGGGTCGGTTTTTTGGAGGTCATAGAGCACAGCCAATGTCACGGGTTCTTCGGACTCTAATATATCATAGGTAATATCCTCATAGTCTTCGGTCAGGATCTCGAAGTCGTGAATAGGCGGTTCGTAGCCTTTTTGAATGAGTTTGGAGTTCTGCCGGACAAATGTCCAGGTGGAGTC
>ONBH01000009.1 GCA_900316005.1 uncultured Bacteroidales bacterium | reverse complement strand
ATCCGGTGCATTATCAAAACCCGGTAAGAACCCGCAACACAGCTGCACGCAGATGCTGCTTGGCACGCATCGCACGGCTGAGACTACCAACCCCAACTGCAACCGCTTGTATATGCGCAAGCCCATCAAGCGTTCCACGCCTGTCAAGGCCTCTGAGATCCAGCAACGTTCGCGCTTCGGCTCCATCGCCGCAGCTGTCAATGTCCGCCTCAAAGACCCCTCGAAGATGGCCGCTGACCAAGCTGCCTACCGCGCGCAGAAGAACACCGCCGGCGGCAAGCAGTCGATGAAAGCGTACATCTGGTCGCTGGAGATGGCAGCGTATGACGGGCAGCACTAAGCTGCGCTAATGTACGAAGGACAAATGTACGATGTACGAAGGATGTACAAAGGAGTAAAAGGACGAAAGTCGCGTACATCGTACATAACCCCAATCGTACATAAATCGTACATCGTACATAGTACATTGTACATAAATATTACATCAATCGTACATCGTACATAGTACATCGTACATAACAAAATCGCTCGAAAGGGCGATTTTTTTGTCGTAGTTTCATATCCGTATCTGTTCTGCTACCCAGTCTTCCAGGTCGCTGCCATTGGCCAGACCAAGATGCTTCTTGATGCGCTGACGGCGACTCCATATGGTGCGTTTGGTCTGATTGAGCAGGAGGCAAATATCCGCTACATCCAATCCCAGTGTTATCAGCGCTATCATCTTCAGATCCATCGGCGTGAGGGAGGGGTGCTGCTCCTTGATATGTACCAGCATGTCGTTGTACAGCGAGTTGAATTCTTTCTCCAGATCTTCCCATTCCGTCAGCAGATTATCCGCCAATACATTCTTCAGCCATACCGGCATTTCATCCCGGTTCTTCTGATAGCGCTTGCTCAGATGAATATTCTGGGTCAGATGTACCCGATGCTTTAGAATACGGCTCAGACTGTCGCGTTTGATGCGTAAGTCGCGTTGCGTAGCCTGCAATGCCGATTGGGTGCGTTTTCTGTGGGCATTGAGGTATAAAATGACGATGAGTAGCAGCAGGAATCCGATAATCAGCAGACCGATGATGAGGTAGTCTTGTTGCTGACGGATGGTCAGCCTGAGGTTTTGTTGCTGCATCAGGTTCAGGTCATAGCGTTCCGTTATCGCATAGGTGCGCGTCTTGCCCGTCTCGGAGATCAGCCGCATCTCGCCATCGTACAACGCTGTCATTTCCGCCAATCCCTCTGCTGCCTTATGCCCGGCTGCCAACAGCTGTGCATGCAGGTAATGCCAGCGATTGCGGCTCCAGGCTACATGGGCTGTGTCGTTTGCCAGAAGTGAGAGGTAATATCCGGCTTTCTCCCGGTCGTTCTCTTCCAGGGCTTTTGCGGCCGGGATATGCGCATAGCGATACTGCTGAAGTGAGTCCACCAACAGCATGCAATACCGCATCGCCTCCTCTTCATTTCCTTTCTCGGAAGCATACTTATAGCGCAGCTCGTTGATGAAGACAGGATTATCCGTCCGTTCGGCGTAGTACGAGGCACTATCAAACAGCCGTTCTCGTTCCCTTGCATCCTCGCTCAAGCGTGCCAGGTCGCGGTAGGTGCATGCCAGGAACAGGTCGAGGCTGCTGCTTTGCAGGTAATCCAGAGCCTTGCCGTAATAGACTTGAGCTTGTTCGTTGAGTCGTTCCCTTTCAGAGATAGCCCCCATCTTATAGTATGTTACTCCGAGCCATACAGCCGGTGCATCACCTTCTGTCAACAGATGCTCGGCATGCTTGAGACTGAGGATGGCAGAATAGACCTTACCTTCCAACTCCTCAGATGCACCGATGATATAATAGGCTTCCCCGGCCCAGGTTTTCTTGCCGGCGGCCTCAAAGATATCCGGTAGCGGAGCCACTTCTTCCGACACACGGTGCGGATGCCTGCGAAACGCAATATGCGTCTTCATCAGCCGGTAGTAGTTGCGCTCGGTCGATGACAAGGACACCGTATCCATGCTGCTCATCAGCTCCCCGGCTGCCTGCAAATCTTCCCAACACAGGGTCTCTAACCGGCTTAACTCGCAGGACTCGTCATACCCGTTTTTACACCCCAAAAGGACCAAAACCAGGCTCCAAATGACGGCCTGCTGTAGTCTGAAAAATTTCTGCATCACTAACGGTGTTTTCATAGATGTTATAACTATTTGATAATCAAATTCTTATTTTATCGCAAAAAAATGCACTGCATCACTAAAAAATTTGCGTATGTCAAAAAAAAGCAGTACTTTTGCAGCGCAAAATTACAACAAAAAAATGACATGCGCAAATTATGAATAGAAAAAATGTTTTTTTATTGCTCATAGCCGCATTTTTACTATCTGCATGTAAAAAAGCAGCAGATCATTACCCTGCGGGTGTCGCCGGTGAGGATGCAACGTGGGCGAATGGAGTGCCCATCACGATGCGCTATAAAACAGCCAAACTAGGCATCGCTTTCGGCCCTAACGGCGGGTTAATCTATCGCTATGCCGAGAACCCTGCTAATGTCAGCAACGATGACAACGACGATACACCGCCTGTTCAGCCCTATGCTCCGCCCAGAACCAAAAGATGACCCTATACCTTAAATAAATAATATAGTTGCCCTATGAGAAAAATCTGTCAACATATCCTCGTATGCCTGTCAATAGGTGCGATAGTGCTGCTGACGGCCTGCGGAGGCGACCAACCTTCGGAACTCAAGCCTGCCAAGCCCCGCACGGATTCCCTGCTCCACGGCGTGTGGATGGCCGAGAGAGTGAACTATGTTCTCTATGATATGGAGGAGAAAGAGAACCCCAATAGCTACGGATTTGATTATCTGCCGGATTCCAATGTGTGGATTATCGACATGCATGCCGGACGTATCTACGGTTGGAAGGATGGCAAGGCTGCCGACTACTTTACTGATTTTCAGCTCTTAGCCCCATCCTCCAAGACCCGTGGCATGTATGGCCTCGATATCAACTACGGTCGCGAGCGGGCTACATGGTACGTGAGCCGCTGTACGGAAGAGACGCTGGTGCTGAATGCTGCCGTAGAGGTAGAGACACCCGACTCGGTACTGATAGACTCACTTATCACCGTGCCGAAAACCTATCGTCTGGAGACATCCTTACGATTTACGAAGCGAGACTAACGTTCAACCTTATAAATAGAAATAGTATGAAAAAGTCTTTGTTAACCGGCACCAATGCCGTGATTACCTTTCTAATGGCTCTTTTAGGGTTCGGTACCACCGGTTGCTTCATGAAGTATGGCGCGCCTACAGAATACGGCGTTCCGTACGCGTCATTCGATGTTGCCGGAAAGGTTACCGATGAGGAGACGCAACCCGTGGAAAATATTCACGTAAAGATAAAGTCTAAAAGGCCAGGCTGGTTTTTGTTGGATCAATATACCAATGAAGACGGAGAATACCATGTTTCCTTTGCATGTGATGTGCCTGACGATTCCGTGGATATAGTCGTCACGGATACTGCCGATATCTATCAGGGCGATTCGGTGCGCGTCAAGGTGGACTATGACCGTTCCGGCGTTGCCAAAGATGATAACTGGAATAACGGTAAAGGTATTGTTCGTCACGATTTCCAACTGAAGAAAAAATGAATATCCGTCTTCGAATAGCATTATGGCTGGAACGTTTGCGGCGCAATAATCTCAAGCAGCTCCATCCGCTTCGCCAGCTCTTCTGGGAATCGACGCTCCGCTGCAATGTCCACTGCCTGCATTGCGGCAGCGACTGCGTAGCGTCCGTCGCCACACCCGATATGCCGGCAGCGGATTTCCTGAAAGTATTAGACACCGAAGTGACGCCGCATGTCAATCCGCACGAGGTGCTCATCATCATCTCCGGCGGTGAGCCCCTGATGCGCAAGGACCTTGCGGATGTCGGTCGTGCCCTGTACCAACGCGGCTATCCCTGGGGTATGGTGACCAACGGTCTGGCCCTTACGGAGCAGAAATTCCGCGAGTTGCGTCAGGCGGGTTTGCGCTCCATTACCGTTTCCTGCGACGGACTCGAAGCCGACCATGTATGGCTTCGCCAACATCCGCTGGCCTATGAAGGTGCGACGCGTGCCATCCGTCTCTGCGCTGCCGAGAAAAACCTGGTATGGGATGTCGTCACCTGTGTCAACCAACGTACCATTGACCATCTCCCCGCTATCCGCGAGATGCTTTGGGCGCTGGGTGTTCACGACTGGCGCGTGTTCGGCATCGACCCCATGGGACGAGCCGCAGAGAACCCCGAACTTATCCTGACCGACGAGCAGTTCCGCCGTCTCATGGATTTCATCGTCGCCGAACGCGAGGCCGGCCGCCATGTGTCCTATTCCTGTGAAGGCTATCTGGGCGAATACGAAGGCCGCGTGCGCGACCATCTGTACCACTGCTCAGCCGGAATATCTGTAGCCTCTATCCTCATCGACGGTTCCATCTCTGCCTGTACCTCCATTCGCGGCAAGTACTATCAGGGCAATATCTACCGTGACTCGTTCTGGGAGGTCTGGGAACATGGTTTTAAACCCTATCGCGACCGTTCGTGGATGCGCCAACTCGAACCGTGCAAAGACTGCAAAGCCTTCTCCTTCTGCGAAGGAAACGGCATGCATCTCCGCCGCGAAGACGGCTCTCTGATGCTCTGCCATCTCCATCGTCTGACGGGTGTATAATCATGGAATTATCAAATAGTACAAACCCTATAAATCGAAATAGTATGAAAAAGTCATTCTTTATCGGGCTCTGCGCCCTGATGGCAGCTATGATGAGTAGCTGCGGACAGAAAGAGCCGACTCCCGGTAATGAAAACAAGAATTGGGAGCCGCTGGATATTAAGATGGCAGAACTGCCCAAACTCTGCCAATCGCTCCTGCAACATGACACCGCAGAAGTGTTGTGGCAAATGAGTAATGCTGGTTTCAAAGTGGATTTTAAGCGGTATGGCGAAGTAGAATTATCGAAGGGCGCACTCAGAATGATATTCTATTCCGAAGGAGGGAAGATGATCGAGACCGGTTTTTCGGTACAGGCTCTTTATAATGATTCGCTTATTAGCTATTGGCGTGATTGGGAAGAACAAGCCTATACCTATTCCACTTGGATTGAATGGATGGTCATGGGATATTACAATGACCCGGATAAGGGACCCCAACATATACAGACCCCATACAGGGACGAATGGTTGGAAATTGTGGAAAAGACCCGTGGAGATGAATCCGTTTTGATGTTCGAAATCGTAGGGCAAAACAAAACGAAATACTACGGATTAATGCTGGATATCGACAAGACGACCAATGAGACATCCATCACGTATCAGGTAGGTGAAGAGGAGTGATATGTTATGAAACGAATGAATGCAGCTAAAGACTTTATCCATGCGAATGCCACAACGGACGAATTGATATTCTCGGAATTAGGGCAAGGCGTAAAAGGAGCATTCAAATTCGGGGGCGAATTCATGAGGTACGAGGATGGTATAATAGGTGATATCGGCTACGCAGTAACGACAGAGCAACCGTTTAGTGACGAGGACTTTGATGAATTGTGGTAGGGGATTCATTTTCTCGATTTTCTCCCTGCTCTCCGTAAAAAGAGGGCGGAGGTGTGCAAAAACGCATTTTGCAGCTCAAAAGTTTGCATATGTCAAAATAAAGCAGTATCTTTGCGGCCGAAATCAAATCATCTGCCTTATGACAGCATTACAACTAAATGCGGAATTATACCGCGCTATGAGCGAAATAGCGGATGACGAGACGCTATTGACAAAGCTCTTGAAATATGCGCAGAGTCTTGTGGCAAAGAAAAAAGATCGTACGTTGATGACAAAAGATGAATTCTTTGCTAACGTAGATGAGGCTTTGGAACAAGCGAAGCAAGGACGTGTTCACAGGATGCGTTCAGATGAGTCATTAGAGGATTTTCTGCGGAGGGTCGGCTGATGTATTATGTGAAAGGTGATCGTGCCGGACAATGGAGCAGGCGTATTACCGATAAGCATAGAATGGTCTATACGATCAATGACACGGAGGTTGTGGTACTTGTTCTCACGGCCTATGGTCATTACGATGATAAATAAACTCGTCTCCGACACCTACCACGGCATCGTCATCCGTAACGGAAAGAAGGTGCTGCAATAATCTCCAGCTATTTCCCTCCGATCTCCGTAAAAAGAGGGCGGAGGTGTGCAAAAACGCATTTTGCAGCCTAAAAGTTTGCATATGTGCAATTTTTGTTGTATTTCGACATACTACCCCATTCATAGAATGGGGCCCCTTCGAAAGTACGTTCGCATCCTGCCGGACATACTGTTCCCCATTTCCGGAAACTTTTTTGCAAAAGGGCTGAAGCCCTTACTTTTATCCGCCATAAGAGATGCCTTCATGCAAGCATGAGCACCCCTTCTGCCGGATAAAATATAGAGTTTTTACTCTATTTTTACAAAAAAGTTTCCGAAAATTTGCGTATGTGCAATTTTTGTTGTACCTTCGACCTACTACCCCATTCATAGAATGGGGACCTCTTCGAAAGTACAGCCGCATCCTGCCGGACATACTGTTCCCTATTTCCGAAACCTTTTTTGCAAAAGGGCTGAAACCCTTACTTTTATCCGCCATAAGAGATGCCTTCATGCAAGCATGAGCACCCCTTCTGCCGGATAAAATATAGAGTTTTTACTCTATTTTTGCAAAAAAGTTTCCGAAAATTTGCGTATGTGCAATTTTTGTTGTACCTTTGCAGGCTAAATGTGCGCGCGAGTGGATGCGCGAGCGCACTCGGGAGAACGACAAACAACAAAACCTACATAACAAACAACAAAAATAACAATAAAAACAACAAACAGAAATGAAAAAAATGAGTTTATTGGTACTGGCTGCACTGGCTATGGTGTCGTGCGGCAATACGTATCAGGCAAAGACCGTGGTGCTGAGCACAACGGCAGACAGTTTGAACTACGCATGGGGTCACGGTTATGGTGACTACCTCAAGAACCGCTATCTGGCAAACGACAGCACAAATGCGTATGTGGACGAGATGATGGAAGCCCTGGAGCGCGGCTACAAAGGTGAGGTTGAGAAACTGGACGACGTGGCAAGCGTGGGTAAGAGCATCGGCGAGGCTGTAAAAGCCAGCGAGAAGACCGGTTTGGCTGATAATAAAGCCTGGACAATCAATGAGAAAATGTTCCTGCAAGGTCTGGTAAATGGTATGGATGGCGATTCGACGGTGATGACACTGGAGGCTGCAACGAATTTCTTCCAGGCCGAGTGGGCTAAATACCAGTCGGGTCACATCAATACCGAGGCCGGCAAACCCATCAAGGCTAAATGCCCCGATAAAGCCGCAACGGTTAAGTTGACGAACTATACCGATAGTTTGAACTATGCCTTCGGTTTCTACCAGGGTAACCAAATCAAGACCTATGTGCTGAAGGAGGACGAAGACGGCAGCAAACGCAAGGAGTTCATCGAATACCTGAACGAGGCGCTGAAGAGCAAGAAACAGTATCCGCAGATGGTGGATATGGCTGAGCAGATTGGTTCGGACATCCACGAAAATGAGAAAGACGGTTTCATGGGTATTGAGACCATCGACTTTGATTTCAAGCTGATTCAGCAGGGCATGATAAACGGTTTGACCCGTTTTGAGGAAGTGATGTCGGCTCCCGAAGCCAACGAATACCTGCAGACCACGATGGATCGCCTGCGTTATGGCGACGTGAAGGGTCAGGGCGAGGCGTTCCTGAAAGAGAATGCTCAGAAAGAAGGTATTCATGTGACCGAGAGCGGTCTGCAATACGAGGTGCTGACGATGGGCAAGGGTCCGAAGCCGAGTGCTACCGACCGCGTGAAGGTACACTACCACGGTACGCTGATGGACGGAACGGTATTCGACAGCAGCTACGAAAGAGGCGAGCCGATTGTGTTTGGTCTGAACCAAGTCATCAAAGGCTGGACGGAAGGTGTGCAGCTGATGCCGGTGGGCAGTAAGTTCCGCTTCTTCATCCCCTATGACCTCGCATACGGCGAGCGCGGTGCAGGCGAACAGATCCCGCCCTACAGCATGCTGATATTTGAGGTAGAACTTATTTCAATTGAGAATTGAAAATTTAAGATTTAAAATTTAAGATTTAAAATTATGGCCGCGCAAGCGCGGGGCGAAATCGCCCAAGCTTGGTCGATAAACCGCTAGAGGAGGGCAGGTATTACATTTTCTCGTCGCTGTCGCGGCGAGCAGAAAACGAAATAAGATAAGCCCCCTAGGCCCCTAAAGGGGATTTAAGATTTAAAATTTAAGATTTAAAATTTAAGATTGATGGGCGTCATTGCAAAACAGAGTATCAAAGGCACTATCGTCACGTATCTGGGCGTGGCGATAGGTGCCTTGACGACCCTGTTTGTGCAGACGCGGTTCCTGACGACCGAAGAGGTGGGACTGGTGGGCGCGATGATCGATGCCGCCACGTTCTTCATCAGTCTGGCGCAGTTGGGAACGAGCAATTCGATCATTCGTTTCTTCCCCTATTTCAAGAATGAAAGAGGCCATCACGGTTTCTTCTTCTGGACAATCGTGGTGCCGCTGGTGGGTTTTGCCTTTTTCGGTCTGCTGTTTTGGCTGTGCCGGACACCGATAGGTGCCTGGTTCGGGCAGAAGTCTCCGCTCTTTGTGCACTACTATTATTTGCTGCTGCCGTTGTCGTTCTTCATGCTGTATATGGGCATCTTTGAGACGAACGCCAATGTGCTGATGCATATCGTGGTGCCTCGTGCGGTGCGCGAGATAGGGGTGCGGGTCGGTCTGTTAATAATCTATCTGCTGTATGCCTTTGGGGTGCTGTCGATAGACGGGTTCATGGTATCGATATGCGGCGTGTATGCCGTGGCTTCGCTTATCAACCTGGTCTATCTCTTTCGATTGGAACCCCTGGAACTGAAACCCGATTTGTCTTTTCTCAGGGAGAACAAACCGGTGGTGAAGCAGTATGTGCACTATTCGCTGTTGCTGCTGCTCACGGCCCTCGCCAACGGCATGGCGCCGATAGCGTCGGCATTCTTCATCACGGCGAAGATGGGGCTTTCGTTCACCGGTATCTTTAAGATAGCCACGAATATCGCGGTGGTGGTATCCATACCGTATCGCAGCATGACCGCCATCGCAGCGCCGCAACTGGCGGCGGCGATGAAACAGGACGACCGAGCCCAGTGTTCGCACCTGATGCAGCAGTGTTGCAGCAACCTATTGTTGGTGGGCAGTTTTATCTTTCTGTTGGTGTGGCTGAATGTGGATTTGATATACCATGTTATTCCCAACGGGGAGGTTTATGGCACAGCGCGGTTGACGGTACTGATACTGATGCTGGCGCACCTGATGATGGCGGTGTTCAACATCACGATCTCGACGCTGAGTTATTCGCGATACTATGCTTTCTCGCTGTTGTTCTCGTTCCTGCTGACGGTGGGGTTGATTGTGTCGAACACGTATTTTATTCCCCGTTGGGGTATGAATGGTGCCGCGTTGAGCACGTTGGTATGCTATTTCGGCTATTTTACGCTGGTGGTACTAACGGTGGTTCTGGCAACGAGGACTTCGCCTTTTGCCCGCCGGCAGATAGGCATGGTGGCGCTGGCCGTAGGGTTATTTGTGCTGAATGAGTTATGGCTCAAGGTGATGCCGGATATGAATATCTGGCTGAGTAGTGTGGTACGAACCGTCGTGTTGCTCGGCGGGGGAATGGTGATTGCATATAAAGCACGTATGTCGGAGGAGATCAATGCGTTACTTCATTCAGTTTTCGTATCGCGGAAGTGATTTTCACGGTTCGCAGATTCAGCCCAACGGGGTGACGGTGCAGGAGGTGTTGGAGGGAGCCATGCGCACACTATTGCGCCATGAGGTACCGCTGACCTTTGCGGGTAGGACGGATGCGGGTGTTCATGCGCTGAAGATGGTAGCGCATTTTGACGAAGACGCCGCTTGGGATGCCGAGGTATGTCGGACGTTGTGCCACAGGCTGAATGGTCTGTTGCCGGCGTCGATAGCCGTACGGAAAGTATGGCCGGTGCGTTCCGATGCCCATGCGCGGTATTCGGCTACAAGTCGGACATACCGTTACTTTTTGAGTACGCGCAAAGAGCCTTTTCTGAGCGACCGTACAGCCCGCGTGACGGATACGTTGGATTTTGAGGCGATGAACCGTGCTGCCGCCCGAATGATAGGAACGCATGATTTTCAGTCGTTCTGCCGCTCGCATGCGGCGAGCAAGACGACCATCTGTACGGTGACCAAGGCCCAATGGAGTCAGCGGCTTGCCGAGGATGAAGGACTGGAATACACGTACGTGTTTACCATACGCGCCGACCGTTTCCTGAGAAATATGGTGCGTGCGGTAGTCGGAACGTTGCTGGACGTAGGGCGCGGCAAGATGACGGAGGAGGATTTTCAGGCGGTAGTGGATGCGCGTAACCGCTGTGCAGCGGGTCAGTCGGCACCCGCAGAAGGATTGTTCCTTTCGGATATTGAATATCCGAAATTTAAAATTTAAAATTTAAAATTTAAAATTTAAAATTAAGAATTAAGAATTAAGAATTAATTGAAGCGTGTAGGTGTCATAGTAGGTGTGTTGTTGCTGTGCCTGGTAGGGACGGTGGGCAGTCTGTGGCTGTCGCTGCGTTCCAGTAAGGTGCAGACAGCCCTGGTAGGCTACATGACCGAGGTGCTGTCAGACGGCTTGGGGGCAGATGTCAGCGTTGGGGAGGTGAATATAGCCTTCTTTAACCGTCTAAGGCTGACCGACATCTATTTAGGCGACCGCACGGGTGACACCTTAGCCTATGTGCCGCAAATAGAAGTGCGCTTCAATCCTATAGCCATACAAGACAATAGGCTGGACTTCCCGTTGGTGGATATTGATAGGCCGTATTTCAATCTGAAGCAGGACTCGACGGGCACGAATCTGGATTTCCTCATCCGTGCCTTTCAGCAGGAGGATACCGTGCATCGTGAGTTTCCCTTCACGCTCAATATTGACGATATTCGTCTGACGGATGCACGTATTCGCTACCGGCATGCATCATCGGGAACGGATGTGCTGTTGAGCCGTATGAGTGCACGGATGGCCTTGCCGCAACTGAGCAGCGACACGCTGGAGGCGGAATTGTTAGGGCTGCGTCTCCGAGCCGATTGGCTCAATAAAGACATTAGTTTCGACGGCGCTTTTCGCGGTTCGCGCGACTCGGTGGTAGCCGAAGACCTGTTGGTGCATTTCCGCGGCGAACAGTTACTATCGGGCGATGTGGCCATATGGCACCCGTTAGAGAAGGATAAGATGCGTTTGCGTGCCGACCTGAAGGACTTGTACGCAACGCATTCGTTGCTGCAAGACCTGATAGCCGGTCTGACGATGCAACCTATTACCTTGCCACGCGAGATAGCCCGATTGGGCGAGATGCATTACCAAGGGCTGGTGGACGGAGGTCTGGACAGCCTGACGCTGCATGGCGCTTTCCGGACACGATTGGGCACGGTGACAACGAACGGCGGTTTGCAAGTAAGCGAAGATTTCAGACGGCTCTGCTTCAACGGCGAGGTGCAGACACGCCGCTTCAATGTAGGGCGGATGGCGGGCACCAGCGAGTTGGGCTATGTGAGCCTCAATGCCTATGCCAACGGTATATGGCAAAGCGGTGAGCCCCTGCAACTCACCACGCGTGCCAAAATCATAGCAGCAGATGTGCACCATTATACCTACCATAATATCCGTATCGATGGTTCGTTGGCGGATAGTGTTTTTACGGGTGAGATTGTGGCGCGTGACCCGGCGTTGAGTTTCGACTTTAGCGGAATTATGGATTTCTCGTCGGTAGATCCCGCCCATAATTTGCGCCTGGTAGTAGAGCATATGAAACTGGCGGAGATGGGCGTACTGAGCAAGGATAAGTACAAGCATCAGGACCTCAGTTTTACGGTAGATTTGTCGCTCAATACCGATGGCGATGAGAAACTGGCGGTGGACCGCCTGAACGGCTACCTGATCATCGACTCGTTGCTTTTTGCCGCTAACGGTCTGGACTACAATTTGAAGCAGTTCAAACTGTTGTTTGAAACAGGTTCGGACTTTGATAATGTGCGTATTTCGTCGGATGTAATGACAGCCGGTATGAGCGGTTCGTGGCGGTGGAGTACCTTAGGGCGTACGTTGCAAGGCTTTGGTCATAGTTTGTTGCCGGAGTTTGTGGAACCTGTGCCGGAAGTGAATGAGGAACCCAACAACCTGGACTTCTACGCTTATTTTCATGACTTGGATCCCATCATGGAGGTGGTGCTGCTGTCTAATGTCATCATCAATGATAATCAGATTATCAAGGGCTTTATCCACGAGACGGACGGAACCTTCGGGCTGCAGGCTTTTGTGCCGTCGGTGGAGAATGGCAATTCGGAGTACCAGGATCTGACTTTCTCGGTGAGCAATGTGCCGGGCGAGGCAGACCTATCGCTCAAGGTACGCTCGCATACCATCAATCCCGATTCAACGCAACTGATGATAGGCGATGTAGATATGCATCTGTCGGTTCAGGCGAGAAACGACTCGCTGCTGCTGGGTCTGTTCTTTGGCAATCAAGTGGAACCGGCAGTTAGGATTCATACCCATCTGACACGCTATGCGAGCAAACCGCATATTGACGTACACATGCTGCCTACCACGTTCCAACTGAACGATACGACTTGGTATATCGGCGACGGGCATGTGGAGTATAATGCCTATCATCACCAACTGAGTGTGCAGAATGTGTCGCTCTATTCGCTCAATCAGCATATTCGCGCCAATGGTACTGCCGGTCTGTCAGACGATGACTCGCTCAGAATAGATCTCCGCAATATTGAGTTGAACTACTTGCTGCAGTTTGTGGGTGTGAGCCGTTCGCTATCGGTAGTAGGTCAAGTGACGGGATGGATGACGCTCTATTCGCTCTTTACCGACCCCTATTTTGAGGCGAATGTGAACATCCCGCATGCGGTGCTGAACCATACGGATATGGGGGCACTGGCGGCACAGGCGACCATAGACCGCGAGACTAAACATGTGCTCATCAACGGCGATTTGGTGGAGAATAACCGCTTGGTAGGTCACGTGGACGGTAATGTGATACCCAGCGAGAAGTACTGGGAATTGTATATCACGACCGACTCGGCTAATATAGCGATGATTAACTTCTGGACGAAAGGCATGATTGAGCAGATACAGGGTCGTGCGTTTGGTCAGATTCATGTCTTTGGCCGCAAGATGGATACATGGGTAACCGCCAAAGCGTTGGCCAAGGATGCGTCGCTCGTCATACCCTATACGGGTGTGCGATATTATCTGAGTGACTCGGTGATAATGGACACGACGTATATCAGTTTCCCGCATGTAGTCATCCGTGATGAAGATGGACACGAAGGTATGGTGACAGGTATGTTGGAGCACGACCGATTCAATGATTTTAAGTTCCATATTACGGGTGTTATAGATAACATTCAGGCTATCAATCTGGCTCCCGACCCCGAGACCATGTACTACGGTAAGGCCTATGCTTCCGGCCGTATTGACATCAGCGGCGATGATGATAATGTGCTGATTGATATCTCAGCCATCACGCGTCGTAATACAGATTTCTACCTGTCGATAGCAACGGCTTCGAGTGCGTCGGACAATGGTTTTATTCGTTTTGTTACTCCCGAACCGAATCGTGTGGTAGTGAGCAATCGCAGCCGGCGCCAACAGCAGCAGAAGAAAGTAGTGAAGCGTGGTGCGAAGTTAACACTCAATATGGCCATGGAGGCAACACCCGATGCTCGCCTGCATCTGTTGCTGTCGGATCACTCGTCGGATGGTATCGTATGTCGCGGTGAGGGTAACCTGAAGTTGTCCTTCTCGGGCGATGAGGATATACGGCTCATCGGTACCTATACGCTGCTATCGGGTACGTTCTCGTATTCGTTAGGAAATATTGTGCATCGTGACTTTGTCATAGCCGAAGGCTCATCCATCACCTGGAATAACGCTCCGGAGGAACCCATTCTGAATGTGACGGCGCGTTACCGTACGACCGCTTCGCTCAAGGATCTCTTTGGCGAAGAGGCCGCGATGATTACCTCCCGCTCGTCGGTACCGGTTAACTGTGTGTTGATGCTGAGCGGCAAACTCAGCGACCCGATCCTGCGTTTCGCCATCGAGCTACCACAGTCCGATGAGTCGGTCGAGGCACAAGTACGTGCAGCCATCAATACCGAAGAGATGCTGATGCGACAGGTCATCTATCTGCTCGTATTCAATCGCTTCTTCACGCCGGAGTACTTGGCTACGAATGCTACCGGTACCGGACTGAATGCAACCTATTCGCTACTATCGTCCACCGTAACGGGACAAATCAACGCCTGGCTTAGCCGCCTGACAGATGTCTTTACCGTGGGCTTCAACTTCCGTACCGACGGTGAGGGCTCGAATGCCACGCAGGAGTACGAGGCGCAGTTCCAACTCAACCCCGTGGAACGCCTGACCATCAATGGTAATATCGGCTACCGCTACAATGATATATCCGCCCGTTCGCCTGTATTCGGCGATGTGGATGTGGAGTACGGACTGATTCCGAGCGGCAAGCTGCGTGCCAAGGCGTTCACGCATACCGTGGATAAGTATTCGCTACGCGAAGCCAATACCGTGCAGGGTGTGGGACTCATCTTCAGGCACGACTACAACTGGGGTGATGCCCGCAAGCATGCCATGATGCGCAAGGCGCGTAAGGCACGCGAGAAGCAGAAAGAGAATACATCGGGCATACAGGCGGTAAAGACCGATTCGGTACCGCCCGTACCCGAAACACCAGACAAACCATGACGGATCATTTTGTACTAACATCGGATTTCAAGCCCACGGGTGACCAGCCCGAGGCTATACGTCAACTCGTAGAGGGTGTCAGAGCCGGTATGCCTGCGCAGACCCTACTCGGTGTGACGGGGTCGGGTAAGACATTTACAATAGCTAATGTTATCGCGCAGCTGAACCGTCCGACGCTGATTCTGAGCCACAATAAGACGCTGGCGGCGCAACTCTATACCGAGATGAAAGCATTCTTTCCGAAGAATGCCGTGGAGTATTTCGTATCCTACTACGACTACTATCAGCCCGAGGCGTATATCCCATCGACCGATACCTATATAGAGAAAGACCTGAGTATCAACGAGGAGATCGACCGTCTGCGTCTGAGTGCGACAGCTGCACTATTGAGCGGGCGGAGGGATGTAATCGTGGTGTCGTCGGTAAGCTGCCTGTACGGAATAGGCAACCCGCAGGATTTCTCGTGCTCGTGTCTGTCGGTAATGAAGGGTGAGAACCGCACCATAGAAAGCCTGCTGAAAGGGCTGGTTGATGCGCAGTATGTGCGTAACGATATGGAACTAAGCCGCGGACGTTTCCGCGTGAAGGGCGATACGGTGGATGTCTGCCTGGCGTATGCCGATGAGATAATCCGTATTGAGTTCTTCGGCAATGAGGTGGATGAGATTCTGCAATTAGACCCCGTGACGCTATCCGAACGCGACCGATTTGATCATATAAACATCTATCCGGCTACTATCTTCTGCACCTCGTCTGATCGTGTACAGACGGCTATGGAACAGATAAAACTGGATTTGGCTAATCAAGTACTGCATTTTCAGGAGATAGGCGAGCCACTCTATGCCAAGCGTATTGAGGAACGCGTGAAATACGACCTGGAGATGATACAGGAGTTAGGATACTGCTCGGGCGTAGAGAACTACAGCCGTTATTTTGATGGTCGAGCGGAAGGAACGCCGCCATATTGCCTGCTGGATTATTTTGGTATGTCCGGCGGACCGGAAGGCGGCGGCGATATGCTGGTCATCGTTGACGAGAGTCACGTTACCATGCCGCAGATACATGGCATGTATGGTGGTGATCGTTCGCGTAAAGAGAATCTGGTAAACTACGGTTTCCGCTTGCCTGCCGCCAAAGATAACCGACCTCTGCGCTTTGAGGAATGGGAGGAGAAGGTCGGACTGCGGGCTGCAGAGACGGCAGAGGGTGAGGCGCCGGATAGTAATGTCAGGAAGAATGTCATCTTCCTATCCGCTACGCCTGCGGAATACGAGCTGCAGATGAGTGAGGGTGTGGTGGTGGATCAATTGATTCGGCCTACCGGCCTGTTGGACCCCGAGATAGAGGTGCGTCCGACCAAGAACCAGGTCGATGACCTTATGGAGGAGATTCAACAACGCGTGGAAAAGGAACAACGTGTGCTGGTGACCACGCTTACCAAACGCATGGCGGAGGAGATGGATGAGTACCTGCGCAAATATGGCATCCGCTCGGCGTATATCCATTCTGATATTGATACCATCGAACGTGTGCAGATTATGACCGACCTGCGCAAGGGCTTATACGACGTATTGGTGGGCGTTAACCTGCTGCGTGAGGGATTGGATCTACCCGAGGTAAGCCTGGTAGCCATTCTGGATGCCGATAAGGAAGGCTTCCTGCGTGACCATCGCAGTCTGACACAGACCGCTGGACGAGCAGCCAGGCATGTGGAGGGCAAGGTCATCATGTACGGCGACCGTATAACGCGCTCGATGCAACTTACCATCGACGAGACCAATCGCCGTAGGCAAAAGCAACAGGAATATAACCGCGAGCATGGTATTGTACCGACGCCGGTCAAGAAGTCGATGGACAATAACCCCTTAGCTGCGCTCTACCATAATGCGGAGGATGAGAAGAAACGCCTGCAGGAAGCAATACGCAAGTCGTGGAAAGAAGCCGACTGGCAACGCTACGATTACAAGCAATTGGATAAAGCTGCAGAACAAAAAAGACGGCAGATGCTTGCGGCCGCCAAGGAATTGGACTTCAGTACCGCAGCCATGTTGCGTGATGAGTTATTGGAGATGGAGAATAAGCTGCAAGCCATGCGGGGGTAATTACCTCTAACCTTTAACCTTTAACCTATTCCTTTAATGCTCGTTTGGCAGACTCGTAGTACTCTTTCAGGTCTTCCTTATTGAGGTACCAGGTGTCTTTTTCCTCGAATTGGATGTTTACATCTTCTTTGCCCTCGCGTTTGAGGTCGCGAGCAGTACTATCGGTCTCGACGGTAGGGTGATTGCTGATATCCTCGGTAGCATCGTGTTCGCGCATGGAGGCAATCTCCTGTTGCACAGTCTTGCGCGTACCGTCCGCTTTCTGTCGTGCCTCGGAGTGAATGGATTGTATTTCTTGCCTGAGGTCTTGCTTGAAATCCTCCGGTACCCAGTAATGCCATGCTACCCAGCCCAGGATGCAGAGCAATAGTATTCTACGAATTAATTTTCTCATGTTGGTCATTAGTTGAATCCCCCCGCCCCCCTTTCAAAGGGGGTGACGAGATGTTGGTCATTAGTCTTCTTCGAGTGCATCCAATAGGATAAAGGCTGCCCAATAGACGGGTTCTTCAAATCGTTCGCGTACGACGTGTTGTGCCTGGCGTAGCGCTTCGCGCTTGGAGCTACCGTTTTTCCAGCGGCGGTAGAACTCCGTCATCAGCAGTTGGGTAGCACTATCGCTAACGGGCCAAAGTGACATCATCAGGGTCTTTACCCCCGCCTGTTTGAAGCCGCGTTGTAGTCCGGCGACGCCGTCGCCGGTGATGTCGCCGTTACCGGTCTCGCAGGCGGAGAGGACTGCACAGTCCACCGTTCGGAGGTCGAGGCCGGCTATCTCCTTGGCCGTCAGAATGCCATCTTCAGAGCCTTCGGGAACTTTTTGTCCGCTCCAAGCCAATTGGCAACCCGCCATCAGCAGACCTGTACGCGACATGGAGTAGTCTATGCGGTTCTGCGACTCGCTGTCGCCTAACTGCAGTCCGCCGCTCTTCTCGTTCTTACGGGGCGGCAGGTAGAAACCGTGTGTACCGATATGCAGCAGACCCGGGCAGCGGCCCGACAAGGCTTTGAAGCTCTCCTCGTTGCCGTCTTTGCCGATATAAACGCGGTCGTCGGGGTTGTTGAGGATGGCGCGTATGGCCTCTACTTCCTTGAGTGTGCCTGCCAGATAGGATATACCGCCGCGGGTGCTGTCGCTAAGCAGTTGACCGATGTTGTCATCGCTTGCGGAAGTAGGTTGGGCGGAACGGAAGGACTGACTGCTGCGGGTAATATCGTCGCGGGTGAGGTCGTACTGCAGTCCGCCATAGAGAACGGCGTCCTGTATGCGTATGCGCGAGTGCGTACTACGCGCGTAAAAACATAGTTCGCGCGTAGAGGATAGGCGGTACATGTTATAGACGTCGGCAAAGGTGTGCTCGGCATCCATAGGCAGGTATTCTATGGCTACTTGGTAGAGCGCGCCGTCTGGCGAGAAGAAGACTTTGCCGCCCTGCTTCATGTAGGGCTGCAGATGTCCCCAGATAAGGTTACTGAGGTTGCGTGTGTCCTCCAGGAAGTCCGGGTCGTAGGCTGCAGACGGTTGCCCTTTGGGGACGAGGTCCATCAGGTCGCTTTCGAGGCAGAGGTCTATCATCTCGGGGTAGCGACTCTTCTTCTGCAGGACGAGGGCGCAGTAGCATATGGTATCGTTGGAGAAGGGGATACGCAGAAACTCGATGGCTACATCGTCGTCGCCCAACTGTTTCTGAACCTCGCGCCAGTCTGCCGATTTGTGTTTCTCCACCTCGCGGTAGGCTGCGCTACCTGCCAGAAGGTTTTTCTCCATCTCTTCTTCGCGTTGGTACATGTCTTGCAGTTCAGCCGAGCCTGGTCTCTCGGTCTGTGCGCGTTGGATTTCTTGTCGCAGGGCGATGAGGGCTTTCCAGTTGCTGATGAGTTGTTGGTCTCCGCTGGAGAGGATGGCTTGCTGTACGGTATTACTGGTGGAGAGCAGCAGACCTTTGACGAAGAGCGTGTTGTCGTACGCAAACGCTGTTACCGCCGGTTTGGTCTGGCGATACCGATGTGCGTACAGGGGGTAGATACGTTCGAAGGGGTAGCGAATAGCCGACCAATAGTCACTTCGCTGGCGTTCGGAGAGGTAATCAGCTGCGGAGAGAAACTGTTGGCGTGTTAATTCCGAGCTACGGGTGATGTAACTATCGGCTTTGGCATATTTGCCTCGGTTGGCATAGAAGACGCCGAGATTGGTCATTGTCGCAGCATAGGTGGGGTGTTGTTCGCCTAAGGTTGCTTTGCGCACGCGCAAGGCTTCCAAGAGGTATTTCTCCTCCTCATCGTAGCGCCCCAGGCGTTCGTAGAGCGAACCGATATTTCCTAAGGTCACGGCATAGTCGGGATGCTGTTCGCCGATGGTATTCTTCTGTATCTGCAGGGCTTCCAGTAGGCATTGTTCCTGTTCGCGGTACCGGCTTAGCTGCCCATATACCTGCGCCAGATTCATTAGCACCATGGCGTAGTCGGCATTATTGGTGCCCTGTAGCGCCTTGCGGATGCGCATGGCTTCGTAGAGCACTTTGACGGCCTCTTTGTGGCGTTTCTGCCCCATATAGAGCACGCCTAAGTTATTGAGCGTGGTGGCATAGTCGGCTGTCATGCCGTCCTGCATCTGCTTTTGGATATCTGCGGCTTGCAGGAAATACTGCTCGGCCTGTTTGTCGTTGCCTAAGGTGCGGCTCAGAACGCCTAAGTTGCTGAGTGTTAAGGCATATTTATCCCCGCCGGTAGCGCCTATCTTCTTGTAAATCTGCACGGCTTCCTTCAGGCACTTCTCCTCGGCAGAATAGTCACCTGTATTGTGGTAGAATGCGCTGAGGTTGCTGAGCATGGTGGCATAGGCTTCGGTATCTTTGCCGAGGGTCTTAGCCAGCAGTTCCAGACTGTTTTTGGTAAGGCGGATGGCCTCTTCGTATTTGCCGCGTTGGAAATAGATGGAGCAGAGGTTGTTGAGGATGAGGGCGTAGTCGCTTTCGGATTGCCGGCCGTTGGATTCGAGTACGGCGAGGGCTTCTTTGAGCACTTTCTCCTCCTCGTCGTGGCGCCCCAAGTCGCCATATATCATGGCTGCGTTATTCATCAGTACCGGCAGGGAGGCATGCGTAGGCCAGTTGGCCTTCATGAGCGTGATGCAGGTGTTGTAGTGCTGCAGGGCTTGCTCATAATTGCCGGCAGCCGAAGCTTGTAGAGCCTCGGCTTGTGCCTGATTGAATTGTTCGACAGGCGAACCCTGGGCGGATGCCGTAAGTATAGCCATCCAGCCCAGGGTTAGTAGGATAAATATTTTCTTCATTCGGACTAATACCATTCGCTCCGCTTCCTCTCATAGGCGTGGGCGGGGGAGATTCTGAACAATTAGTTCGTAGCCAAGGTGAACTCCTTTGACTCGTTGCCGTTGTTCACCACGCGGATGTAGTAACGACCGGTGTAGGTGGGAACCCAGCTGATGTGGCAGTTGTAGTCGCAGCCGCAGTCTTGTGCTACGAGGTTCATGTCTTCGTCATAGATGAAGGCATCCAGGTCGGGCTCGCCCATACCCATCACAACAACTACAGCGGGTTGGTCAGCCTGGAAATCCTGGTAGATAACTTGGTCGCTGTTGCCATAGATGATTTCATCGGAAACCATAGCTCCGCCTACGGCGCCACGGGTGCCTTCCATTTGCGAGATGAGTGCTGCACGGCTCTTGACCGACTCAATACGGCTCATCAGGGCATCGTCGTTCGAAAGGGTGATAGCGTCAGCCAGGAGACGATCCACGGTATTGAGTTTGCCAACGGGTTTTTGGTCCACGGGGTTCTTCTTCTCGCGTTCGCAAACGATGACGGGCACACCCACCAGGATGTCAGCGGCCTCTACAAGTGCGGTTGCCGATTTGTTTACGTAGCCGTAAACAGCGAGATTTTGTGCCAACTCCCAGGTGTCAACGGCGGGAATAACCAGCGCGGAGTTACCGTTCTGCGCAACCTGCGTGGTTTGTTGAGCTGATTTCTGGCATGCTACCAGACTCAGGATAGCGAGTGCCAATACAAGTGACTTCTTCATATTTTTATGATTTTTTAAGTTAATATTGACGAGTTAATGAATAATGATTAATGATTAATGAATAATGAATATTTTGATTAATGAATAATGAATATTTTTTTTAGAAGAACGTTACGTCTTTTCGCGTATCGGGGCAGTCGATCTGTGGGTTCTGGTTGAAGGGGATGATCTGGCAGATGATGCCTTTGGCTTTGATACGGATCTGTTTGTTGGTAAGGTTGGTGAGGTCGCTTTTGAGTTGCGACAAGGCATAGGTCAGACTGCCGGTACCCTTGTATTCGTAGTTGGTCTCGTTGCTCTTGCAGGCAGAGATGAGCACCCAGTCGCCGGCTTGCTGTGAGGCGCCCGTGTAGGCGGTGTGTGCACCCGGAATGATAAAGGTGTCTGATGTGCCGCGGGCAACCCAGCCTTCTTCCTCTTCGTCACCTACGGCGCGTGTGCTGCCACCACTATGGCAGGCGTCGGCTACCACAACGATCTTACCGTTATCGCCCACTTTGCTGCGCATTTCGGAAAGCCATACGTTCAGTTGGTCGTCCAAGAGGTGGTTTTGTCCCTCGTATTTGCCTTTTTGATAGGTCAGGCAGGCATCGTAAGGCACCCAAGCCTCGTCGAGGCCGTCGTCCTCATCGCCGTCCAAGTCGGTAATCTGCTGTCCGTGACCGGAGAAATGGATGAATACGAAGTCGCCGGCTTTGCATTTAGCCACCAGGTTCTTCATCTCGCTGGTGATGCGTGCGCAGGTAGCTTGCTCGTTCTTGAGGGTCACGATATCCTGCGGCTGAAAGCCGTTATCGCTCAGCATGGCGGTTACCACGGGTATGTCCTTATCGCCGTTGATGGCTTTCCAGCCGGTGCTCTCGGGGTAAGCGCCTACACCTATAACCAGGGCGCGTTTTGTGGCGTGCATGCTCGGGAGTACGAAGCAAAGTGCCAATACCAGAAGTGTAATGTTGCGTTTCATATCTTTAGTCGTTTGTCGTTTTAATGAATAATGATTAATGAATAATGATTATTCTTTTTTTCTCAACTTTCAATTATCATGTCTTTTGCCTCCTGAAAGGTAACCGCGACGGATGATTTTTTTTGATTTTTCGCGTCTATTATCAGTCGGAGGCACGCGAATTGCGTGCAAAGGTACAACAAAAAAATGACATATGCAAATTTTTTTGATGAATAATGCTGAAAGAATGAAGAATATCTTCATTTTAGGTCATTTGGCAGACTGTTAGGCAATCATGGGTTCGCTAAGTTGTGTTCGGCGGGATGCCAAGTATGGTCTGATTGCATATTTTTTCTTGGGATGAACGGGCGAGAGATAGAGTTGATAGACAGGATGATCTTTATAGACGGTATGTTTCTTTTTGGTTTGCTGCCTGCAGATAATCCAGTAACCCCATTTTTCGGCTTCAGGGAGGGTGTTCAGGCGACCTGTCGGCACAACTAATTCGTCACAATAGAAGATGACTTCAATGGACATGGTAGCGGTTCGTTTGCGACGATGAACGATGTCTGCTCCGAGTGTGTCTTTGAGGCAGAGATAGTAATTGTATAATATGGGGTGTATTTTGCAGTTCATGTCGGGTTTTTACGTAAAAATAGTCAAGTTCACGGGATAATATACTTATAGTATATTATAGGTACGGGTATGATGCGAGATTGGTTCGATAAACCTCGGGAACGGGTCCGTAATGCTCTCGATTCACTCCCGGCGTGCGTGCTGCTTTTGAGCATGTTTTTACAACTTTTTGCAGGCAATTTTCATTGGCAAAAGATTATAAAAGTGAGGCGATTCATAGGGTTAATATACCTCTTTGAGGTATTTGAGAATAAACTTCAATGCACATAAAGCGATAAAAATAATAAACCAAATCAAGCGGCGGTCTTTTTGACCGACAGGTTTTTCATGAGCCCTCTGTTTCCAGAAAGCAAGAATATTTTCCAGTTTATCATTGTTGTCTTCTTCCGGATTCAGAGGAACAAAAACGAGCCCTAACTCGCTGGTTTTCACAAAACGGAATGCCATGAAAGAATCAAATACCAGAAATTCATTGAGCTCATACCAAGGGCTTCCTACCGCAAACTTCATGGTGTCATTTCCGTCCTCGTCCTGTTCACCCGTCGGCACCCAATATCCTACGCCATCCGCATCAAAGCCGACGCACGCTCCAATATCAACCAGTTTGCGGATGTTGGAAGCCGAATATAGTGCTTGCCCGAATATGATAAGTATGAAAAGTCCACAGGCAATAAGTGCAACAATCCAGTCGCCTATAATTACTATACCTGCAAGGACTGCAACAATCACGATGTATCCGTACCACGGCATAGAAAGCGCAGCGATCAGATAGAAACGCACATATTCCCAAAAGTTGCCCTCCAAGAAGATATATTGCGGCTGGGGGTCTCTAATATCGCTATAGATTTCTTTTCTTGTGTAGTGTTTCATATTATTCTATTATTATCTGTCAAATCAGGAATCAGGATTTAGTTATCCACCAACCCAGGGCAACGAGGCTGATGCCTAAGAGAACGCTTCCGAGGATATACAGGATAAATATAGCATAGGCATTATTTTGCAGGAGGAGGAGACTTTCTTTCGAAAAGGTAGAAAATGTCGTGAAGCCGCCGCACAAACCAACCATCAACAGCAACGTCCAATCTTGCGAGAGACGACAGCTCCAACCGATTAACAGACCGATGAGCAGGCAACCGACCATATTTACTGCAAAAGTCGGCCACGGGAAGGCTAAATCGGTGCGAAATAACAACGAGAGTCCATAACGCAAGGCGCCGCCCACAAAACTGCCGATACCCACCAATACTATATTTCGAAAAATATCCATCGTTATGCTAAAAATCTCAATATTGTTTCACTTTTATGCGCATCGAAGAGGAGGTGTTCGAAGTCGCGTTGTTTCATCTTCAGGTCTGTTTTGGAAAGCGTTTCTTGCAAAGCAGCAGATAGTTGCTCTCGGTTGGCGATGCCTTTTTGCTGTTGGAGGAAAGCGTAGTCGGGTTCTGTGCGTTGCATGAGGAAGAGCACATCGTAAAAGTCACGACCTTTCTGGCGTGTGAGTAGTGCGCAGAGCTTCATGGAGAGAAGTACGCTGAGCGGCGGCACAGGCACAGGGAACGAGAAGCCGTTACGCTGCACGATAGCCATTTCGCGTGGATAGTCGATGCCTTGATCTTGCGCCTCGATTTTCATCAGGAAACGTTCCTCACGATGTCCGGTCAGTTGGAGGTCAAAGAGCAATTCAGGGAAATAAACGTTACTACGGAAAGCAGTAAGATGAGCGTTCTCTTTGTTGCGGAGTTCTGCATTTAGACCTTGCAGTTGTAGGTACTTGACTAACTCATCGGACATCTGCCGGAACTCATCTTCGCTGAGGCCTTTGCAGTCAAAATCCAAGTCCTCGGAGAAGCGGTCAATGCCTTGAATCAGCCGCAAGTTGGTGCCGCCGATGAAGATTAGCTTCGCAGCGTAAGGCGAACGGGCGATCCACTCCAACGCCAACAATTCCACGTATTCCTTGAGCATATGCTTCTGGAAATTGGCATTCTGCGCTATGTACGGCGGGTAGAAACCGCGTATATATTCCATATCAATCATAAGTCGTAGGCTTTTAGCAATAAATGTATTCGCTTGTTTAGGATAGGGCTGTTGATGCGTTCTAAGTATTCTAATAGTCGTTCCTTGTTCAGTTCGTCTCGCATCCAGTCTTCGTCGAAACGCAGTTCGTGCATCTCGTCGAGCGTGGAATACTGCGGATAGAGGTAGAGCAGGTCAATAATGGCTTTCTCCGGCGTAGCCATCATATACTGCTTAGTGTCTCGCATAGTCTTCGGCTCGAAGCCCCAGAACAAGCGTGGACGGACTGTTTGGTAACTAAATTGCCCGAAGGCATTTTCGTAGCGGCAGGTCTTTTGCGTTGTTACGCTCGTTATCTCCACGACCGCTTCCGGGATAATGCCGTAGAACGACAGCGCGGTGTGCAGGCTGATATACGAAGGCGCGCAAATCTTACCGGCGATAAACCGAGCATAATCGGGCTGCTGCACGTAATCGGCAAAAGCATACCAGCCTTGACGAAGCGGCACGATGTAGCCGGCGCGTTGCCATTGATGCAAGTTAGACCGATTGAAAGTCGGTATGATAGCATGCACTTGGTGGATAGAAAAACAGCCCAACGAATGCCATTGATTATAGAACCGGGTGTATGTCATTTGTGTGATTTGTTCCAAAAACGCTGCAAAATTACAACATTTTTGGAATATATGCAAGTTTTTGGGCAAAAAATGTGATTTTTCTTTACTTCGAAACGATTATTACTGTATTATTTGCAGATATCGGGGTTAAACGGCATTTTATTCTATTGTAATCGGTTCACCGAGGAAGTGAGGTTGTTTGCCGGTATAGATATCCAGAACGGCTTTGGTTCGGGCGAGCCATTCGCGAACGGTCATACGGATTTGCCAGCGGTGTAATTGCACATCGGGTGCATTGAACGCCACAACGTCGAGGCCTTTGCGGGTAGCGATATACAGGGCGCGCTCGTTGTGGAAGGGCTGCGAGATGATGGTAAAGGATGTGAGTCCGAAGACTTCTTTGGCACGAACCATAGAGTCATACGTACGAAATCCGGCATAGTCGAGATAGATGACGCTATCCGGTATGCCCGCAGCAAGCAAGTCTTGTTGGATACAAGTCGGTTCGTCGTAGGTGTGACGCGAATTGTCGCCGCTGACCAGAATACGCTCAATCTTGCCAGCATTGTACAATGCCGCGCAGGCTTGGATGCGGTTGATATAGAATGGATTCGGATTGCCTCTTCTGCCTTTGGGACTTGTACCGAGAAGCACGCCGACGCGATTGTACGGAATGGCAGAAACGTCATCGTACATCCTGTCTGTAGCGGTACGGATAACAGCCCGGTTGGAACAGATAATACCTATCGTCAGGACGAAGAACAGGGCGAGGAGGATGCGGGTGAGGCGTTTCATAGGGGTTAATATGTTATTTTGAAATAGTCCAACAAAGCTTTGTAATGGTCTTGTGCGGTGAGGCAGGTATCACGTAGGTAGCCGTTGGTATCGCCCCAGTTTTGGAGGCCGCGGTAGTAGAAGAGGCGTAATTCTTCGGTAATGATAAACGGCACTTGGGCGTTTTGCAAACATTGCCAGAAGAGAAGCAGTCGCCCAACACGGCCGTTACCGTCCTGGAACGGATGGATGCGCTCAAAACGCACGTGGAAATCCAGAATGTCATCGAAGGTCACTTGTTTGAGTGCGTTATAGTCCGAGAGCAGAGTTTTCATGTGGCGATGAACATCCTTTGGTGCAACCGTCTCTTGTTCGCCTACTTCGTTGGCAAGGCGTTTGTAGTCGCCTACAGCAAACCAATCCTTACGGCTGTCTGAAGTATTGGTTTTGAGGATAGCGTGAAGTGCTTTGATATGTGCCTCGGTTATTTTATCCGTCGCGTGGTCGATAACATAATCGATACAGCGGAAGTGGTTCACCGTTTCCATGATATCATCGACGGAGGTGTTTTCGGTCGTGATGCCGAGCGTATTGGTCTCGAAGATATAGCGTGTCTGTTCCTTGGTCAGTTTGTTGCCTTCGATATGATTGGAGTTGTAGGTAAGGTCAATCTGCGTACGATGGTAGATACCCCCTTTGAGTTTTGACTCTTTTTCTTCGCGAAGACGGGTAAGGAGCTCAGAGAGTTTCTTCTTACCTTTCTTGGGCAACTCAGCATCCGCGGGAATATTCCATGTTTTGCCTGTCAGAAAGGCACCATCTATCTTTCCTTCCGCACAATAGTTACGTGCGGTACGTTCGCTAATGCCGTACTTCTCGGCAAACTGAATAACGGATATATATTCCATATCGGCAAACTATGTATTCAAATTCCGCTGCAAAGGTACTAATTTTTGCCGATACCGGCAAGTTTTTGAGAGAAAAAATGCAAACAATCTGTGTTTTTTACAGATTTGGCAAGGAAATGTGCAAAATTGTATCAGGTTGAGGCGGTTATTTGTTGAAAGTGAATGGCAGGAAACGACCGGTACGGCGGCAAAAGGCTGCATATTCATCGCCGAAATCGCGGCGGAGGCGTTTCTCTTCCGTCAGGACTTGTACGAACATGATGGCAAAGAACAGCAGCCACACGAGCAATGCCTGCCACGTCCAGAGCCAAACAATAAAGCCCGCCAAATAGAGGAGCGTGCCGGTAAGCATCGGATTGCGGTTGATGCGATAAGGTCCGTCGGTCATCAGGTGTTGCGTGCGCGTACCTATCTCATGATCGAAAGCATCCATCGGATTGCCTTTACCGCGGCGTTTCATGCATACAATCGTCCACACGCTCAGCGCCAAACCGCCAACAATCAGTAAGCCCGTACACGAAGCGCGCAAGGCGCCGATATGTTCCAACGCCGGCATGCCCGATGCCAGCCACATAATAGTCGGCAGCAATGCTACAAAGAGCAATCCGCCAAGCACATAGCCGATAATATTTCGAAGGTGTTTCATTGTTCTATTTTTTTGTTTTAAGTAAATCCGTAGTAGTATGGGCTACAAATTCCGGAGCGATTTCGGAGACGATGGAAGCCAGACCGGCAAGGGTAGTGCCGGAAGCCGTAACGTAGCACTCGTAGGAGAGGACGGCAGTTCCACGGCTGAGGTGCTCGATGTAGAAACGCTCTTCGGTGTTGCGGATATCCCGGTAATAGAAGGCGTTATTCGTCCAGCTATATGCAGAAACGCCTATAGGTTCCAGGAGTGCGGCGCGATGATCGGTGAGGATGAGGTTGTCCATCTCGCGATCGGTTGTGATGGTAAGGAAGACACGGATTTTTTCGCCTTTAGCGAGAGGTACGGAAGTTGCTACAGTGGAGTCGGAGCGTTCGAAACGGCGTTCTATTTGGACCGCCTTGGTGGCGAATGCGTGTAATTGGTCAGCCGGAGCATCGAAGGAGGTCATGATGGCACCCCATGCCGGTGTACCGGTGGTATGACGGATGGTATAACGGGTGGTGGTGTCCGGCAGAACAAGTGTCTCCAGTGCGGCATCCTCTTGTGCCTGAACGGATGGCATGCCGTTCATCAGCGCGTAGGTGACATAGGCATTGAGCGACGATTGTCCCCAATCGGTAGTGCGGTTGTTGAGGATAATCCATTGACGGAGGGCATCCAGTTCCTGCGTCTGCGGGTCGATACGCGCGAAAGCGAGCAGGAACGAGGCCTGCAGATCCACCTGCCTGTACCACCACCAGCGATCCGGCAGGTTGTTCCAGTACATGCCGTGGTCATGATCGATGGTAGCATACCGGCGTAGTCCGTTGATAAGCGTGAGCGCACGATCGTGTTGTCCTGCACGCTCGAAGGTAAGAGCGAGAAGCGGCCATGAGGTAAGTTCGGAGCTGCTGATATGCGCATATAGGGAATCGAGCGTGGCGGTATAAATCCGCTTGGAATCATCTGTAAAATCCTCACTAAACCTCGCTCTAACACAGGCATATAGCGCGTAGTCCGCGTAGTCGGGTAGGGAGTCATGATGCGCCTCGCGATACCATTTCTCCCGTAGAACGATTTCCTTGTCGATATACCTGACGGCTTGGCTTTTGGCGTACGACAATTGTTGATCCAAAGCGTCGGCTTCTTGCAGTTCGCCTAAGAGAGCAAGGATACGCAGGGTGAGGTAATAGGAAGCGGTACTACGGTTGTTCTTAAGCCATGAGAAGGCACCGTTGGCGCGTCGGTACGCAAGCAGTTTGGTAGGGAGCGACGAGATATCCACGGGTGCGACAGCCGGATGGTCTTTGGCGAGTTTGTTACGCAGCGCGAGAGCGTAGTAGTTATGAATCAGTTCGGTTGCCGTGACCGCCGACGAGTCGATGACCTGCGGCAGTTGGGCGGCTATGTATGCCAAAGGATCGTTGCAGCGTATGAGCGTGACAAGGCGGTTGGAGGCATGGGGCGGTGTCGGCAGGGTGAGCGTGAGCAGACTGTCGTCCGCATGCAGATAGAACGGCATGCTTTCCGAGACGGGTTCTACAATCGGCAGCACGGCTAAGCGGCGTTGTTCGCCGTCGGAAGTGCCGTCGGCATCCCGAACTACGGCACGCACGATGATGTCATGTGCGAAGGAGGCTGTATAGGGGAAGAATAGCGTCTCGGAAGCGGAAGGAGCGACGGATAGATCTTCGGTAAAGGTTGCCAGCAGCGAGTCGGTGACGACATCGCGTATCTGCAAGATAACTTGCGTGTGACGGGTGGTATCTGCCGTGTTGCTGATGATGCAGGGCAGAGAGAGCCTGTCGCCCTGACGCATAAAGCGCGGCATCTGGAGGCGGAGCATAAGCGTGCGACGTGCCATCAGGTTACGAGTCATATAGTCCGAAACGCCGTCTTTGGTCCAAGCTATCGCTTGCATGATCCATTCGGTATTGTCGGGCGGTGTAACAAAATGCACATGCACTTCACCCTCCGTATCGGTTTGCAGAGCGGGCAAATACAGCGCCAGACGCGTGTCTCCCCTGCGGAGAACAGGCATAGCAACCGGATCGGAAGGAGCAGAACCGCCATCCACCACACAGTAAGCCACATCTTCCTCTTCTTCCTCGGCAATACCGAGTGTTTCCACCTCTTTTATAGAGCCGACACCGCGAATTCGCGCTCCGTACAAGCCTCCATAGCCTGTAGTAATTACTTCACTGAGTGCCTCCAGATCATCCTCCAGGACAATCTGCATGTTACTATACGGTTGGCAAGAAACCGCCTTCATGCCTACGAACGAACACTCGATTACGGCATCAGGACCGACCGCCAGACTGAAATAACCGTCATAGTCGCTAATGGTCCCCCGTTGGGTGCCTTGTTCCGAGATGACGGCACCGACAACCGGTTCTCCCCGGACATCCACCACCTTGCCGATGACAACCATCAACTGTGCAGAGTCCACGCGATACGGTTCAAACAACACCGGTGACAGGAAATACACGCCTTTCCCTATCGACGGAACATGCGAGAGGTAGTTGTGTGACCGGGGATAATAACTCGGTTTCCGAAACGCGGTAAAAGGCTCTTCCCATTTCAGCATATACGGGTTTTGCCACAAGGATGACTGAATGGGCTCCAAGGCTTTGTCCGTCATATTCAACACCATGTTTCCTTGCATCGGATTTCCTTGCGCGTCGGTCAGACGGAAAGTCCACGTCTCACGCGCATCCGGAGTGAGGTAATCACGCATGGTGAGGGGCACTATATGCAGTTCCGTCCGGTTGATGCCTTTCAGATGACGATGTCTTTCGAAGAACGTGCCGTCTTCGCAACAGGTCAAGAACCGCACATCGAGGTATTCGTCGGTCTTATCGGGCAGTGTGAAGGTATAAGCGTGCATACCGGGCATAAGGAGCTGCCATTGGCGCGAAAGAAGTTTATCGCGCGATGATGTGACACAATAGACCCATGAGGCGCGTGGCACTCCGAGACGGATAGTGGCCTCTCTGCCGACAACCGTCAAACTATCTGCCGGCAACCATAACAAAGAGTCCTGCGGCACACCGGCAACCAGCACGGGTTTCGGGCGGGAAGGGACCTCCCCTCCGATAGCGACAAGGATTTGTGTCTCTTGCGTCTCGCCGTCACAGGAAGTGACAAATGCACGGACGAACATCTGGTCAAAAACGGCGTAAGTAGCAACCATCTCCTCCGGAACAAGAATGCGGAACGATCCGTCCATATCTGTCATGACGGTGTCCAACGGACGCGGCGAATTATGATAGTATCTGCCGAAATCCACGTTTGCCACCACTTTTGCGCCCACCAGCGGCGTACCGTTGGACTGCATGGCTTTGCCGGTGACGGGCGTCAGAGATCCACGTTTCATCGTGCGGCAGGAGTCATCGAAAGCGACGGAGAAAGAGGGCAGACGATAGTCCTCCAACCGGACAGATAAGACATCGGCCGGAACATCTTTCATGCGTGCAATGATCGTATAGGATCCACGCCGCATGTCATCCGCGAACGGCAGATCCATCGTCGCAAGAGCTTCCTCGTTCAGATAGACAGTGGTGTCTTTCGGCCCCCATCCTATTCCTCTGACCGACACGAGCAATGGTATGTTTTTGGCCAGCCCCGTCTGGAACTTATGTCTTTTCTGCCCTATAAAAGCGATGTGCAGCGTGTCGCCGGGACGGAAGATGGTGGCGTTGGGGAGTGCGATGAGATCCGTATGATTTTTCCCATACGGATCATATATATCAGACAAATAGGTTTGGTGATACTTATCCTCACCAAGCGACAGTCGGCAGAAACGGGAATATGACCTGCGTTTTGAAATCTTTGCTTCCCCGTTTTTATTGGTGTAGCGCGCCAGTTGTTTGAAGGGTTTGACTTTCACGTGACGAAGCGGTCGCCCTGTAAGGATGTCCGTAACGACAGCCCATGATTTGGATTTTCCAATCCGTCCTTCCTGCATCAGCACGCTCCGCAAGTTACTCACCGTCAGGGAGCGGTAATACATGCGCGAATAAGAGAGGTTATCCACCGGTGTCTGCAACGTATCTTCGGGCACCCGCGCATATACAAAATAGGTGCCGAAAGGTTGCGGTTTCATCTTGCATTGCTGCTCCTGCTGCTGAAAAATCAGCGATTGATCTGTGGTGACACGGAGCGAATCAACTTTTATCAGCGCTACACTGACCCTATCGTTCTTGGGTTTCTTTTCCGGCAGGCGGTAGAGTTCAAAAATGATCTCATGGGCATTGGTGTTGCTATAGGAGATGGTCAGGGAGTCAGCCGTGGAAAGCAGCGAAGGATACGAGTAATCAACGTCTATCTGTTCACATCGATGTTTACGGTAGAGGATATCAGGGGCAAAGGGTGAGTCCGGAAACGAAGCCAGATACCCGCATACATAGCGGTAGTATTGTTGGTTTTTATATCCCCGCAGATGTGTCAGGACATATCCCCGTTCCCAACTTTCCGGTAGCGAGTCATACATATCCAACAGTTTGTTGCCGAACACAATATTGAGTCTGTTAAGCTGTATATACAGGCGTGGCAGAACAGACGCATCCTGCTCGTGAAAAGCCAGCCATGCGGTAACGACCGAGTCACGGTTCGGCAAACGGCGGGAACAGTATTCATCGGCGATGATGTCGTACAGTGTAGGCATGAACTGCATGCTGAGCGTGTCAGAAGAGACAAGGTTCAGTTCCTCATACCATTGTGCGGTAGTGATCGAGCGCGTGAGGGAGTCATGCGTGATGGCCATTTCGACAAACTCCTTGTGCTCCATCGTATTCGACAGATGATGGAGCGAACGGATATCCAGGTCTTCTGCACATACAGCCAACAGGGGAAAGAGACTTATTATAAGTAAAGTAAATCGTTTCATAAGGCGACTGTTCTCAAATACGCTGCAAAGATACAACTTTTTGGGGATATATGCAAGTTTTTGAGCGAAATAATGCAAAATTGATGCAAAAAAGTTTCTCCGACTTCACCGAGCCGTTCTCGAGGAAACCTCGATGAAATCTCGAACCAATTCCGATGGAATCAGTACTCTCATCCGCGCTAAAATATAGAGTAAATACTCTATTTTGAGCAAAAAATGCAGATATTCTGAATTTATTAATCATTATTCATCAAAAAAATTTGCGTATCTCATTTTTTTTTCGTACTTTTGCAGGCTAATTTGGCAAAATGGGCTTTATGTCGCATAAAATTGAACGTAATAGACTAATAATAGATAATGAAACATTTCAACGAGTACAAACAACTGAACCTGCCTGAGGTGAGCAACGAGGTGCTCAAACTATGGGAGCAGGAACACCTGTTCGAACAAAGTATCACGACCCGTGAGGGCCATCGTCCGTTCCTATTCTTCGAGGGTCCGCCTTCGGCGAACGGCAAACCCGGTATTCACCATGTGTTGGCACGTACCATCAAAGATACCTTCTGCCGCTTCAAGACGATGCAGGGCTTCCAGGTACGCCGTAAAGCCGGCTGGGACACCCACGGCCTGCCTGTGGAGTTAGGCGTGGAGGAGAAATTGGGCATCAAAAAAGAAGATATAGGCAAGAAAATCAGCGTGGACGAATACAACGCCGCCTGCCGTACAGAGGTCATGAAATATACTGCCGAATGGGAGGCTTTGACCAAGCAGATGGGCTACTGGGTGGATATGAAAGACCCCTATATCACGTATGATAACAAGTATATCGAGACCTTGTGGTACCTGCTGAAGGAGCTCTACAAGAAGGGGTATCTCTATAAGGGCTATACTATTCAGCCTTACTCGCCGATGGCAGGTACGGGTCTGAGTAGCCACGAGCTGAACCAACCCGGCGGTTACCGCGACGAGAAGGATACGACATGTACGGCGAGGTTTGTCATCAAGACCGCTTCGCTCTTAGACCGCTTCGCTGACAGAATACAGAATACAGACCTAATTACAGATGGAAACGCCTATTTCCTGGCGTGGACAACGACGCCGTGGACCTTGCCCAGCAATACCGCCTTGTGCGTGGGTCCGAAGATAGACTACGTGGCTGTCCGTCAGACGCCTACAGAGGACTGCCCGGAGCCGAAGGATGTTTATATCCTGGCAGAGGCACGTCTGGGTGCGTATCAGAAAGAGCTTGGCGAAGCGCCCGAAGTACTCGCCCGCATGAAAGGTGCAGACCTAATCGGTATGCGTTACGAGCAGCTCTTCCCGTGGGTGAAGCCCGTGGACTACAACAAGGATACCGATACTATTATCGACCGCACGGCGGATGCCTTCCGCGTCATCGGCGGCGACTATGTGACAACGGAAGATGGTACGGGTATCGTGCATATTGCTCCGACCTTTGGTGCAGACGATAAGAAGGTGGCTGAGGCCGCCGGCGTGCCTGCTCTCTATATGGTGACCAAGAACCGTGAGACGCGTCCGATGGTGGACTTCACGGGTAAGTACTGGCTGGTAGATGAACTGGATGAACGCTTCGTGCAGGGGTATCTCAATAGCGAACTCTACACCCCCTGGGCAGGACAATATGTCAAGAACGGCTACGACAAGGAGAACTTCTGGGAAGGCAATCACTACGACGAACTGAAAGCCCAGAAGGCCGAGAATATAGACGTGCGCCTGTGTGTATATATGAAACAACAGGGGAATGTCTTCAAAATCGAGAAGCACGTTCACTCGTATCCGCATTGCTGGCGAACCGATACGCCGATTATCTACTACCCGCTTGACTCGTGGTTTATCCGTTCGACGCAAGCGCGCGAGGAGATGATTAGCCTGAATAACACCATCAATTGGCAACCCGAATCGACCGGAACGGGACGTTTTGGCAAATGGCTGGAGAACCTGAACGACTGGAATCTGTCCCGTTCGCGTTACTGGGGTACTCCGTTGCCGATTTGGCGTACGGAGGATGGGCAGGAGGAGATCTGCATCGGTTCGATAGCCGAACTGTTTGAAGAGATTGAGAAATCCGTGAAGGCGGGCTTTATGCAGGCTAATCCCTGGCCGAAACACAAGGTGGGCGACTACAGCAAGGCGAATTACGACCCGTCGATTATCGACCTGCATCGTCCTTATGTAGATAGCATCATATTGGTTTCGCCCAGCGGCAAACCGATGAAGCGCGAGTTGGACCTCATCGATGTATGGTTTGACTCGGGTGCGATGCCCTATGCGCAGAATCACTATCCCTTTGAGAACGCCGATGCCCCGCGTACGGCTGACTTCATCTCGGAGGGTGTGGACCAGACGCGCGGTTGGTTCTTTACGCTGCATGCCATCCATACGATGATCGAGGGCACGGTAGCCTATCGCAATGTCATCTCGAATGGTCTGGTGCTGGATAAGAAGGGTGCTAAGATGTCGAAACGCCTGGGTAACGCGGTTGATCCGTTTGGTGCGCTCGAGCAGTATGGCGCGGATGCCGTGCGTTGGTACATGCTTACCAACTCGAGTCCGTGGGAGAACCTGAAGTTCGACCCCGAAGGCGTGGACGAGATACGCCGTAAGTTCTTCGGAACGTTGTATAATACTTATGGTTTCTTCGCCCTCTATGCCAATGTGGATGGATGGAATCCGGAGAATCCGATTCAGCCGGAATATCAGGAGATAGATAAATGGGTGTTGTCGAAGCTGAACAGCCTGGTACAGGAGGTGACTGCTAACTACGAGGCTTACGAGCCTACGAAGGCAGGCCGACTCATCTCGGATTTTGTGCAGGATGACCTCAGTAACTGGTATGTTCGCCTGAACCGCAAGCGTTTCTGGGGCGGCGAGATGAATGCCGACAAACAGGCGGCTTACCTGACGCTCTATACATGCCTCAAGACCGTAGCCCAACTGATGGCACCCAATGCTCCGTTCTACGCCGACCGCCTCTATCGTGACCTGACGGGTGCTGCCGGCGAGCAAGGCGAACAGAGCGTGCACCTGAGCCAATGGCCGGTAGCCAACGCTGATGCCATCGACAAGACCCTTGAGCGTCAGATGGCCCTGGCACAACAGGCTACTTCGATGATTCTGAGCCTGCGCAAACGCGCCGAGAAGAACGTCCGTCAGCCCCTGCAGAAAGCCGTTATTCCTGTGCAAGACCAAGATACTAAGGCTGCCCTGCTGCATGTGGCAGAACTTATCCGCAGCGAGGTGAACGTCAAGGAACTGGAGGTTGTGCTCGCCGAAGAGAGCGAGGTGAGACTGGTGAAGCGCATCAAACCCAACTTTAAGGTTCTGGGTAAGAAACTTGGCGGACAGATGAAAGCCGCTGCGGCTGAGATCACGGCTATGAGCCAGGACCAGATTGCGCAGATGGAGTCCGCCGGCGAATATCAATTATCAACTGTCAATTATCAATTGGTTCCTGAGGATGTGGAGATTGCTACGGAAGATATGCCGGGCTGGCTGGTGATGAACGAAGGCCAGTTGACCATTGCCCTGGATATCGAACTGTCTGACGCCCTCATTCAGGAGGGTATCGCCCGCGAACTGGTGAACCGTATTCAGAACCTGCGTAAGTCTTCCGGTCTGGAGATAACCGACCGCATCGCTGTGCAGATTGAGGACCGCGATGAAGTGCGCGAAGCTGTTCGGAATTGTGGCGAGTATATTGCTTCGCAGGTATTGGCAACCGCAGTTACCCTGACACCTGCGGCGGAAATGACGGAGGCGGAAGAGGTGGAGATGAGCGCGTACAAGATTAAATTAAAAATTAAAAATTAAGAATTAAGAATTATAGCGATGAAGAAGTCTTTGAAATGGGCACTCCTGTGCGGAGTGGTAATGGTATTGGCATCGTGCCAACAGACCGTTGACAACTTTCAGAAAAGCGACCTCTACGGCACCTGGCAGGCCGTGGGGACACAAGAGTATGTTTGTTTCCTGAGTGCCGAGAAAGACACCATTGACGGTGACTACCTCTACGGCTACGAGTGGGATGAGGCAGACGAGACCGAGGAAAGCGATATGTGGAATCCCAGCTCTTATCACGGCAACGGCTGGTTCAAGTGGATGCTGCAACAGGCCGAGCTGACGGAAATTATCCTCATGTCCAACAAAGGGGCGGAGTTCAAGGAAATCTATACGGTCAATGTGCTGAATTCTACGGAATTGAAATATACCGACAAGTACAAACGTCAGCATTCGTTTAACAAAGTGGTTTTGACCAAATGAAACGTTTTCTGAAAATAGTAGCCATAACCCTCGCGAGCCTCATCGCGGTTGTCATCATCGCTGCGGCGGTGGCTGTGTGGTGGGTCTTTACGCCCAAACGCCTCACGCCTATCGTGCGGGATTTAGCCAAGGAATATATCCTGTGCGAGCATGAGATAGGCGATGTGGAGTTGACCTTTTTCTCCACCTTTCCGGAGTTTGGCCTGAAGACGGGTACACTATGCCTCATCAACCCCATGGAGGGTGCCCCGAGTGACACGTTGCTGTATGCGCCACAAGTTATCGCCCGTGTGAACGTGACGGCATTCCTGAACGACAAGGCGCTGATAGTCAATGAACTGCGTCTGGAAGATATGCAGGCTTGCGTGTATATCAACGCCTTGGGCGAGAATAACTTCTCGGTTTTCCGAACCTCCGATAGTACTGAAGCGGATACCTCGGCCTTCCAATTGCCCTTTGAGACGCTGGAGATAAAGGGTCTTTCGTTCTCCGCCAACAAGTTGACTTTCCTGGACGAGAAAGATACCATCGATGCTGTGCTTAGCAATATGTCCATTCGTGCGCAAGCGGGTAGCTGGGATGATATGCGCATTCGCCTTGCTGCGCCGGATGTAACCCTTGCGATGCAGGGTACGCAGTATGCCGAGCACCTGGCTCTCAATCTGGATTTACCGATGGCTCTGGACCTCAATAACATGGCTGTCACATTGCGCGAGGCAAAACTGGCGCTTAATGAGTTTGGGTTCCAGCTGGACGGCGCTGCGGCTCTGAAGCCGGAGATGACGGTTGATATGCGTCTTGCTACAGGCGAGTGGGGTATTCAACCGCTGCTGAGCCTGGTGCCCGCTAAGTTTACCGAGGGGTTGAAGGACCTTAGCTTCGACGGCCTTATACGTCTTACGGCGCATGCCAAAGGAATGGTCAAAGACGGCATTCTGCCGGTGGTGGATGCTGACGTCGTTCTCAAGAACGCGCAGGGTAAGTACAAACCGCTGCCATATACGCTACGCGATGTAGAGGCTGATCTCTCGGCGCACCTGGACCTCAATGACGGTAACGCCTCGTCGGCCCGCATTCGGAGCCTGAGTGCCAAGACGCGTGACACGAAGTTAGGCGCAACGGGTCAGGTGGACCACTTGATGGGCGATATGTTCCTGGATATCCAAGCCAATGCGGATGTGAACCTGAAAGATGTAGCCTATTTCCTGCCCAAGACGATGGTTGTAGATGGGCGTACGAAAGGAACGATTGGTCTGAAGATGCGTCTGGAAGACCTGACGGCGATGCGCTTGGAGAAAGGACTTATCACGGGCAATCTAACCCTGACAGACCTTAGTTATCATACTGACAGTATGGAGGCTGTCTTGCCGGGCACAACCGCTCTTAAGTTTACGCTGCCCAATACCGACCAGGCTGTGCCGATGCTCCGTTGGCTCAAAGCCGATATACAAACCGAGGCGTTGCAGTTCCGTATGTCACCGGCTATGCAGGCTAATTTGGCGGCTTCGACCATCACCCTTGAGACCGGCAACATGCTTTCCAATGACCCCAAGATTTACGCGTCTGCGTACGTGGAGTCAAAAGGAGAACTGCTGGCGGACTACGATACGATACACGCTTACCTCCGTGCGCCGGCCGTCTCTGCTTATGTGGAGTATGATACCAAGGCGGAAAAAGCTCTTCCCTCGTTCCGCGCGTCTATCGGAGCTGATGTCCTCCGGGCTGACTATGGTCAGACTATCCATGCCGAGACTGAACGCATCGATGTAAAAGCCGCTTCGCGTTATAACCCCAGGGGACAGAATATTCTGCTGCAACTCAATCCGAAGATAGGCGTAGATTTGCACACCGCACTCATTCGCACCGCTTATTTCGACCGTGAGATTAGTATTCCGCAGATTACCTTTGACTACTCCAACCGTCGCTTCACGATTGAGACCTCGCAGTTCCACATTGGTAACTCCGACTTCGCGCTGGTGGGCGAGGTGACCAATATGGGTCAATGGATGCAGCACAAGGGAGTGCTGACGGGTGAGTTGAACTTCACGTCGCAATATACGGATATCAACGAGTTGATGGCTCTCTTCTCAGCCGATAGCGGTAGTGAAGAAGAACCGGCGCAGACAACGCAAACTACGCAGACAACGCAAACTACGGAAACTGATGAACCTGCGCAAATAACGGAACCATTCTTGGTTCCGACCTCGGTGGACCTCGCTCTCAATACGCATATCTATGAGGCAGATGTATTCAATCAGCGTGTTCGTAACATGGGCGGAAAACTCTATGTTAAGGACGGAACCCTGGTGTTAGAGGAAATGGGTTTCGTATGCAAAGCCGCCAAGATGCAGCTGACCGCTATGTACCGTACGCCGCGTATGAACCATCTGTATGTGGGCCTTGACTACCATATGCTGGATGTCAATATTGAGGAGCTCATCAGCATGATTCCGCAGATTGACACGATGCTGCCCATGCTGAAGTCCTTCCGCGGCGAAGCGGAGTTCCACCTGGCAGCCGAGACCTACATGAAGCAAGACTATTCCATCAAGCCCTCCACGCTGCGTGGTGCTTGCTCCATCTTCGGCAAAGACCTGGTGGTGCTGGATAGCGAGACGTTCTCGCAGATAGCCAAGTTGCTGATGTTCTCGAAGAAGACCGAGAACAAGGTGGACAGCCTATCGGCGGAGATAACGCTGTACAAGAAAGAGGTGGATATCTACCCCTTCTGCGTGTCGATGGATAACTACATGGTGGCGCTCGGCGGACGGCATAATCTGGATATGACGTTTGATTATCATATCAATGTACTGTCGCCTATCTACTTGGGTGTGGATGTGGGCGGTACATTCGATGACCTTGATATACGTCTTGCTCCCTGCCGCTATGCCAAGGATTTCAAGCCTCTCTTCCACGGCAAGGTGGATACGCAGTCGGCAGAACTGCGCGCGTTGATTCGCGAGTCGATGCGGCGCAACGTGAAACCGCAAGCTGATGAACAAACAACAGAAAACCCACAATAATAACCATTAAATCACTACTCCATGAAACGAGTACTTATTCTAACATTTGCAGCATTAAGTATGATAGCCTGCAGCAAACAGCAAAGCGTCAAGACCACGTATCAGGTACCGGCCTTTGACCAAATGAACATTGACACCTATCTGCCCACCTTTGAGGCGGCGATAGCAGAGAACAAGGCGGAGATAGACGCCATCGTATCCAACCCCGAGGCTCCGACCTTTGAGAATACGCTGGTAGCCCTTGACCGCAGCGGTATGCGCCTGGATAGCATCTCGGCCATCTTCTTCAACGTACTGGAAGCCGACGGTAACGACCAGATGGATGCCCTTGCCGAACAGATTCAACCGATGCTCTCCGAACTGAGCGACGGTATTATCCTCAACGAAGGTCTGTTCCAGCGTGTGAAAGCCGTGTATGACCAGCGCGAAGAACTGGGTCTGAATGCCGAAGACATGCGCCTCCTGACCGAGACCTACAAGCGTTTTGACCAGAACGGTGCCAACCTGCCGGAGGCCGACAAGGAAAGACTGAAAGAGATCAACCAGGAACTGGCAATGTTGTCCCTCAAATTTGGTCAGAACGTGGTGAACGAGACCAACTCCATTCAGATCTTCGTGACCGATGAGAACGAGCTGAAGGGTCTTCCTGAGAGCGCCAAGTCGGCTGCTAAGGAAGAGGCTACAGCTGCCGGTCGCCCCGAAGCATGGCTCTTCACGCCCAAGCGTACCAGCTTCACCCCCGTGCTGCAGTACTGCGAGAACCGCGCCCTGCGTGAGCAACTCTTGATGGCCTATACCACCCGCGGCAACCGCGACAACAAGTATGACAACAAGGCCATCATCTGCCGCACGATGGCTCTGCGTATCGAGAAAGCCAAACTCTTCGGCTATGACAACCCCGCCGATTACATCCTGCAAGACTGCATGGCGCACAACGCCAAGACCGTAGATGCCTTCCTGCTTAGCGTATGGGAGCCCAGCCTCGCGGCTGCCAAGCGTGAAGCTGCTGCCCTGCAGGAGATGATGGACCGCGATATGCCCGGCGAGAAACTCATGCCCTGGGATTGGTGGTATTATGCCGAGAAACTCCGTCAGGAGAAATATGCGCTTGATGAAGAAGCTATCAAGCCTTACTTTGAGCTCTCGAACGTACGCCGCGGCGCTTTTGGCGTGGCTACCAAGCTCTATGGCATTAAGTTCGAGCAGGTGTACGATATGCCGGTTTATAACCCCGAAGTGGAAGTGTTCCGCGTGACGGAGAAGGACGGAAGCCTGGTAGGTTACCTCTATACCGACTATTTCCCCCGTGCGGGCAAACGTCCGGGTGCATGGATGAACAACATCTCATCGCAGTATATCGATGCCAACGGCGTGGACCATCGTCCGGTCATCATCAATGTGGGTAACTTCAATAAGCCCACGCAGGGCAATCCCTCGCTGCTGTCGATGGACGATGTAGAAACGCTCTTCCACGAGTTCGGTCACGCTCTGCACGGACTGCTCTCGAAGGCTCACTACCGCAGCCTGAGCGGCACCAATACGCCGCGCGACTTCGTTGAGTTGCCCTCGCAGTTTATGGAGAACTACTGCTACGAGCCCGAGGTGCTCAAGACCTATGCCCTGCATTACGAGACGGGCGAAGTCATCCCCGCTGAGTTGATCGAAAAGATTAATGCCGCCTCTAAATTCAACCAGGGATTCGTAGAGACCGAGCTGCTCAGCGCCTCGATACTGGATATGGATTATCACGAGCTGACGACTGCCGAAGGGCTTGAACCGAATGCTTTTGAGGCCTCTTCGATGGAGAAGATGCACATGATTCCCGAAATCATCGTGCGCTACCGCTCAACGTTCTACAACCACATCTTCACCACGGGCTATGAGGCGGGCTACTACAGCTACACCTGGTCGGCTGTGCTGGATGCCGACGCGTTTGCGGCCTTCAAGGAGACCGGTAATATCTTCAATCCGACTACGGCTAAGGCTTTCCGTCATCTCTTAGAGCAGGGTGGTACGCGTGATGCACAGGATCTGTACCTTGAGTTCCGCGGTAAGGAAGCTGACCCGCAGTATCTGCTCCGCCGCAAAGGTTTCATCGACTAATGCAACCTACACAAATTACGTAAAACATAAACTACGAGAACTACCTATAAGGAAAATATTATCAAGTCCCTGCCAATAGCCCTACCGCTGTTGGCAGGGGGCTTGTACCTTGTAGCCGTCTTGTTGGTACCCGCTGATGGTCGTCACGCACTACTGATCGGGCTGATACCGGCGGTGTTAATTGCGTTGGCGATTCGTGTATTGTTCTCGGTCGAGAAGCATCAGGATTCTGCCCCCGAAGAGGCATTCATAGCCTCTCTATTAGGCGGTGTAGCCTCATGGTGGTTACCTTCGCTGCTATTTTTGCTGCCCTTCGAGTACTTGTTTTTGCTCCGTCGCCGCGCCTTGGACGGTCGTACTTTTTCGGGCTCGCTGATGGCTCTATTGGTTGTGGCGATATATGCTGCTTTAGCCATATGGCAAGAATGGATACCCCTTTCCTGGTACCCATTCTTTCGTATGTCGGACCTCTGGACGATGGTTCCGATACTGCTTATCTTAATCGTGATATTCGTTGTTACCAACGTACAACAAAACCGCCGTGTACGTTGATGCCCGCCTGCGGGAAATACCATACGTAGGTACCGTCGGTACCACCGTTACTCTCGTATTTGGTGTCAAAGATATTGTTAAGCTGGCATTTTAGCGTGATGTCAGGCAGGTAGCGTGCGTGCTTGGATTTGTGTAGCGGCAGTAGGTAGCTGAGTTGCACATTGGTTACCGTGTAGGCTTTCAGCATGGCTTTCGTGTCCTCCATATTGCCCAAGTATTGCTGACTGACGACCTGTGTCTGGATGTCGCCCGTGAAGCCGGCAGCATGGAAGCGGAAGCTGTTGGAGGCTGTCCAGTCGGGCGAGAAGGAGATGGTACGCCATGCGCTGCTATCTTTCCATTTATTGCGGCTCCAGGTCAGGTTGCCGTGCCAGCCGAACCACTTGGTCCATTCCACGCCGAACTGGAATTCCACGCCTGTACGATAGGATTTCTTCACGTTGGTGGTAATCAGGTAACCCACGCTGGTCACATCGCCGGTGGTGATGAGCTGATTGTCGTAGTCCATGAAATACAGGTTCAGTCCGATCGTCCACGGCATCGCGTAGCCGCTTTTTAGCAGGCCTGCGCCGCTGTAGGTGTAGCCTAACTCGTAGTCATAGAGTCGTTCCGGGAGCGGGTCTTGGGGCGCGGTGTTGGTCACAAAGTTATTGCGCGTCGGTTCGCGGTGCGCCATGGCAAAGGTAGCCGAGAGGCAGTGGCCCGCGTTGAGATAGGTAAGGCCGGCTTTGGGGTTGAAGAAGTGCCAGGTCTTATGCCAATCGGCTGCTACAGGTATTCCGGGCATCGTAGCCTCCTCGTTGTCGCCCCATATGCGGTAATCCACCAAGCGGTATTGCAGGTCGCCGTATAGCGTTAGCTTCTCCTTGGCGCGGTGCAATACACGCCAGTTGGCTTTGGCATAGACGTTGCCGTCAATCTTATTGCCGTAGCCCTCCATGTATCGGGTGAAGTTCTTGCCGACAAAGAGCGGGTCTATATTGCCGTATTGCAGGCCCTGGTAGCGGTTGAGCGCTACGCCAATCTGCAGGTCGGCTTTCTCGTGGATGTATTTGGTGCTGAGAATCCCGCCGTAGAAATGGTTGCGCAGTCCGCGTTGCACAATGCCGCCCATAGTCCACTGGTCGTACATCTCAAAATAGCCGGTTCCGAAGGTATAATGCCCTGTGGCGGATAGTGACCAATGGTTGTTGAAGCGATGCCCGACATGCAGATGAACGTGGTGTTGCTGGTAGTTGTCGGTCTGGTTATCGTAGTAGGCGGTGTTTCCTTTCGCGTCAATATACTCGCCCGCAGGGTTGTAGCGGCGGTTGATTTTGAGCATATCGGCATCAATGCCGTACCACGCCATGTAGGTCTTCTCTTTGCCGCCGAAGGCCGTCAGCATCACAGCCGTCTTTTGGTTCTGCCAGCCGACCTCACCTTGGTAACTCAGCAGGTCTGACTTAGCCCGCTCGATGTAACCGTCGGAGTTGACCTTTGAAAAACGTCCGCCTATATGCCATAGGCCTTTTTTCGACTGTTTGTCACCCAGATAGACGTCGGCTTTTACCATCTCGCGGAAGGTGTTGTACATACCGCCGTTGAAATCCAGCTCCGCCCGAACAGGTCCGGGATGCGGACTCTGGAGCACCTGCGTGTCGAAGGTGCGGAGGTTGACGCTTGCGCCGAAACTACTACCGCCGTTGGCGCTGGTTCCGACGCCGCGTTGTAGCTGCAGGCTGCTCGTACCGCTCGACATGTCGGTCAGGTTGACCCAGAAGAGTGACTGACTCTCGGCATCATTGAGTGGCACCTCATTGAGCGTCACGTTGATACGCGTCTGGTCGGTACCGCGCACGTGGAAATAGGTATAGCCGATACCCAAGCCATCGTCCGAAGTCACTACCATCGACGGCATCGTCTGCAATAGGTAGGGTAGGTTCTGTCCGGCGTTGTGGGCATTCAGTTCCTCGCGCTTGGTCTCCTCGCGGTTGTTAGCGACCTGAATGACGGGTGCACTAACCTCGATGACATCCAGCGTCTTCATCTCGATGGTCAGCGTGTCTTCTTGCGCACGTAGCATCCCCCAGGGTGCAAGGCATACGGTTAAAACTGCGGCAGCGAATCGTGCCGATTTCTTTCTTCGTGCTGTCTGAACAGCAGTTTGAGCTCCGAACATGGAGCAATTGTTAGATGTTTTCATTTCCCTTAACAGCATTATCTGTTCAGGTTCAGAGGGTATATTCTCAGCCGCGAAGCAGCACCCCTAAATCTGGAACTATGTTATTATTTTTTCGGTTTCGGTTTTGGGTTCGAATTAGAACCGATACGCAAAGCGCACAAACCAACTCCATTCCCACATGTGTTGGTCTGACGTACTCTTGCGCCGCACACGGTTATTGAGCCCGAAATCATATCCGGCCTCCAGGCGATAGGCATCCCACTCAAATCCGCCGCCCACACCCATCTGTATATTCACGCGATTGAGCTCGTTGCTATATAGGTCGTGTGCATCCACTTCTTTGCCGTTCGTGCGGAACCATTGCTCCGTCATCGGGGTCAGCTTGTTATCCGTCTTATCCCATGCGGATAGACCAATCTGCAGCTGCGGGCCACCGAAGAAGAACATGTTGAACTTCTTTATCAGCGGAATGGTGTAGTAAGCCCGAATGGGAATAGTCAAGTTGTGCTCATAGACGCGGTGTTTCAGGTAATTGGTGCTGCCGTAGATATCAGCGGCATCAATCTGTGCCCAGTGTTCCTCACGCGTGCCGTAGGTCAGACTGTAGAGCAGACCCGTCTGCATGCTGAAATGCAGGGGAAGCAGAAAATCAAAGGTGACACCTATCTGCCCGCCATGCAGGTACATGTTGGGGTAGTTGGCTCGTAGCGAACGGTGATTTTGCTGCAGGTAACCGCCCGTCAGGCGATAGTGCACAGCGAACTCGTACACCTCGGTCTGTTTCTGCTCACGCGTCGGGTCGAAGATATCACCCTCTGCCGTCTGCAAATCCGGACGCTTCGTACTACTGTTGCTCTGCGCATAGATCGGCCCGCATAGCACAAAACATGCTGCCACCACGCTCGCAAGACACCTTATTATATATTTATGCTTCATTGACATTCTCATTTCCGCCTGCAAAATTACTCTTTTTTTTTCATATACGCAAAAAAAACCGCCCAAAAGTTGTATTTTATATCAATTCTGTCCTAAAAATGTGCTAATTCGTAAAAAAAATGATGTTTCTTCGTGTTTTTGCTTGCATATATCAAAAAAAATCTGTAACTTTGCAGCCCGAAAATAGAGGTAGTGAAATTGTTTGGGAGAAATAAGATAAAATAGTATAAAGAAAGTATAAATAACAAAAAACTAATCGTATGAACAAAAACACTTTGGTTGAAGCAGTTGCCGCAAAGGCTAATGTTTCCAAGAAAGTTGTAGCTGAAGTTATCAACGCAGCTATCGAAGCCACCACCGAGGCTATCAAGAGAGGTGAAGGTATGCAACTGGCAGGTTTTGCCACCATTAGCGTTGTGGAGAAAGCTGCACGCAAGGCTCGCAATCCCCGCACCGGTGAGACGGTTGAACTGCCTGCTCGCAAGCAAGTGAAGATCAAACCCGGCAAAAGCCTGGCTTTCTAAATTGCTTCATGAAGCAAACAAAACGGGTTGCCCAATCGGGTAATCCGTTTTGTTTTCTATATCATCTTTTGTTGTATCTTTGCAGCCGAAACGGTTTTCGGTTCTCGAGCGCGTTCGGTCCTCGGCGAACTCATCAGCGGAAAGCATTTTAGCGAAGCTCTCCGGGCTGGATGGGGAAGTTTTGTAGGCATCCTCTTCGGTACGATCCTCAAACTCATCGCCTGCGGTCTGATGACAGTTGCCCTTATTCAGGCGCTCGTGGCATGATAATTGTAAGGGAATAGGTATGAGACGTATCTATTCATTCATAGTAGCCCTGTCGGCCTGCCTCACGATGCAGGCGCAGTATGTCGTGTCAGATAAGTATGACCTCTGGTTCGAAGACACCGGATACGAAGTTACTACCCGCAAATCGGTCTCCTGCGAGGACAACTATCAGGACCTCTGGAACGGTTGCTACGTCAAGACTTCCGGTAGCCGGATCTATATCTATCGCGGCGGCAGTTCCATCCTGTATGGCGATGAGATCAACCTGCTCTACAACGGCTATTACCGCGTTCGGCGAGGCAATACCTGGTATATCGCCGACGAGGACGGCGATCTGGTGGATGGCATCTACGGGAGGGACATTTATTATTTTCCTTTCGGCTATGTCACGCTGCAACGCAGTTCGGGTTATTGGGATATCTACCATTGTTCCGGTCGTAAGGTGGAATGCTATTCGGAGGAGGCTCCGCTAATGTTCCGAAACGGCTGTTTCCTGATTAAGCAAGGCCGTTACTGGTACGCCGTCGATGCCGATGGCGACAAGATGGATGGCGTCTATGGCGATTCTGTCATACTCCTGAACGACGGCCGCTGGAAATGCATCCGCGGCTCGTATGTGACCTATATCGACTAAAATCCAAAAATCTGCATCCAGATTGCAGATTTTTTTGCATATGTCAAAAAAAAGTAGTACCTTTGCAGGCGCAAAGGGTTTATGAAAGAATTACCGACATATACACCCGATTTCGAGGAATATATCCGTCAAGGAGAACCCGACAAGAAAGAGCGTGCGCAAATCTGGCGTACCGCTATCGGCTTGCAGCAGGTGGATGGACTGGAGACATCCGAATATTTGCGAGATGTTGCTCGACAACATATCGAGGGTGATATCACGTTGAAGGATGTCAAATCGCTTATTGATAATTACTACAAAACCGAAGATGCACGAAATACAGAAGACGCGGAGGATACACAAGAAGCCGATAAGGTATCTGAGCGTATTGCGGAACTTCTTTCTCAAAAGACCTTTACCTTTAGCCCTGCGCAATTGATAGCTATTCATCGTCATCTCTTTCAAGGAATTTATAAGTTCGCTGGTAAGATTCGTGATTATAATATTACAAAGAAAGAGTGGGTACTCCGCGGAGAGACGGTCTATTATGCTAGCGCAGACACTGTTCGCGAGACGCTTGATTACGATTTTGGACGAGAAAAAGAATTTGACTATTCGTCTGTCTCTTTAGCAGAAGCAATTAGTCATCTTACATTGTTTTGTAGAGACATTTGGCAGATACACCCGTTCGGAGAAGGAAACACACGTACAACCGCAGTATTTATAATCAAATATCTGCATACACTCGGCTTTCGTGTAAATAATGATCTGTTTGCGGAGAACTCCTGGTACTTCCGCAACGCACTCGTACGCGCGAATTATAAAAATGTACCGCAAGGCGTTGAATATAGCCCGATATACCTTGAGCGGTTCTTCCGTAATTTGCTCTTGGGCGAGAACCATCTTCTCCTGAACCGCGAAATGCACTTGGATTGGAAAGGAACACCGGATAAAGACCAAAGTGCAATTCAAAGTGCAAATGGTATAGAAAATCCGCTTTCTAAGTGCAGAAATTGCACTTTGGAAGAAGCTGCTGTACTACTTTTAGTGCAAAAGAATCCATCCATCACTCAAAAACAAATTGCTGCTCAAATTGGCAAATCTGAACGAACAATTAAAACAATAACAGTAAATCTTGTAGAGAAAGGTATTCTAATCCGCCGCAACGGGAAACGTAATGGCTATTGGGAAATTATAAAAGAGTAGGGGTATTAGCTCATCTCCCCCCCCCCCTCCCTTCGAGTCCGCTATACTCCACAGAAAAATGCATCGGCTTTATCTAAAGACCAACGACCAACGACAAAAAAATCGCTCCGAAAGCGATTTTTTTTTGCATATTTTCATTGTATGTGGCATTATTGTCAAAAGGACTTTATACGGACTTTGCATATATCCGCAAAAATCAATACCTTTATCCAGTCATATAACATCAAATCCCGACGGTCAACCGACGGTCAGCCGACAGTCAACCGACAGTCATGGCTAATGTAAGGACTCTATCAGGCATCTATATAGCCGTATTTTTGTTATTTCGACAATCCTTCTTGCAAATATTTATCCGCATCTTTGTGCAAATCTGCACTAAATTGCGATTTTATAAGCGCCTTATCCGTATTTTTGTACTAATTTGCACTAAAATAGGAATATCCATCGTGAGCTAGAACAAATAATTATTTGTCGTTTCAGCGCACAAAAGTACTACAAAATCTTGAAATAGCCAAAATGTTCGACCAAAATATTAAATATACTTCATGTTTTTGTAAAATACTTCAAAAATATTAAACATACTTCATATTTTTGTAAAATAATTTGCATAATTCAAAAAAAAGTCGTACCTTTGCACGCTAATCTAACGACAAACGACAAACGACAAAATATGAAATCAAGCAAGCAATGGATGCTGGCCGCCATCCTGATTCTATGCGGCGCAAGTTTTACTTCGTGTAAGGACAAGAACACCGCTAACAGCCAACTGCTGGAGGTATATGATGTACAAGGCAGCTCAGCCAAGGCACGTCTGACTGTTGACGGCAAGGTGCTGTTTGTGACCGATGTGTTTATCGGCAAGAACGGTATCGGCAAGACCGGTGAGGGTGACGCCAAGACGCCTACGGGCACGCTGCGGCCGTTGTCGGCGTTCGGTATCAAGCCGAACCCGGGCACCAAGATGCCGTATAAAGATATCACGCCCTCAACGTTTGCCTGCGACGAGGACTGCGAGTACTACAACACGATCATTGACACTGCCGTGGTGCACCATCCGTGCAAGGGCGAGGAGATGTACTCCTACCAGCCGCAGTACAACTACGGCATAGAGACGGATTTCAACAAGGAGTGCATCTATCCGAAGGGCAGTGCGATCTTCGTGCACGTGAAGGGCACCAAGGGCTACACCGGCGGGTGCATCGCCTTTGATGAGGACAAGATGGTGGAGATCCTGAAAAATTGCGATATGTCGCTGGTGATCACGGTGAAAGAATAGTTAAGTCAAAAAAGACCCAAAATGTTCCCCAAATTATTTCTTTTTTGAATCTTTTTTGGACTTTTTTGACTGAATCTTGATCATCGTAATATTGGTATATATTGGTAATATTTGACTGAAATGAGAACTAAATTTTTGGCCATCGTCTCGTGCGCCATGCTGCTGTTCGCAGCCGGCTGCAAGCAGACCAACGAACCGGAACAGCCGACAGCGCTGCGCGAGGTGCTGACGAGCATGAACTACGGCGACAGCGTGCTGGTAGTGGGGCACAAGAGTCCCGACTGCGACGCCGTGATGTCCGCTATCGCTTATGCGTCGCTGCTGCAACGGCTGGGTATCAACGCCAAGGCGCGTGTGGCGGGCAAGGTGGTTTGCGAGCCGCTGTATGCACTGAAGCAGGCCGGCATAGCTGCGCCGGCAGTACTCGATGACGCCACAGGGCTGAACATGATCATGGTGGATCATAGCGAGTTTGCGCAATCGGTGAACGGTATGCCATCAGCGAACATCCTGCAGGTCATCGACCACCACGGCACAGGATCGGTTACCACATCGCGTCCGGTGTTCTACTACGCTATGCCTATCGGTTCGACCTGCTCGGTGATCGCTACGATGTACGAGCAGCTTGGTATGCAACCCACCGCGACGGACGCACGGCTGCTGCTCACGGGACTGCTGTCCGACACCGACAGCCTGAGCGCAGTCACCACCACCGACATCGACCGCCGCCTGTTCGGCAAGCTGTTAGAGCTATCCGACATAACGGATATCGGAGCCTACTACGCCGCCGCGCGTGATGCACGCGTCTCGTATGAGGGGATGACCGACATCGAGATCCTCTACTCCGACTTCAAGGAATATGAGATAGAGGGTGTGAAGGTAGGTATAGGCAGCGTGTTTGCCGGCAAGGTAGCCGGAGTGGAGGATATGTGCGCCCGTATGCGGGCTCTCATGCCTGCCGCACGTGAGCAGCGAGGACTGGATATGCTGTTCCTGATGATCGGCGACCGCGATGCCGATGTCACCCACCTGCCGTTCTGCGGCGAGGGTGCCAAGCAAGTGGCGGAGTACGGTTTTCACACCACCGCCACGCCGGACGACTGCATCGTAACCAAGTACCTGTCCATCCGCAAGGTAGAGGTCGTACCGCCCATCACGGAAGGTATCAAGCAGTGGAAGTCGGGGCAGCAATGACGCAGGTAATATTGTTGACGAACTTATCCATCGCAATAATTGTTGGATAATTTTTGGTAATTTTTGACGAAAATGAACTCTAAATTTTTGACCATCATTTTTTGTGTGCTGCTGATGGCGATGGGCGCAAAGGCATGGGATACGACACCGGATGCCGCTGGGCAGCATACACAATCCGGGCAGTACTTCCTACTCTATGTCATGTCTGTCGATTTGATGGGGTAGTAAAATCTACAATCTAAAATCTACAATCTAAAATTTAAAATAACACCCTATATGAAACGGAAATCTTTACTACTGATTGCCGCGCTATGCGCTCTGCTGGCAGTGCCGCAGAAGGCCCGGGCGAATGACTTCCTGGAAAAGTCGAAACACTACTCGGCGTACGCGTCCGGAGTGGACAAGATTCACTTCAAGATACCTCTTTTCTCGGAGAGTGAAGCGGGCTACAGCTATTTTGTCAGCACGAAGGAAGGCTCGTGGAATTCGTACATCTATTACGACCTGAAAGGTGTGAATCCCCAGAAAGATGTAGCCATCTGCTACATTTCTTCGGGTAAAGATCTGGCGGATGAGTACGACAGTTATTCGTACGGTACCGCCAAGATCAAGATGGTCAGCGGCCATGGTATTATCGAGATTACCAACATCCACGGCGGCAAACGCAGCGTGGTGGCTGACGACGGCCAATGGCACTCGTATTTTGTCACCAAGAACGAAGAGTCGGACAATGACGACGACAATGTAACGTGGCTGGAGATGGACTGGTATCCGCAAGAGGCGCTGGCAGAGCGGACGATAGACGTAGGCGTGCATGTTAACTTGTGCCGTTTCTATTCGCCGAACGACAGGCAGTATGTCAAAGACTGGCATCTTGCCTCCGGCCTGTCGGGTGGTCAGAATATCATACAGGCACAACTGTTCACGCCCTACTTCTACGCTGTGAACGAGCTGGGTCCGACCGGCTACGGCAGCGCGGCAGTGCCTTATACGGTGTTCTACGACCCCAAGGAGTACACCACATCGCAGTCGAATGAGGTGGTCCTCGCCGAAGAACGTTCGGGCAACATCATTGCCACTACTTCCGACACGGTGCAGGAATTCTTCGCTACATTCAAAGTGATTCGTACAAAGAAACCGCAAGAGGTCATAAGTACGCAGGTGACGACCAAGCAGGATATCAAACCCTACCACCGCATTTACGACTTAACGGTGACGGAAGAGCTGGATGCCACGGGCACCTATACCGGTAACAATGTATTGGAGTGGCGTATCAAGAACCCGACTCTGAGAGACCTGGTGGACGGTGACTACTTCGAGGTGCAACGTGCCACGCAGCCTGACTTCTCGGATGCAAAGCAGTTAGCTGTTCTCCCGATGACCCGCAGCGATTCGACGGGTATTTATCAGTATGTGGATAAAAGCCGTGATACGTGGTCGGGCAATGCATTAAAGTTGGACACCACTATTAGCAGATATAGCGTAGCAGATGAAGATTATATACTTAAAGATGACAATGGTAATTTTTTAGCTCGTCTCGACATATCTATTTACAGCGATGAGTATCGTAAGCCCTCAATCCCTGTTTATTACCGTGTGCGTCGTGCTTCCTCGTCCATTTGGGGATGGGTTGAGAATTTCTCGCAAAAGGATACGTTGGAAAAGCACAACTTCCTCGCTCCGCTGGATAGCGTGCAGGCGGATTATACCTTGGATCCCGAATACGAGACCAACCGCAAGGTGCATTTCAATATTCATCTTGACAATTCTCCGGTGGCATCAACTCCGTTGATACCGAGAGAGTTGTGCACCTATAACTGTTCTATAAAACATGTTCTCATGGATGTGACTATAAATCTTTCCTATAATCCTTGTGTGGACTGTAGTACAGCTGTCATGGATACATCAATTTTAGAACTACGCATAAAGGATGCTGATGATGGTTCGATTATACAGGACTGGACACATATGCCTCCCGGAGAATATACGTTTCCTGCTAATAGCATCATGGAGGGAAGAGCCGGATCAGCATATTTTTGGCAAAAATTATTAATATCAACCAGCGGCTCTGTGCGAATAGAAGGATATGCACCAAGTAGATTTTATTCTAATGGTCTGTATAGCTTTGTATATAATAAAATAGTGCCACCTGAAATAGATTCAAGGTTGGATAATGCTAAGGAGGACTTATACAATAGACTAAACGCTAAGTACCAATTGGATGCCTCCGGCCGCTGTATGTGGGACCGTACGGCTAAGTTGGTGCTGCAGCGTACCATTCAGGAGACGGGCTATACCAGCGAGATTATTATCCCGCAGGATAGTATTCGCCGTTTGGCGGACGGCTCGTGGATGGCAAGCTTTACCGATGTGGCAAACACTGCCTGCGCACATATCAACTATGCCGTGCGCATTGACCAGACGAGCAGCGACCTGCAAGTGCTTAATACTGATTTCCTAAAGCCGGTAGCCATCCATGGCCCGAGCCTCTATTTCGACGAGGCGGCAACCATCACCTCGTTTACTGCCAGCCAGGGTGCAGCCGTCGGGCAGCAGAAACGTGGTGTACTGCTGAGTTGGGTGCCCTCGTCCGTAGCGGTAGATAGCTATTCGCTGACGCGCGTCGCGAAGAACAGCGATGCTGCGGCAGATACCATCTATACCGGTCAGGACAACTCGTTCTTCGATGAGACCGCCGTACCGAATCAGCACTACGAGTACGTTGTCACAGCGCACTACTACTGCAACGGTAAGACTTCTGACAACAGCGCCTCTGCCGAAGGCTGGCGTTCGCCCTACGGCGAGATAAGCGGTAACATCCTCATGCCGGACAACAGCGGTATGGCGGGTGTGGCGGTAGCACTGGAAGGACCGGACGGCACCACCGTCAAGACCATGACGACAGGCTCGGATGGAACATTCCTGTTCGACAGCCTCAGCTACGATATAGGCGCTAGTACCCAGTACGCCGTCGTGCCCGCGCACACGTACGCGCTATTCAGTTATAATTATACGAGCGCGCAAAGCGCCAGCGTCACCCTCTCGGCCGACAACGCCGTTACCACGGGTGTCAGCTTTATGAACACCTCCACGGCGCGCCTGACCGGCCGTGCGCTGTACAAGCTGTCCACCATTCCCGTAGCGGGCGCCATGTTCACGCTGAACGGCGACACGCTGCTGCGCAGCGGCACGCCCTTGCAGACCGGCACGGACGGAAACTTCGAGCTGACGCTCACCAAGGGCCAGCCCTACACGCTGCGTATCTTCAAGCCCGGCCATACCTTCGAGGGCGAGGGCATCCTGCATGTGGAGGAGGGAACCGACACCTTTGCCCTGACCAAGGCGCTGGATGGCGTGCGGTTCTACGACATGACCAAGGTGCGCCTCGTCGGCCGTGTAGCCGGCGGTATCGACCAGCGTGACCTGCCCGAGGCTTTCGGCTTGGGTACCAACAATATAGGCGACAACGTGCAGCTCGTGCTGCAGCTGGAGGGCGACAATGTGGCCCACTTTGTGCACGACCCGAATGACCTATCTCGTGATACAATTCAGCAGACCATCGCCCACGAGGTGTGGACTAGTTCAACTAGTCAGCCTCGCATCGTCGGAACGACCAACATGCTCATTGAGAAGAAGCGCATCACCATCCATCCCGACCCACAGACGGGTGAGTACCAGGTGGATCTCTTCCCCGTGAAGTACAAGGTGATACAGGCTTCGGCTCAAGGCTACGCCACGCTGTTCACAGCCGGCGCCGGCAACGAGAACTTCGATCTGACCAACGCGCCGCTGCAGTCCTACGACGTGGTGCGCGAGGGTGACAGCGTGCACTACAACGCCGTCTACGACCGCATCTACCGTACGCCCGTCAAGGTGCACCTCACGCAAATGCTGTACGGCCTGGAGCAGGACGGCTACGGCGAACAGAGCATCGATGCCAACAGCATCAACCCCAACATCAAGGAGAAAGTGCCCTTATATACCAAGCAGGAGGACGGCACGGTGAACTACACGATGGGTTACCCCCTCTTCTACTACAACCGCCGCTACCAGTTTGAGGCGCAGGCCTACGAGGACTACTACTACAACAACGACCCCACGCAGCGCTTGGACCGCGTGCCGCAGCGCGGCGGCTCCGTGACGGTGCGCAACGGCATGCACAACTCTACCAACCACACCACCTACGAGCTGAACCAACAGGGCAAGAACCGCAACGTATGGCTGACCGTCGACCATATCCAGACACAGACCTACGGCGAGGATGCACTGTCAACCGTGAGCGTTGCACTGGAATACGAGGGTAACACGGTGGAGACCGACGCCTTCCGCGCCTATGTGTTGGGCGATATAGCACAAGGCAACGAGCTGACCGCAACCGAAGCCGGTGTCACCCTGCTGGATATCGTGCGCGACCCGGGTGGCAACGGCAGTTCGGCATGGATAGAGAACGGTACCACCTATACCTATTCCTACAACGAGAGTTACGACTGGAAAGCCGGTGTGAACCTGACACCCACCTGGGGACTGAACGTGTCCCACGATATCGGTACCGTTACCGCACCCGAAGGAGCAGGTTCGTACTACGGCGCCAACTTCACCAATAGCAAGCAGTTCTCCTTCACCGTGCCTATCGTACACGAATGGTCGTGGGGTTACAAATACACCTATCAGTTCACCACGAGCGAACGAATCAGCACATCGAGCAAGAAAAACAAGACCGGCATCGGTTCGAATGCCGACGTGTTCGTAGGCGCTACGATGAGTCAGCTGACGGGTAAGGCCAAGTCGGTAGCCATCATCAACGACTCGCTCTACCAGGCACGCCAGCCGGCCATCCAGGCGGGCACGATACACGTGCATGCCAGCGGCATAGGTGCCGACGGCCGTCCGTTCTATCTGGTGACCGGTGAGAAAGTGGTGATGGGTTCGGTGGTTTCGAACACCTTTGCCTACTCGCAGTACTACATTCTGGAGACCGTCATCCCGCAACTGGCCCTGCAGCGCCAGAGCCTGCTGATGCGCTTCCCGGACTCAACAGCCGCACAAGCGGCAGCGGATGCCATGAACGAGCCGGTATATTGGTACATCGACTCCACTACCGCCGTCAGCCTGCAGGACACCTTGGCGCGCGGCTCCTACCGCATCTTCCTGCCCACGGGCAGCACCAAGGTCTATCCCGACCGTATCGCTGCGCTGGACAACACCATTGTTGACTGGTTGGGTATGATTGTACTGAACGAACGCGAGAAAGTAATCGCCCGCCAGTCGGGTCAGCACGTGGGTACGTACAGCGTGTCGTTCGGCAATACCCTCTCGCACACCGACAACTACGCTGCTACGGCCAACTACAACGAGGCACCGCAAGGCGATATGTTTGCCGGCGAAGGCGAGAAATATGCTACGCAGATGGGCCAACAGATGCTTATGAAGACGTTCCAGAACCTAGGTGACTTCTTCGGCGATGACCAAGTGTTCGGTACTGCGGTATCCGAGGCCCTGAACCAACTGAAGGCCAAGAAAGACCAGGACGACAACGAACTGGAATTGGGAACCGTGTCCAATACCTCCAAATTCAAGATGAAATGGGAACCGGTCATCAGTTTCAATTCCAGCAGTCGCACCAATACGGACCAGACGAACAAGAAATCGTGTGGTTTCACCCTCGCGCCCGATGACCAGGGCGACATCACCGTCAGCGTCTATCGTGCTCCGCAGGACAGCCTCTGGCGCAAAAAGACGGCTGTTGTGATGGATAACGTGGATTACGACGAGAACCGGGATGTATTCGGCTCGTACGTGTTCTTTACCGAGGCGGGTGCTACCTACTGTATCCATGAGAAGGAGGAGAAGACCAAGTTCTACAACAAGGGAACCATTATCAACAACCCCACCATGGCGATCGCCGTGCCGGAGATGAGCATCGACCGCTACGAGGTCAGCAATGTGCCGTCCAACCAGCGCGCCGTGTTCCATCTGGAGCTCAAGAACGAAGGTCAGGTACAGTTCGGCTTCCCGTCCACCGGTACCGGTTTCTCACTCTCGCTCACCGGCGACAGCAACCCGCATGGTGCGAAAGTGTATATCAACGGCGCACCGCTCTCGCAGGGATTGAATTACTTCCTGCTGCCCGGACAAGTGATCAGTCAGGTGATGGAGGTAGAACGCGGCGAAGTGGATGACTACGAAAACCTGTCGCTGTACTTCAACGTAGGCGACTGTATGAAGACCTATGCGTTCCTGAACTTCAGCGTACACTTCCTGCCCGAGTCCAGCCCCGTCAACATCGCCTCGCCGCGCCCAAACTGGGTGATGAACACCCTCTCGCAGCACGACTCGGTGGGCTACTATCTGCCCGTTGACATCGACGGATTCAATATCCACCACAAGAACTTCGACCACATCGAGTTCCAGTACAAGCTCACAAAGGAGAGCGACGAGATGTGGGTGAACCTGTGCTCGTTCTACGCCGACGACAGCCTCTACAACCTGGCCACCGGCAACAAGGCCATGATAGAGAACGGCCGCATCCAGCCCTTCCGTTTCTACGGCGAGCGTGACCCCATGGAGCAGGAATACGACCTGCGCGCAGTATCGTTCTGCCGCTTCGGTTCGGGCTTTGTAAGCAAGGCGTCGCCCGTCATCAGCGGTGTGAAGGACACCCGTCCGCCCGTCCTGTTCGGCGAGGCGGAACCCGCCAACGCCATCCTCGGCATCGGCGATAACCTGAAGCTCCGCTTCTCGGAACCCATCGCCGGCAACTACCTGGACGAGGATAACAACTTCCAGCTCAAGGGCGTCACCAACGAGACCGGCATCACCGCCGGAACGGCCATCCACTTCAACGGCACGGCCGACTCCTATGCCCACACCGAGATCAGCCGTTCGCTTACGGGCAAGTCGTTCTCGCTGGATATGCTGGTACGCCCCGCCAACCCCTATAATGAGGAGACCTTCTTCTCCTATTCCGTGGTGGAGGGCGTCAACCTGCTGTTCGGTAAGACGGCCGACAACCGCCTCTTTACCCAGGTGGGCCAGGAACGCATCACCTCGCGTCAGCTGGAGTCCCCCATGCTGGAGTTCACCCGCGTCATCATGGCCTTTGACAACGATACCAAGACCGTCCGCTTCTATACCGGTACCACCGAGGTGACCGACCCCGCTACGGGTCCGCTGCCCGACGAGACGGTGCTGAGCGCATCGTCGCCCCTTATCTACGGTCTGGGCTACACCGGCGACATGCTGGAGGCACGCCTCTGGACCAAGGCCCTCACCCTGGACGAGATAGCCGCCACCAACGGCCACTACCTGACCGGCTACGAACGCGAACTGCTGGCCTACTACCGCATGAACGAGGGTAAGGGCGACGTCATGATTGACAAAGCCAACGGCGCCAACCTCTACCTCTCGGGTACTACCTGGAAACTGCAGAAAGGTATCTCGCTGAAGCTGCAGAACGACTCCGTCGAGCTGGCAGGCAACCTCTTGGCCCGCTCTGCGAACTACGACGAGACCCTGATGTTCTGGTTCAAGACCCTGTCTGCCGATGCCCCGCTCTTCCGTGCCGGTTGGTTCGCCACCGACAGCACCGCTACCGGTACGCTCCTTGCCTTCGAAAACGGCAAACTCATGCTGCATAGCGCGGCCAACCAGTGGCAGGTAGGTGACGGCCTGAACGATGGCGAATGGCACCATTTTGCGCTGTCCATCAATCGTTCGTACAATACGGCAGCCGTATTTATCGACGGACAGATTACCAACACCGCCGGCGCCACCAAGTTCGCTGCCGTCAGCGGCGCGATGTACCTGGGCGGCCAAGGCTTCGAGGGTAATGTGGACGAACTGGCGGTATTCGAGCAGTCGCTGCCCGCATCCATGGTGCAGGACTACTACAACGCTTCGCCCGTGGGCGACGAGATGGGTCTGATGGGCTATCTGCCCTTCGAGGAACAGCGCCTCAACGCCAACGGCATATTGGAGCAGTTCTTTAGCGTGAACGACCGCCGTGAGTTCCGCGACCGCACCACCGGACAGGTTCTCGACAAAGTCGTGCCGCTGGTACTGACGGCCAACGCCGCTTCCCATGCCGACAAGGTCGATTATGCGCCCACCAGCGACAAGGGACTACTCAGCAAACTCAACTTCGGCTGGACCTTCAACCAGGAGGAGTTGCTCATCAACCTGCGCATGCAGGACAGCGAGGTGAACAAGCAGAGCATCTACATCACCGTGCGCGATGTGGAGGACCTGCACGGCAACCCCATGCCCTCGCCCGTTTCGTGGACGGCCTTCGTGGACCGCAGCGCCCTGCGTTGGAACCTGAACAAGCAGGAGTACTGGGTACGCTATGGCGACATGACCAACCAGCCCGGCAACTACTACTGCAACCAGGACCTCATCATCAATACCACCGGCAAACGCCATCAGTTCAAGATTGAGTCGCTGCCCGACTGGCTGACGGCCGAACCCGAGTATGGTTCCATTGACCCGATGGAGTCCAAGCCCATCTACTTCTGCCCGGACTTCGAGATGCCCGTCGGCTTCTACACCGACATCGTCTACCTCACCGACGAGAACGGCCTGAGCGAACCCGTCTATATCGAGTACACCGTAGAGGCCGTCTGCCCGTGGGATGACAGTTCTATCAATACAGACCTCTATTCCAACAGCATGACGCTGCGCGGACAGGTGTACATCGAGAGCGAGTACGGCGCCGGCCACTTCGATAGCGACGAGCTGGACCGCGTGGCTGTCTTCTGCGAAGGACAGATGGTGGGCCTGGCCAACAACACTTTTGCCAACCAGACCAGCACCAGCTTCGTTTACCTGACCATCTACGGCACCTCCGAGATGAACGGCAAGCCGCTCAGCTTCAAGCTCTGGCAGGCATCCACGGGTAAGATTTACAACCTGATGCCTTCCGTCAAGCAGAAATTCCAGGCCAATGCCCTCAGCGGCATCTCGCCCGAGGAGCCCATCCGCCTATCTACCTCGGCCGGCGAGATACAGCAACTCAGCCTCTTGGAGGGTTGGAACTGGGTATCCATGTACATCCGTCCCATCAGCGATAAGCTGGATTACCTCTTCCCCATCGAGTCGGGCTTCAGCGAAGGTGACCTCATCAAGTCGCCCTCCGGACAGTCGTTCGCCGAACTGACCGTCACGCCCGACACCGTGGCATGGAGGGGTAAACTCACGTCCGTCAACTACAAGAACATGTACATGATGCGCACGCGTGATGGCTTCAATACCACCGTCGAGGGCAAGGCGCTCACCGACGACCAGCGCACGCTGACCATCTGCAAGGGCTGGAACGCCATCGCCTACCTGCTCAGCGAACCCGCGTCCACGCGCGACGCCCTGGCCGACTACTACGACAAGGCCACCGTGGGCGACCTCATCAAGTCGCGCACCCAGTTCGCCGTCTTCACCGAGAACGGCAAGTGGGAGGGCTCGCTGCAGACGCTCCGTCCGGGTCAGGGATACCTCTTCCGCCGCTTGGGTGACGGCTACGTGACGATGAAGTATGTTAAGAAGGCCAAGACCTCGGCTCCGCTGCGTGCCAACCGGGCATCGGAAACCGATAACCCGACACCGATGGAAAATGCCTTCTCCAACCCCGCTGCGGCATCCAACATGACAATGATTGCCCGCATCGAAAATGGAGAACAAACATACACCACCCTTCGCGCCTATATCGGCGATGAACTCGTCGGCGTGGCCACTCCTCTCTCCCTTGAGGGAAGAGCCGGAGAGGGGTTATATTTCCTCACCATCCAATCCGACCGTTCCGGCACCTTGCGCTTCGAGACGGAGGACGGCACCATCCTGACTCCCTCTCCCTGTGGTGAGGCTCGCGGAGAGGTTCTCTATGCCCCCGACGCCCACGCCGGTTCCATCGAATCGCCTGTGGTGCTGATGCCCATGGACAATACCGGTGTGTACAAGGTATTCGAGGACGGCCACATCATCATCATTCGTGATGGCGAGCGCTTCGATCTGACCGGCAAAAAGCTGTAGGCTACAAGAAAAATCGCCCTCTTGGGGGCGATTTTTCTAATTTTATTTGCATATATCAAAAAAAAGCAGTACTTTTGTACGCTAATTATGTAATCAAGAATCCTTCTACCCCTTTGAAAGGAGCCTAAGGGATTGCTCAAACGACCAACGACAAACGACTAACGACAAACGACAAACAATATGAAACGCAAAAATGTTTTTGCTTATGCAATCGGCTCGCTTTGTGCAGCCATCATGATTATCTGTTCGGCATGTTCCAAGAATCAGAACCAACCCGATGATCCTACTCCCACACCAACCCCGCAGGTGGAGGAAACCCTGAAGGGGAACATTAGCCGTCCTACCACCTGGACGGTGAGCGACGCGTATGACTATACCTCGTCGATGACGTCCATCGTCAAGGTTGACTTGCTCAATCAGTATCCCGAGCTCGCCCAGGACTTCCGCCTGACGAACGATGACCTGCTGGGCGCGTTCACCGAAAACGGTGATTGTATCGGGGTGGTTTCTCCGGAAGATGACGGTTTGTTCTTCTTGTTCATCAATGGCGTAGAGGGTAATGTGACCTTGCGCTATTGGTCGGGCTACTACACCAATATCTTCAATGGCGAATCTTTCCCCTTTGTCAACGACGGCCAGCAAGGCACGTATGCCGAACCCTATGTGCCTGCATTTACGGTAGCCGAGTAGCCGCTCAAGAAAGGTATGGCAGACTATTCTGAGGAGAATATAATCCATCTGGATGACATGGATCATATCCGGCGCCGTCCGGGTATGTACATCGGTAAGTTGGGTGACGGTAGTCACTCCGACGATGGTATCTATGTCCTCATCAAGGAGACTATCGACAATAGTATTGATGAGTACCGCATGGGCGAGGGTAAGGTCATCGAGGTCAACATCGGTGACGGTCGTGTGCGTGTGCGTGACTACGGACGCGGCATACCCCTGGGTAAGATGGTCGAGGCTGTCTCCATGCTCAATACCGGCGGTAAGTATGATACCAAGGCCTTCAAGAAGTCTGTCGGCCTGAACGGCGTCGGTCTGAAGGCTGTCAATGCTGTCTCAGAAGAATTCGTGGTGCAGTCATTCCGTGATGGCAAGACTCGCCGCGTCGTGTTCAGCCAAGGGCGCATCGTCAACGACAGCGACGTGCAGGAATACAACGGGCCGGAGAAACGGGGTACAATCATCGAGTTCCGCCCCGATGGCTCGAAGGGGCTGTTTGAAAACTACCAGTTCCGTGACGACTATGTGGAGACCATGCTCCGCAACTACGCCTACCTCAATACAGGGCTGACTCTGGTCTATAACGGCCGCAAGTTCGCCTCTAAGAACGGTCTGTTGGACCTACTGACGGAGAATATGACCGTCGATCCTCTCTATCCGATTATTCACCTCAAGGGCGAAGATATTGAGATAGCCCTGACGCATACCAACCAAAATAACGACGAATATTTCTCTTTCGTCAACGGCCAACACACCATACAGGGCGGTACGCACCAGCAGGCCTACAAAGAAGCCATCGGTCGTACCATCAAGGAGTTCTTCAATAAGAACCAGGAACTGGTGGATATCCGCAACGGCGTCGTGGGAGCGATAGCTATCAATGTAGAGGAACCCGTCTTTGAGTCGCAGACCAAGGTGAAGTTGGGCTCTAAGGATATGTCGCCCACCGGCGGTATTAGCGTCAATAAGTTCGTCAACGACTTCGTGAAGCAGCAGCTCGATAACTACCTCCATAAGAATCCCGAGACAGCTGATATCATGCTGCAGAAGATTCAGGACAGCGAGAAGGAACGCAAAGCCATTGCAGCTGTCTCGAAGGTAGCACGCGAGCGCGCCAAGAAGAACTTGCTCAATAACCCTAAGCTGCGTGACTGCCAGGTGCATTACAACGATCCGAAACCAGTTCGTTCATCCAAGGAAAGCGATGATGACCTGCGTCAGGAGAGTTCGCTCTTCATCACCGAGGGTCTCTCCGCCTCCGGCAGTATCACCAAAAGCCGCGACGTACGCACCCAGGCGGTGTTCTCGCTGCGCGGTAAGCCGCTTAACTGCTACGGACTAACCAAGCAGGTTGTCTATGAGAATGAAGAGTTCGCCTGCCTGCAGTCGGCGCTCAATATAGAGGACGGACTCGATGAGTTGCGCTACAACAAAGTCATCATCGCCACCGATGCCGATGTTGACGGTATGCACATCCGCCTACTGATGCTCACGTTCTTCCTTCAGTTCTTCCCCGACCTGGTGAAAAAAGGCCACGTCTATATCCTCCAGACTCCGCTTTTCCGCGTGAAGAACAAGCAGGAGATACGTTATTGCTATAGCGAAGACGAACGCCTCAAAGCGCTCAAGGAGCTCAAGAGCCCTGAGATTACCCGATTCAAAGGCCTGGGTGAGATATCACCCGACGAGTTCAAGGGCTTTATCGGGCAGGAGATTCGCCTCGACCAAGTCACGCTGCGCAAGGAAGATGCCGTCAAAGACCTATTGGCATACTATATGGGCAAGAACACCATGGAACGCCAGAACTTCATCATTAACAACCTCGTCATCGAGGAAGATGAAGTAAGCTAATCCCCCCGGCAATATTCATTATTCATTAATCATTATTCATTAATTTGTGGTTGAGTTAGCGTTATTTGTCGGATTAGGACTTCTGATCTTGATACTCTTTGAGGTTAGGGCACGTCGCGAAAGTCGCGACGAGGAGGCGCGTCTCAAGGCGGAACAGGAGGCCAAGGAACGTGAACGGCAGAATCTCGAAGGGGAGTGCTGCGGTCAGCACTTGGTATGCGAACGTGAGACCCTGCTGCAGACCAATGCCGAGGTCGTCTATTACGACGATGAGGAGTTGGATAAACTTGCCGGAATAGATGCGAATAGTTATACCGACAAAGAGGCAGACCAGATTCGCGAGGTCTTCCACACCCTACAAGAGAATGATGTGACAGGCTGGGTGCGCAGCATGCAGCTACGTGGCATTCAGCTGCCCGACGATGTGCGTGAAGAGGCGTTGCTCATTGTCAGGGAGCGCCGGAACAGATAAATCCCGATTACCGATACGATAATACTAAGGATGCCCAACCAGAGGGTATCCCCGCTGCCAATCGCATCCAGCGTAGCGGTGTCATATCCCCCGCGTAGGCAGATGAAGTATAGTATGGTCACGATGGCATTGTTCGTAAAGTGCATCAGCATCGCTATCCACAGACTGCCTGTCCAGCAGAGCATATAACCGAGCAGGGCTCCCATCAGCATGCGCGGTACGAAACCGTAGAACTGAAAATGCACGAACGAGAAGATAATCGCCGTTACCCAAATGGCGAGGTGAGGTTCTGGGTTCTCGGTTCTGGGTTCTCGGTTCTGGGTTCTCGTAGTGAGGGTATGCAGCAGTACGCCGCGGAAGGTCAGTTCTTCGCCTATAGCCGGCAGTAGAGCCATAAGACCCAAATTGACCAAAAAGCCTGCGAAGGAGGTTGTGTTCATAAATTGGCGAAGTAATTCGGCACTCTTTTCCTCCAGCAACTTCATCTGTTCCTCCACGCCGCTGAGGCAGGCGGGTAGGCTTAACTGCTGATTCCAATACGATAGCAGATTGATGCCGGGCACCATGACGAGCATCAGTAGGAAGGCATAGAGCCATACTTTCGGTGCGGGAAAGGTGGTTAGACCCAGCCATTGGGCGGGTTTCTCTTGAAAAATCCATGCTACAGCCAGGGCGGGTAAGATGAAGAGGAAGAGCACCTGCATGGCTTGCAGGGCTTTCAGGCTACTCACAGCATTTCGATCGGGTAATATAGTCCATAGAAAATAGGCTATCGTAGTGCCCAATGCCATGAGCAGCACCCAGACGAAGAGAATAAAAAAGGCAGATCGTTCGCGTCGCATGTGCTGAAGATTTAAATGTCTATTCTATATATTGTTATATTCTAATTTGCTATTTGGACTGCAAAATTACAACAAAAAAATGACATGAACAAACTAAAATCAGCATTTTTAGCCGAAAATATAAAAAAGCTTCGCAAAATATTCGTCCATATGGAAAAAAAGTAGTAATTTTGCACTCGCATTTGAAGAATGCGCGTAGAATGCAGCAGCATAAAATAGAATAAACTGTATGAATCATCCAATTGTATATGGCAATTAAGTATCTTGCGGCCTTGTTGCCGCCCATTCTGCTTCTCCTCTTTGTATGGCACAAAGATGCGACAAAGGAGCCATTCCGCCAGTTGTTAAAGGCCGTCATATTCGGTGCGCTCATCTGCATACCGGCAGTTTTCTGGGAGAGCTTCATGGGCACCTTGCTCTTCAACGGCGAGGAACCCACTACCATCATTGGCACCACGCTCAATGCTTTCCTCTGCGCTGCCGTGCCCGAGGAGACGCTTAAACTCATCGCCCTATGGCTGGTGCTGCGTCGCAATCCCTATTTCGACGAGCACTTTGATGGTATCGTTTATGCCGTATGTGTCAGTCTGGGCTTCGCTGCGGTAGAAAATGTAGGTTATGTCCTCAATCATGAAGAGGCCTGGGTTTCGGTAGCAGTTACCCGTGCCCTCATGGCAGTACCGGGGCATTATGCTTTTGCGGTATTTATGGGGTACTACTATTCAATGTATCATTTTGTGCGTCATGATACTACAACGGCTATTTCTATCCTCTTGGTGCCTGTTTTGGCGCATGGCATCTATGATTCATTGGCAATGAGTAGTATGGTGAACCCGCTGATCGGAGGTCTTGGGTTTGTATTTCTCATTTTCTTCTGTATCAAGATGCAGCGTGTCGCCTATGACCGCCTCACGCAGATGATTGGGTTAGACCGCGCTTAGTGCCTTTGGATAGGACTCTTTTATTAACAAATAAGTTAAAAAATGCATAAATGTCTGCTATTTATGCATTTTTATTTGCATATGTCAAAGAAAAGTTGTATCTTTGCGCGCAAAATGACGGAAATATGCGTAAGATAGTGTTTATATTGCTATTTTTGCCGCTTCTTTTAGCCGGTTGTTCTTGTCCTCAGCATAAGTATCATATCGCTGTGAGCCAGTGTCTGGATGATGCCTGGCGTGAGAAGATGAATAGCGAGATGAGCCGCGAGTTGCTGCTTTATCCCGATATGACGTTGCACACGCGCATTGCCTATGGCAGCAATGAGTTGCAGTGCGCCCAGATTGACAGCTTCATCAGCGAGCACGTGGATTTGCTCATCGTATCCCCCAATGAAACGGAGGAGGTCAAACCAGCCGTCAGCCGTGCGTATCAGGCGGGCATACCGGTCATCGTTGCAGACCGGCGTGTGTCGGGCGACGAATGGACTGCCTTCGTCGGTGGTGACAATGTGCGAGTAGGTGAACTGATGGCTGATTGGATTCTGCAGAAACAGCGTGCCATGCAGCGTCCGATACACGTGTTGGAGGTAACGGGTCTGCCCAACTCTGCCCCGACCATTCTTCGCCACCGAGGGATGATGGCCCAACTGCAGACGTACGCCGAACAAGAGATGATGCCTGTGATAGACTCGGTGATGGGCAGTTGGATGAAAGACGATGCTTATCGGGCGGTAACGGCCTATCTCTGTACGCATCCTGATGTAGATATCATCGTGGCGCAGAACGACCTGATGGCTATCGGTTCCGCCGAGGCGGTGCGTGACTGCGACGCTTATCCCGAGGGTAGTGTACCCATTATGGGCGTTGATGGCATTGTGGTAGGCCTGCAGGCTATCGTCAATGGTACAATCGAATGTACGGCTGCATACCCATCGCGCGGCGATATGATTATTGAGACGGCTGCACGTATCCTGGCCAACGAGCCCTTTGTGCGCGATACCATCCTGGAAACACTGCTTATTGATGCCGGTATCGCCAATCCGATGTTAGCCCAATACCGCGCACGCCTGCACGACTTAGAGACGCTGCATATCGTGCAACTGCAATCGGAGTCGCGTTGGCAGCAGATACAAAGCGGCAGAACTATTCTCATCGTGTCGCTGGTGCTTGTCGGTATATTCTTCTTCCTTGCCTTGGGGTTCCTGATTTATTCGCAGCGCAACATCAAGAAGGAAATCAAACGCGAGATATTACCCCAGCTCGAGGAAGTTCAGGAGGCTATCCAACTCAATCAGCGCGATGTGGCGTTTGGTGAGCGGATGAAGCAGATTGTAGAGGATCACTTGACAGACCCGAATCTTAATGTTGAGTTTCTGGGTAGCCAGTTGGCACTGAGTCGCACGCAGATATTTCGCCGCGTGAAAGCCATTACCGGTAAGGGCCCCTTAGACTACATCCGCGAGCGACGCCTCATTCGGGCTGACGAACTACTCCGTACGACTGATATGACGGTACAACAGGTAGCCATGCAGTTGTGCTTCTCCTCGCCCGGTTATTTCACCAAGTGCTACAAGGACTACTTCGGCAAGCTGCCCAGTGCACGTTAATTTTTACTACCAAAAATGTTGCAAAATATGTCTCAAATGTTGCAGCGCAACGTGAGTGGCATATTTTGCAACATTTATATTTGTACATATGCGTGTAAAGCAGTACTTTTGCAGCGTAATTCGAAAAACAAACGCTAAAATAGTTGCATACCATGAAACAAATCACCATCACGTTGCTCTCTATGACGCTCTTGGTTCTGACTGCTTGTCAGCCGAAAGCCACTCTTGTTCACCAAACAGACGAACCCTTCCGTTCGGTCTATCATCATTCACCGGCGCAGTTTTGGATGAATGACCCGAACGGTATGTTCTACGACGAAGCTTCTCAACTTTGGCATCTCTATTACCAACATAACCCCTTTGGTACCACTTGGGGACCGATGCACTGGGCGCATGCTACTTCTTCGGATCTTGTTCATTGGGAGCAGCACCCGATAGCCCTTGAGCCGGACTCTATTGGGACCATTTTCTCCGGTTCTATCGTTATTGACCGTCACAATACCGCCGGGTTTGGCGAGAATGCTATCGTAGCTATTTTCACACAGTCGGAGGTATGTGGTCAGCATCAGTCTATCGCCTATAGTTTGGATGGAGGTATGACCTTTACCAAGTATGCCGGCAACCCGGTATTGAAAGGCAATATAGCTGATTTTCGCGATCCGAAAGTAACATGGGACGAACTGGCCGGCAAATGGATTATGACTCTTGCTTGCCAGCAGGAGATTCGTTTCTATTCTTCGGCTGACCTCAAGTCGTGGGATTATGAGTCATCATTTGGAACCGGTCTTGGTGCGCACGGTGGCGTTTGGGAATGCCCTGAACTTTTGAAATTACAGGTGACCGATGCTCAATCGCAAATGGCTACTGAAAAATACGTTCTCTTGGTTTCCATTAACCCTGGTGGTCCGTTCGGCGGTAGTGCTACGCAGTATTTCGTAGGCGAGTGGAATGGTCATTGCTTTACATGCACCGATACACCGGATGAGACCAAATGGCTGGATTACGGCAAGGATAACTATAGCACTTTTACTTGGCATAATGCTCCCGAAGGTCGTATCGTGTCCTTAGGTTGGATGTCCAACTGGCAGTATGCCGAGGTGCTACCGACTGTGACTTTCCGTTCGCAGAACACCATTGCTCGTGAGCTCTCCTTATATACAGATGACGCAGGCGCGTATCGCGTGCGCGTAATTCCTTCGCCGGAGTTTATGGCGCTGAAGGGAGCGAAGGCCCATCGTCTTGCAGATGTGGCTATCGTAGAATTGACGCTGAGCGGTACGGAATCCAGCGTGGTTACCTTATCCAATGACAAGGGTGAGAAAGTAATGATGAATTTGGATGTGCACCGCCGTACGTTCTCGATGGACCGAACGGCTTCGGGCGACTGCTCGTTCTCTACCGAGTTTGCTGCGCATACCACCACGCCGCTGTTCGTCAAGCAGGATACCTACCGCGTGATTCTGTTTATCGACCATTGTTCCATCGAAGCCTTCGATGCCAATGGCTATTGGGCTATGACCAACCTTGTCTTCCCCTCCGAACCGTACAATAAGGTCGAGGTTGAAGGCGGAAATGCTACCATCTATGATGTAAATATCTAAATTGTTAAATAACTAAATAAATAAGCAAATGGCAAATGACAATAAGGTAAATAAACTGGCTTTTTTGCCGGTGATGCTGACCTTCTTCACGATGGGATTCGTGGATTTGGTGGGTGCAGCCAGTAATCACGTACAGGCCGACCTTCACCTGACGGAGGCAGAGACGTACTTTATACCCAGTCTGGTGTTCTTCTGGTTCCTGATTTTCTCGGTGCCGACTTCGGCGCTGATGAACCGTATCGGTCGCAAGAACACGGTGTTGGTATCGCTGGTGGTAACACTGTTATCACTTATCCTACCCCTGTTTGGTAACGGGTACTGGCTGATGTTGGTAGCTTTCTCGTTGTTAGGAATCGGTAATGCTATCATGCAGACCAGTCTGAACCCCTTGGTTACCAACCTCATCAGCGGCGATAAACTGGCTGCTACGCTGACTTTTGGCCAGTTTGTGAAGGCGATAGCCTCTTTTATGGCTCCTATTATCATGACTTGGGGTGCCGTAGGGGCTATTCAGCTCTTTGACCTCAGTTGGCGCGTGGTGTTCGTTATCTACGGTGTTATTGGGGTGCTGGCTATGTTGTTCCTGTACCTTACTAAGATTGAAGAGCAACCCCTGGATGGCAAGAGTTCCGGCTTTGCGGAGTGCTTCAAGCTGTTAGGTCACCCCTTTGTGTTGCTTTGCTTCATCGGTATCATGTGCCACGTGGGTATTGATGTAGGCACAAACACGACGGCTCCGAAGCTGCTGATGGAACGCCTGGGCTGGACGCTGGATCAGGCAGCCTTTGCTACCTCGCTCTATTTTATCTTCCGTACCATCGGCTGTTTCAGTGGCTCGTTTATTCTGCGCTATGTGCCCTCTAAGATTTTCTTTGCTATCTCAGCGCTGATGATTGTTGCGGCTATGGTTCTCATGGGTATGGGTCAGAGTCAGGCTATGCTCTACACAGGCATCGCACTGGTGGGATTCGGTAACTCCAATATCTTCTCTATCATCTTTGCTGAGGCCCTAAAGGCAGAACCCGATAAGCAAAATGAGGTCAGCGGACTGATGATCATGGGTCTGTTCGGCGGTACAATTTTCCCGCTCTTTATGGGCTTTGCCAGTCAGGCTGTTGGCACGGTAGGGGCTGTGCTCGTCATGGCTGTCGGTGCCCTCTACCTGACAGGCTACACGCTCAAAATTAAGAAGTAAATCGGCATCCTAAATTTTAAATCTTAAATTTTAAATCCTAAATTTTAAATCTTAAATTTTAAATCTTAAATTTTAAATCCTAAATTTTAAATTTTAAATCTTAAATCTTAAATCTCATATGAAGTATGTAGTAGGAATAGGTGAGGCGCTCTTTGACTGCCTGCCTGAAGGACGCAAGTTAGGAGGCGCTCCCGCTAATTTTGCGTACCATGTAAGCCAATTCGGCCTGAACGGATGTGCTATCTCAGCCATCGGTGATGACGAGTTGGGCGAAGAGATCGTTGAAACTTTTGAAAAGGTCGATTTGCGTTATGTACTACCCCGTGTGGAGCAACCCACGGGTACAGTAAAGGTGACCCTTGACGACAAGGGCATACCGCAGTACGATATTTGTCTGGGTGTAGCGTGGGATAATATCCCCCTGACGGACGAGATGCTGGATATCGCCCGCAACGCTGAGGCTATCTGCTTCGGTTCGCTGGCGCAGCGTAGCGAGATCAGTCGCCGGACCATTCATGCCTTCCTGGACGCTGCTCCCCGCACGGCGATGAAGGTGTTTGACATCAACCTCCGTCAGCGTTGGTACACCGCCGAGGTTATAGCTGAGTCGCTGAACCGTGCCAACGTGCTCAAGATTAACGATGAGGAACTGGATGTAGTGGCGACTATGCTGCTGGGTGTTTCAACCACCCCCGGCAAACTCATAGCAGAAGACCCCGAGAAGACACGTCTGGTATGTAGCGACCTTATTGCCAAATACAACCTGAAGATGCTTATCCTCACCTGTGGCGCTATTGGCTCGTACGTCTTTACCGAAGACGAGGAGAGCTACATATCGACTCCTAAGGTTGTAGTAGCTGATACCGTAGGCGCCGGTGATAGCTTCACGGCTACGTTTGTAGCACGCATGCTGCAGGGCAAATCCATTCGCGAGGCGCATGAGAACGCCGTACAGGTCAGCGCCTTCGTCTGCACGCAGAACGGTGCGATGCCCGAATTACCTGAAAATTTAAAATAGTCCTAAATAACAAACATCATGAGAAAAACATTTTTCACATGGTTACTGATGGTGCTCTTTGCGTTGCCCGTGATAGCCCATCCGGCTTCGGGTGTGGTTATTGATAAGGCTACAGGCGAGCCAATCATCGGTGCCAGTGTCTTGGAAAAAGGTACCACCAATGGTACAATTACCGATTTTGACGGTAACTTTTCTTTGGAGGTAGCCGAAGGAGCAACGCTGGAAATTAGCTATGTAGGTTATGCTACACAGACGATTGCTGCTGCAGAAAACCTCCAAATCCAATTGGCTGAAGACAGCGAGTTGCTTGAAGAAGTGGTGGTTACCGGTTATACCACCCAGCGTAAGGCCGACCTTACCGGTGCCGTGACCGCTATCAGTGCCTCCGACTTGGAGAAACAGCAGGAAAACAACCCGATGAAAGCCCTTCAAGGAAAGGTGCCGGGCATGAATATCTCTGCGGATGGTAACCCCTCCGGAACGGCGACAGTCCGTATCCGCGGTACAGGATCTTTGAATTCTTCCAATGATCCTCTTTACGTCATTGACGGTGTTCCCACGACTTCGGGAATGCATGAGCTTAACCCCAACGATATAGAGTCTATCCAGGTCCTCAAAGATGCAGCATCTGCTTCTATATATGGATCGCGCGCGGCAAATGGTGTGATTATTATTACGACCAAGAAAGGCGCAGAGGGTAAGTTGAATGTCACCTTGGATGCCTCTGTAGC
>ONBH01000011.1 GCA_900316005.1 uncultured Bacteroidales bacterium | reverse complement strand
ATGCTCGTTTTGCACCAGGATGCCGTTTCCTTCTAATTCCTGACGATGAGATTCCAGCGCATAGAGACCGGGCTTGATACGATATATGCCATTAGTTTGACGCACGATGCGGCGAACGCTTGCAAATGGTGTCTTTGTTTTCCATTTGCAATCCTCTATCTTGAAAATGTTTTGGTTTATCTGGTTTAGCGTTGCTATACCACCCAACATTTCAATTGTCTCTATTACCGCTTGATTTTGGGTCATAATTGTTGTTCTATACGTTCTTTGAAAGGCTTCAAATCAAAGTACATCAATCGAGTTTTATCAAGCGTATCCAACATCGTGAAATATTCGAAGTCGTTCTTTCGATAGAAATTTGTGGCGTTAGAATAAGCATCTACGGTTAAGAAACGGCAACCCATCATGGGTTTTTTGACCAGCATTGCCTCGATGAATTCAATAATCTGCGAACCTAATCCTTCATGAGCGTACTCTTTACCTACAGCCAGACGACCTATTTTTGCGGATGGATAACTACGACGACGCTTTTGATTGGGTATAAGACGATTGATTCGATTCCAAATACTTCGTTCTCTGGGGTCATAAGCCATTTTGTCATTCAAAAGACTGAAATAGGCTGCGATTTGCTGTTTTTTCTTGTCAATAAAAAGATATGTAACAGCCATTAAGTCAGCGGAATAATTCTTTGCGTCTTCCATCAAAAAATTATTCAGGTCTTCGTCTTCTGAGGCAAAAGGCAATAACGGTGTGTCCTTTGTGAGTTGGATAAACTCAAGATCTGTAATATGCATCATAGCACATCAGGAAACTTAGCTTTCATTTGCTCATAAATTGCCATTGCCCGTCTTACTTTCTCAGCAGAAACGGGCTTCGGGTGCTCTACTGCATATGCGAAGCGTCTTGCGTCCTCACCGTACAAGGTTGGTGTTTCTTTGATTGGTCTTGCCATAATTAGCCTATTTTAATAAATTCGCTGCAAAGTTACGAACTTTTTCTGACATATGCAAAAAAAATCGCCAATTTTGTGTGAATTGGCGATTTTTTTAGTGCTCGTGTTCTAGTGAACCTGTGCTATATCTTCAGCGCAGTGGCTCATTCAGGCGTAGCCGGCTCATTCTATCATTTTTTTGCCATCAGTTGGCGTTGGACGCTGCCGATGCATTCATCATCTCATATAGATATGCAGGACTTTATGCCGTTGCTGCGTTATAGACGTAATTTCTGTATAACCACTCGCCGTTGATGTTCGCTTGCGTTTTGTCTATGCTCTGTATCGGCGAGAAAGATATTAGATTATTTGAGTAACGCGTCAAATACTTAAGCACTTCTACCGATGCCAACTCACGCAACTCTTTGCGAACGATAGCCGAAATAGCTTTATATTCTTTTTCCGTATAAAGCAGTTTGACAATTTCTAATTTCTTTTGGGAATAGTAAACCTTTACTCTATCTTGGTCAATTGTCAATATTCCCAAACTCAATCGCTCTGTTATCTCAGGGCGAATGTCCGCGTATATTATACTATACTGAATATTATTTTTCATAATTGCTATAGGATTTCAAACATTCTACAAAATTCTCCCATGTGTCACTTAACCATTTTTGAGACACTACAGGTAGCGGTTCAATACACATTTTTGAGACACTAAGAATAGTGGTTCAATACACATTTTTGAGGTTTTCGGCTGCAAAGTTACGAACTTTTTCTGACATATGCAAAAAAAATCGCCAAATTCTTGCGAAATGGCGATTTTTTTGGAGTAGTAGATTAGTGAACGAGTGTTCTAGTATCTAGTCACCCCCCTTTCTAAGGTGGTCGGGGGGGGATGCTAATACAAGAATCCAATAATCCATAACGGCAATTTATTGCCAAAAGGATAATCAATATCATCAGCCAAGATATATGAGTCCGGCACACCGGCTATCTGCTTGAAGTCTTTGCTGGGTCCGCCTATCTCAAACGTATATTTACCATCTACCCTAAAATCGCCTTTCTTCTTGCCATATTCGACTTCGTGTCCTACACATAGTTGATTCACGGCAAACGTCTCGCGCAGTGTGCCTTCCTTTATTGGGTGCGTAGCAAGCGCATACAGCATATTGGTATTCTCGATATAGATTTTATCCGGTTTTTGCATCTTTTTGACATTCAGCAAATCGCTATAGAGTAGATTTAGCTGCTTGGCATCATTGAGGAACTTGAGATACGATAATATGGTAGGCCGCTGCAGCGCGCTCTGTACCGACATCTTCGATATGTCCACTTCGTATGGCTCACTGGCTGCAAGAATGTTCATCAGCGCCCTGATCTTACGCGTGTTTTCTAATTCCACCTTACAGATTCGAGGTAGCTCATCCTCTATCACATACCGCACCACATTATTTATTAGTGCGTAATACTCCACCGGATTATTCTTATAATAGGGATAATAGCCATATTTGAGGTAGGTATCGAAATGGGCCATAGGCTTGCATTTCTGATAGATCTTTTCAATGAAATCATGCAGGCTATTGAAATCCTCTAATGAGCAGGTAGGCAGGTCTATTGATTCGTAGAACCGAAGATACTCCCGAAAACTGAGCCCAACGATATCATAGTTCATGCACCGCCGCGACAAGTCGGCTTCACCCTGCGTGAGACCCAGTAACGAACTACCGCTGATGACCACCTTTAGGTCGGGGTAAAAGTCATAAATCTCTTTGATTTCCCTACCCCAATTGAGATATTTGTGTATCTCGTCCAGGAATAGGTGCTTACCGCCTATCCGATAGAACTGTTCTGCTAAATCTAAGATGGAGTGATCCACAAAATAGTTAGCATCTAACGAGCAATACAATGCCGTTTGGTCATTTTTTGCATAATGATTCCGTATATACTGACGCATGATGGTTGACTTGCCGACACCGCGTGCACCGCGAATGGCAATCAGTTGTTGATCCCAATTGATTTTAGACGCACATTGCCGCACAATCTTCATTGGCGTTACGTTCAATAACTGCTCTTGAAGTTGAAATAACCGTTGCATATCTATCCTTTCGTGTATGGTTAATTATTCAAAAATGCCTCACATTTGTATAATGCAAAATACAAATTAAATGTGATTTTGTATAATGCGCTATACAAATTCGCTGCAAAGGTACTACATTTTTCTGATATACGCAAAAAAAATCGCCACATTCTTGCGAAATGGCGATTTTTTTTTTGTGGACTAGTGCTCTAGTGTACTAGTGCTCTAGTGAACTAGTCCACTATGAAGCGAGTTCACTATTCGAATCATCCGCAAAAGGGGATGTTATTTGTCGGAGAAGATGTACTCGTACACCTTGACGGAATAGAGTTTGCCGTTGGGTAAGTAATTGTACTGCTTCGCCTTGGTGCCATCGGCGTTCCATTCGTATTTGCGGATACGCACAGGACGGTTTCGGTCGTTGTACTCGACCTCCTCAATGACCTTGCCGGTAACATCGTCGTAGGTGCTGGTGATACGCCATTTCTGGCCGTAAGTGGCGTACTCAATCTCCTCAACACAACGCCCCTGGTCATCGTATATCTTAATGCGGTCGAGCCAGCGCGTGTTGGTCTTGGCGTCGGTGTTCCATTCTTTGACCGTCAGGTTCTTCTTTTTCTCGCGTTTGGCGAGTTGCTCGGGTGTGAGAAGGCTCTGCGCCGAGAGCGAAGCGAGTATCGAAAAGAGGATAGAGATGGTTAAAAATCTTTTCATGATTGTTGGTAGTTAGTGTGTGTTTACCAGTCGAGGTTGTAGGTTATGCCAATGGAGTGCATATATAGTGTTTCCTCGGTCAGTTCGATGTAGCCTTTCTTCTTGGTGATATTGATGTCGCGTTCGTAGCCATAGGTAAAGCGGTAGAAGAAGTCGAGGCTGCTGAGTCTGCTGACGCGCCATTTGACGCCGGCTTGTGCGCGTACATCGGTGATGAACTGGTGTCCGTTCTTCTGCTGATATTCGGGTGCATTGAGCGTGTTGATGAGTTCGACCCACAGATAGGGTTTAACGGGTTTGCCCGGAATGATAAACTCCGTACCGAGTTTGCTGCGCAAGACCAAATCGTATTTATTTTTCTCCAGCAGGTTCACGCTATCCGTCCGCATATCCAATTGCAAGCGTTCGCGCAGGTATATCTTGGCGTAGTCGAAGGTGTAAGAGCCGGTTACGCTGAAGAAGACGCGGTGTCGAATCCACTCGTTGGGGTCGGCTTTTTTGGTGGCAGTCCAGGTGCTGTCGGGTCCGAAGATACGCAGCGTATATCCCGCATCGAATTTGACAAACTCAATGGGTTTATAGCCAAGATCAAGCGTGGTGTATGACTTGCGGAAATGGGGTCCGACAGCGGAGTTATAGACATCGAAACGCAATTCCTGGCCGATACCTAATCGCAGTCCGTTGCGCCATTTTTTGTTGAACTCCGCACCGAAGCGTAGTTGTGCCGCTTGTGTGGTGGTGGCAGCTTCGGAGTCGTAGTCCACGGCGTGCGCTAAGGCGCAGACTGCCAAGGCTATAAGTAGGGCGAGGAATCGCCTGTTGGTAGATTTTATCATCTGAATTTTGTTATTTGGTCGATACTATTAACGGTTTTGCCTTTCTCGAGGGGGTAGGTCATCTTGATATAAGCTACGTCGCGTAGGAAGTCGATATGTCCGATCTCTACATCGATAACTTCGAGTCCTGTACGTTCCTTCAGGTCCGCGATGAGGGCAGCTCGGTTCTGGGGCTTGATGTTTTCGATTTTCTCGTAGAGGATGATCTTGGTGGATAGCCGTTTGCGTCCGTTCCATAGTTCGAAGCCCCATGCTAAGGCGAGCATCATCGCGTTGGCTATCAGCAGCAGGTACCAAGCCAGTCCGTCGGCCTTGAGGCTCAGGGAGTTGATGACCGAGAGTGCGATGATGAGAAACATATAGTTCATCTCGCGAATAGGCACGGTCTCGGTGCGGTAACGAATCATGCCGAAGATGGCGAACAGACCGAGCACGAATCCCGTCTGGATATCGAGTATCTGCATGAGCCACAGTAGCAGGAACATGCCGCTGGAGAAGAGCATGAACTGCACGTAGTAGTCACGACGGCGGCTGTAGCGATAGTAGATGCCGTAGATGAGCGTCCAGGATACCAAGAGGTTAAAGAGGAACATCAGCGGCATGGCGATGAGGTCTTCGCTCACATGCATAAATTCAGCAATGTTATGAATGACATACGAGATACTGTCGCTGGTGCCGAAGCGTGCAGCGATAGACGGATCATCCGTCAGGAACTCCAACGTGGGGTTGGCTAAATCAACTTGGAAAAACATCATACTATTTACGATTCATTTAGTAATTTTTCTATTAACCGGATTTTCTTCTTGAATCGGTTTTGCTTGATGCCGGGTGTGGTAAGGGCGATACCGATGCAGTACTTGCTTATTTTCAGTGGTTTGATGCGATGGGTGAGCATGATGTCCATCATGGGGCTGGTTACATTGCCATCGCGTTTGAGTTCGATGATGACCAGATTGGGGTAGGTCTTCTTTTCGCCGTTCAGCACATTATCCCACTGCAAGTTCATATCGATGGTGAGCCGTTCGGTTTTGGCCTTGTTGACCAGTGTGATGCGCCGGAACATGGTCCTGAGATGCGGACTGATGTCCGCCCAGCGGTACCGGCTCTTGGCGTCAATGAAGGTCTCGACGGTGACCGGTTCGTCATCTTTTCGCTTGTGCTTCAGCACGCTGGGTGTATCGGCTGTGATGTCAAAGCCCGGAACAGGGATGCGTTTCTTGTTGGTGCGTCCCTTGTTGTTCTTGCGCTTGATTTCGAGGAAGGTCAGGTGGCTATCGACATACTGCCTGATGCGTATCTTCTGCCGCACGAGTTGTCGGTCGTGGTGGCGAAGGTACATATCGAGCGAGTCGGTGTCGTAATACATGGTGTCGTAGGTAGCGATGCGTTTGCCGTCGATCTGTTGGGCGTAATAATCCGCCTCAGCCGCCTGTAGGATAGCCGGTAGAACCGCCAGTGGCACCACGAACTTGGTGTCGATGCGGTTCATCAACTTCACACTCTCCATTTGCGCCAAACTGATAGGCTCAAACGAGCGGATAATGGTATCAATCGGTGTCATCATGCCAAATTTGATTCAGGGCAGCGATGCGGTAAGGGGGGCCGGGTGATCAGATTCGTTCCAGGTTGGCGAGTAAGATCCAGCCGTCGTAGTTGCCTACGTGAATGCGACACCATTCGCCGAGTGTCTCGCGAACGCGTACCTTGGTGCCTTCGTGCAGGGTAAAGAGGTCGGTGCCGGAGCGGTCGGGCGAGGACTTGGCATTGACGATGCCCTGGGTGATGATGGCTTCCTCGCGCAGGGTATCGCGTTGGTGCAAGCCCCAGGCGTGCGTGAAGGATAAGACAGCAACCAGCAGCAAGACAAGCGAGAGGTAGAAAGCCGTCTTGCGGATGGCTATCTCGCGTGAAAGGGCAAAGAGCAGAATGCCCATCAGGAATAGCAGGAAGCAGACGACACTGATTGTAGCCCAAGCGGATAGGCTGAGGCTGTTGCGGATGGCGAGGTACCACTTACGGAGGAAGAAGTTGTCGTTGTCGCGGATATTATCCTGGATGCGTGCCTCGGCGAACTCAAGATTGTGGCGGGCATCCTTCATGCGGGGATTAAGGCGGAGGCAGCGTTCGTAGGCGAGGATAGCTTGCGCCAGTTCGCCTTGTTTGAAACGGGCGTTGCCGAGGTTATAATAGACTTCGGCAGCCGGTGTCTGTGACAGAGCCTGTTCGTATAGTTCGGCAGCTTGCGCGTAGTTGCCGGCGGCGTATTCGGTATTCGCATCGGCGAAAAGCGTTGATAATATTATTAAAAATGTCAACATTTTTAGGATTTAAGATTTAAAATTTAAGATTTAAGATTTAAGATTAAAGATTGTTACAGTTTCTGATTTTCGAGGCGGTTGATGAGTTCGGCTGTGCGGTCGTATAGGGTATTCATCTCGTGTCCGGCAGAGGGCGCATAGCGTGCGAACTCGGCGTTGGAGAGCAGGTCGAGCACCTCGGTGATGTCGTTTTCGGGGCAACCTTTACGGCGCAGGATATCGGCAATATTGTCTTTGTTAAGGTCAGCCGTGGGGATGGATAGCCGGTCGCTGAGGTAGGAGAAAGCAGCATGCTCGATTTCCTCGTAGAAAGCTTCTTTCCGGTCTTGCTGCATGAGTTGCCGAGCCTGTTTGAGGCGTTTCTGTGCCACCTTGTTGGCGCGGCGGTAGCGCACACGTGTCATGTCGGCGTTCTCGCGGATGCGTTTGAGCATCAGTATAAAGATAGCTGCGGCAATGATTGTGGGCAGCAGGTAGAGCAGGCATAGTCCGCGTGGCGAAGCCCAGAAGGTGTCAAACGAGGAGTCGGTGCGAGGTGTCCTTAGCTCGCCGGTATAGATATAACGGATGTCGGAGCCGAGTTCCTTGATGTCTTCCTGACGCGGTGCAGTATAGTCATTGACAGCGGCGGGTGAGGCGGCATCGCCGGCTCCCTTCTTCACGCGGATAGTATAATCCTGCGTGCGGAGCGTGCGATACTGTCCGGACTCGGTATCGAAGTACGCGAAGGTGAGTGCGGGTAGGGTATAAGTACCGCTGTTACGCGCGATGGCGAGGTATTCAATGGTCTTGCTGCCCGATATGCCCGAGGCCGTTGTCTTGAAGTTATTATTGACCTTGGGGTCATATGCCTCAAATCCCTCAGGCCAGTCGATGGCGGGTGTCTTGAGTAGTTTGAGGTTGCCGGCACCCTTAATCTCAACCTTTAGCGTGACGGCATCGTTGGTAGCGATAGTGGTGTCGCTGATGGAGGCATTGAGTGTGAAGCGTCCGACGCCTCCACTGTATCCGGCGGGTTTGCCGGTAGGCAGGGCATTGACATGAATGGTGACGGAGGGCGCCTGCAGCGTCTTGGTGGCCTGTATATACGCATCGTCGAAGAAAGAACGCCGGCGCGTGTTAGGCATGAGGATAATAGCCTCAAAGGAGGCAGAGGGGATGACGATATCGCCGCTGTGTTGCGGGTAGAGCAGTGTTTGGTAGATGGTGGCTACCTGGTAGTTGCGGTTGTTGTAGTGCTCCAACTCGAACTGGATGTTCTGCTGGTCGAGGTCCTGCTTGAAGAAGCCCGTGAAATCGGGTATGGATGTCTTCTCGGTAAAACCGCGTATGTCAAGACCGGTGACATAGAGTTTGTAGCTCAGTGTCAGTGCCTCCTGTTCGTAGGGGCGAGATTTCGTGACGATGGTGCGCAGGAATATATCTCCGTTCCCCGTTGTGGCTTGCGCACTCTGCGAGGGTTGCTGACTTCCTCGGTTGCCGCCCTCAGTCGTAGCGGGTTCATCTTTGTCGGGCGGCAGGACGGTGAGGCGTACGCCATTGGAGGTGAACTGCTTGCTGCCCACCTTAATGGTAGCGGGCCCCAGGGTGAAGGTTCCCTCTTTCTGCGCCTTCAGCGTGTAGGTGTACTGCTGCTGGTAGGTAGAGGTGAACTTACCATTGACAAAGGTAGATGACTGTGAGGTCGAGGTGTATGGCCCCGCCAGGTAGTCAAAGCCGGTGAACTCGGGTGGTTCGATGTTTCCCGCTCGTTGGTTGATGGTATAGGTTAGTTGGAAAGGCTGGCCTTGAACCACCTGTTTGGGGGCATTGGCCTGAAAAACAACATCGTCAGCAAAGCCCATAAGAGCGATGCTGAGGATGATGAGTATGGATGCTATTCGTTTCATGCTACTAATAAAATGTCAATTGTCAATTATCAACTGTCAATTATCAACTGTCAATTAATACTATTACCAGTTCTTCTCAACCCGGCGTTTTTGGCCTTGCTGACGCTGTAGGTTGACTTTCTCTTGTGTTTCCTGTTCGTTTTGCTCAAGGGCTTGCAGGATTTGCTCGGCTGTTTCCTTATCGATTTGCTGCGGGTCTTGCTGCTCTTGCTGCTGTTGTTCTTGCTGCTGCTCTTGTTGCTGCTGCTCTTGCTGTTGTTGTTCTTGTTGCTGCTGCTGTTGTTGCTGGTCTTGGTTTTGCTGCTGTTGGTCTTTATTCTGTTGGTTTTGCTGCTGCTGTTGCTGCTCTTTGAGCATCTCTAAGGCCTTGACGAGGTTGTAACGTGTGTCGTTGTCGGAAGGGTTGAGTCGCAGAGCCTCTTTGTACGCCTCGACGGCAGGACCGTAGTTCTGCGTGCCGAACAGTGCGTTACCCATATTATGGAACGTATGCGCCAGCGCGATGGAGTCGGTTAGGTGGTCTTTGCGGTAGTCGTCCAGTGCATCGGCGTAGGCCTTAGCAGCATCGCCGTATTTATCCTGCCGCATGAGTGCGTTACCCAGGTTATAGTGCGCCACAAAGGATGAGTCGTTGCTCTCCAAGGCGCGTCGGTAGTTGACCTCCGCCTCGGTGAAATCCTGATTACGGTAGTCGTGGTTGCCGCGTCGAATCTGCGGTGCCTCACGCTGCGCGTGTAGGGGGCTGAGGTTGAGTGCCAAGGGGGCGATGAGTAGTGCCAGTAGGGTTAGGTGGCGCAGTTTGTTCTCGCCGAAGATATTCAGCCGTGTGATGGTGCGGTTTTGGCGTGCCAGGATAAAGAACTCGATGACGAGTAGTAGCAGCGCGATGAGGGCAAAGGATTGGTACTGCTCGTTGTAGTCGGTAAAGGTGGTGGTCTGGATATCGGTTTTGGCCAGTTGGTCGAGTTGTTTCTGCAGGGCATTCATGGCGGAGTTGGTGTTGTCGCAGCGTACGTAGATACCGTGCCCTTCCTTGGCGATAGAGCGACACATATCTTCGTTGAGCCGGCTGACTACCACGTTGCCTGCGCGGTCCTTCATGTAGTTGCCGGTACCGGGTATGGGAATAGGTTGTCCTTCGGGTTTGCCGATACCGATGACGTTGACCTGAATACCCATCTCATAGGCTTTCTTTGCCATATGGTCGGCTTCATCTTCGTGGTTCTCGCCGTCGGTGATGATGACAATAGCCCTGCCGGCCTCGCTCTCGGGTGCTCCGAAGGCGGTGATGGAGGTCTGAATAGCCTTGCCGATGGCGGTGCCCTGCGTCTGAATGAGTGCCGGTGTGATGGAGTTCAGAAAGGTCTTGGCGGACACATAGTCGCAGGTGATGGGCAGTTGGATGTAACTCTCGCCGGCAAAGACGACGAGGCCGATCTTATCGTTGACCATCTGGTCAATCATCTTGCTGAGCATCTGTTTGGCGCGGTCCAGACGCGAAGGAGCTACGTCCTCGGCGAGCATGGAGTTGGATATATCCAGGGCGATGATGACCTCAATACCCTGCCGTTTGACGGTTTCTTCCTTCTGTCCGAACTGCGGTCGCGCGGCTGCGATGATGAGTAGCGCGAAGGCAACGAGCATTAGGCTGAACTTCAGAGCAGGTCTTGCGTGCGAGGCATCCGGCATGAGGCGGCTGACCAGCCGGCTCTCGCCCAACTCGCGTAGCTGGCGGCGCTTGCGTACCGTGAGGGCAATATAGGCAGCTACGAACACCGGTATGAGCATCAGTAGCCAGAGTAGGTCGATATTTGCAAATCTAAACATGATATTATTGACGATTTGACGATTGACGATTTGACGATTTAATTTTAAATTCCCAACTACGATTGGGCTATGGTTCTTAGTGCGAAGTGTCGGATGAGTATATCGAGCATGAGGCAGAGCAGTGCGCCCAGTAGCCAGGGCAGGAAGTTCTCGCTGCGTTTGCTGTATTCACGAACACGCAGTTTGGTCTTCTCAAGGCGGTCAATCTGCTCGTAGATACGCTGCAGTGAGTTGTTGTCTGTAGCTCGGAAATACTCACCGCCGGTGGTTTGTGCTACCTGTCGCAGGGTGTTCTCGTCGAACTCGCCGTTGACGGTGACCCGTCGCGGCCCGTAAGGCGTCTGTATGGTAGCGTATGACTGTCCGTACGAGCCTACACCGATGGCGTAGATACGTATGCCATAGGTCTGTGCGATGCGGGCTGCCGTCTGGGGGTCAATATCGCCTCGGTTGTTGCTTCCGTCGGTCAGTAGGATGATGACCTTGGACTTGGTAGGTGAGTCCTTCATGCGGTTGACGGCATTTGCCAGACCCAGTCCGATAGCAGTGCCGTCTTCTATCATGCCGTATTCTACGGCGCGGAAGAGGTTGACCAGCACGGCATGGTCGGTGGTCAGGGGGCACTGCGTGAAACTCTCGCCGGCGAAGACGACCAGACCGATCTGGTCGTTGGGTCGCTCTAAGACGAATTGTGAAGCAACCTGTTTGGCGGCTTCCAGACGCGTAGGACGTAGGTCTTCAGCCAGCATGGTGCCGGAGATATCCAGTGCCATCATGATGTCGATACCCTCGGTGCTTTCCTGCTGCCAACGGTTGGTTAGTTGCGGGCGCGCCAAAGCGATTGACAGAAAAGCGACTGCCAGCATGCGTAATACAAACGGTACATGTATCAGGTAGTTATGCCATCCGTCACCTATGAAGGCATCGGTGCTGCTGACCTGCAGGGTGGCTTCGTGTTGATGCAACCGATAGATATACCAGGCTGCCATCGGAATGAGTAGCAGCAGAAAGAATAAATATCCGGGATTGGCAAAAGTCATGGTAATTTACGATTGGACGATTTACGATTTGACAATTTATGGACGATTTACGATTAGACGATTTATTTACAATTTATTCTCACTCTCACTTGTTTCTTCCACAGGGGTGGTATCGTGCACAAAATCGTAGGCGGTACGCAGCGAGCGTTCGTTCTCTTCGGGTGTGGCAGTCCATTTGGCGAACTTAACCAGGTCGGCGAGTTGCAGCATGGATTTGAGGGAGCCGAAGAGTTCTTTTTGCTCTTTCATGACGGGTTGTAGTGCGCGCAGCGTCTCGTCGGAGGTCTTTTCGTTGCTGCGAATCATGAAGCGGCGACCGATATACTCGCGGATGACGTCGGTGAGTTCGGTGTGGTACTGCTTGGTGCGTCCTTCCTGCCAGATCTTATCCTGACGGATGAGGTCGAGTTTCTCCAGTGCCACTTCCTCGGCGGGCCGGAGCAGTTCGGGTTCGGGGGCTTCTGCTTGGGGTTCACGGCGGCTCTTCAGCCATTTCCAACCGAAGTAAGCACCGACGGCCAATGCCAACGCCAGAACACCCAGTAATATCCATCGGATGATTCCCCACCACCAGATGGGGGCTTTCTGTATATCCTTGATATCGGTGATGGCAAGGGCAGTGTCGATCTCAAAGGGCTGTATGAAGTTGAGGCTGATGGCTTCGCTGTAGAACGTGTCGCTACCGGCGGGGAAGGCGATAGGCTCAATATAGAAAAGCGAATCGCTAAACGAGGTCAGCGTCAGGTCTTGCCGCAGGGTCGTCTGATTGTTCTTGGTAACGGTATCCACGGGCGTACGGCGAACGATTTCGATGCCGGGGATGAGTTCGGCTCCGAAGACGGGCATTGCGACCGACCGGCTGTTGTCATAGACAGCCTCCAGGTGCAGGTCGGTCTGGTCACCAATCATCAGCGTGGTGGAATCCACCGCTGCCGAAACGAATATGGCTAATAATAGATTAAACATCAATATAATGGTTAATGGGTAATGGGTTCTCTCAACTCTTGAAGAGTTGCATCAGCTTCTTCACATAGTCTTCGTCGGTACGCATGGATATATGGTTGGTGCCGGTACGTAGTAGCAGGTCATCGAGTCGTTCGGTGTTCTGCTGCCAGCGGCGGCTATAGGCCTGGCGAACGCTGCTGAGCGAGGTGTTCACCCAGTGGTTGCGTCCGGTCTCGGCATCGTGCAGCTGAATCAGTCCGATATTCGGCAACGCGGCATCTACGGGGTCGTAGAGCCGTATGGCGTGCATGTCATGACGGTTACCGGCGATGAGCAGTGGTTTCTCCATCGCAGTAATAGCCTCGGGCGAAGCGACGATGAAATCGGATATGAGGAAAGCCGTCGAGCGACGTTTGATGGCATTGGAGAAGTACTGCAGGGCGTTGGCTATATTCGTGCCATGCGATTCGGGCTCGAATGAGAGCAGTTCGCGAATGATATGCAGCACGTGTGTCTTACCCTTCTTGGGCGGAATGAATTTCTCTATCCGGTCTGAGAAGAAGATGACGCCGACCTTATCGTTGTTCTCGATGGTTGAGAAGGCGAGTGTGGCGGCTATCTCCGCCATGCGGTCACGCTTGAAGTCGCCCACGGTGCCAAAGTCGCGGCTACCGGACACATCGACCAGCAGCATCACGGTGAGCTCGCGTTCCTCCTCGAACACCTTAATATAAGGTTTGTTGAGTCGGGCGGTAACGTTCCAGTCAATGGTACGCACATCATCGCCCGGCTGGTACTCGCGTACCTCCGAGAAGGCCATACCACGCCCCTTGAACTGGCTGTGGTATTCGCCGGCGAAGATGTTGCGCGACAAGGACCGCGTCTTAATCTCAATCTTCCGTACCCGTTTTAATAGTTCTTCACTGGTCATACTATATGGTATTGATACCTTTCCATGCCATTAGGGAACCTGCACGGCATTGAGGACTTCGGTGATAATATCTTCTGCAGTGAGGTTGTTGGCCTCTGCCTCGTAGGTCAGTCCGATACGGTGGCGCAGCACGTCGTAGCACACGGCGCGCACATCTTCGGGTATGACGTAGCCGCGGCGGTGGATGAAGGCGTAGGCGCGGGCAGCCAGAGCCAGGTTGATGCTGGCACGCGGACTGCCACCGAACTGAATCATCGGTTCCAGTTTCTCCAGTCCATACTCCTTAGGCTGACGGGTGGCAAAGACTAAATCGACGATGTATTTCTCGATTTTCTCGTCCAGATAGACCATGCGTACGATCTCGCGCGCCTTGCGGATATCTTCGGTCGAGAGGATGGGCAGCACCTGTTTCTTCTCGCCGGTGATGTTCTGGCGGATGATTTGTTGCTCTTCGTCCTTCTTGGGGTAGCCGATGACAACCTTGAGCATGAAACGGTCTGTCTGTGCCTCAGGCAGCGGGTAGGTTCCCTCTTGTTCGATGGGGTTCTGGGTTGCCAGCACCAGGAAGGGGTCGTCCAGTTTGTAGGTGTTATCGCCAATGGTGACTTGGCGTTCCTGCATAGCCTCGAGCAGAGCCGATTGCACCTTGGCCGGCGCACGGTTAATCTCATCGGCCAATACGAAGTTGGCAAAGATGGGGCCCTTCTTGACCTTAAACTCCTCGCTCTTCTGCGAATAGATCTGGGTACCGATAACATCGGCAGGTAACAGGTCGGGGGTGAACTGAATACGGCTGAAGTCAGCCTTGATCAGGTCTGCTAAGGTTCGGATGGCAAGTGTCTTAGCCAGACCCGGAACACCTTCCAGCAGCAGATGGCCATCCGACAGAAGGCCAATGAGAAGACTTTCTACCAGGTGTTTCTGGCCTACAATGACTTGATTCATACCCATCGTCAGGGCATCCACGAAAGAACTCTCGCGCTCAATGCGCTCTTGAAGCTCGCGAATATCTACGGTTGTTTGCATATCACATGATTTAAATAATGATTCATTTTTGTACCATCGTTACGTTACGACAACGTTTCTTGTCATACAAAAAGTGTGCCAAACTATTTTTTTCGCTTTTTATTTGCAGATGTCAAATATTTTTTGTACCTTTGCGCCCAAATTCGATATTTTAATCAAACTATGAGAGAACCATCAACCAAAAAACTGTTGGAAACCATTGTGGAGGGAATCCGCAATAAGAAAGGACACCGCATCGTATCCATTGATTTAAAACGCATTAAGGAGGCACCGGTGGAGTATATGATTATAGCCGAAGGCAGCTCTAATACCCAGGTCAATGCCATCGTGGATGAGATAGACGATTACGTACGTACGACCACGCACGTGCACCCCTTGGCTATCGACGGTAAGGACAATGCCGAGTGGATAGCGATGGACTATGGCACAATTTTTGTTCATATCATGCTGCGCCCGGTGCGCGACTTCTACAGCATCGAGACCTTGTGGGCGGACGGCAAGGTGACGGAGTATGAAGAAGTGTGAGTGTAAAAATAGAGACGTTCGAATACGATAATGGAGAATAATCAAGACAACCGAACTCCCGGCCGCAATGGCAATGCCGGAGGTGATAACAAGAATAATAACAACCAGAAGCCACAGTTTAAGTGGATGCAGTGGTTGTTTTTTGCAACGCTCATCTTCTTTGTGGCCTCGCTGTTCATGGACCCCAATAGCAAGGAGGGTAGGCGGGTACAGAAGGATTTGAGTTATACCAAGTTTCAGGCTTACATCGAGCAAGGCATGGTCAGCCGTATTGTCATCTATGATGATAATACCGCTACCGCTTGGATACGCCCCGAGAACTATACCGTGGTCTTCGGCAGCGCCGAGACGGGCGAGAATGTCAAAGGCGAACTGACGGCACTGATACCGTCGGTAGTGGTCTTTACGGAGTACCTGCAGGATATCAATACGCAGCGCAAGGCGCGCAGCGAGACTGCTATTGACATATCGTTCAAGAAATCGAAAGATATGTGGTACATCATAGCCGTCAATATACTGCCGTGGATACTCATCTTTGCTTTCTTTATATGGATGAACCGCGGTATCGGCAATGCTATGAACGGCGGCATATTCGGCGTAGGGCGAGCCAAGGCGCAGCTCTTTGATAAAGACAAGAAGGACAAGGTGACCTTCCAGGACGTTGCCGGTCTGGAGGGTGCCAAAGAGGAGGTGCAGGAGATTGTAGCCTTCCTCAAGAACCCCGAGAAATACACCGAACTGGGTGGTAAGATACCCAAGGGTGCCTTGCTCGTAGGCCCTCCGGGTACGGGTAAGACGCTGCTGGCGAAAGCTGTCGCCGGCGAGGCGGATGTACCCTTCTTCTCGATGTCGGGTTCCGACTTCGTAGAGATGTTCGTGGGCGTAGGTGCCAGCCGTGTGCGTGACCTGTTCCGGCAGGCTAAGGAGAAAGCACCGTCTATCATCTTCATCGATGAGATAGATGCCGTAGGTCGTGCCCGCGGCAAGAATGTGCTCACCGGCGGTAACGATGAGCGCGAGTCAACGCTCAATCAGTTGCTCACGGAGATGGACGGCTTTGGTACCAACTCGGGTGTCATCATCCTGGCTGCCACCAACCGCGCCGATGTGCTGGATAGTGCTCTGTTGCGTGCCGGACGTTTCGACCGTCAGATACACGTCGAGCTGCCCGACCTCAAGGAACGCAAGGAGATATTCGGTGTGCACCTCAAACCCATCAAGACCGACGATACTCTGGATATCAATTTCCTTGCCAAGCAGACTCCCGGATTCAGCGGTGCGGATATTGCCAACGTGTGCAACGAGGCGGCGCTGATAGCTGCCCGTAACGGTCATACCTGTGTGGGCAAGCAGGACTTCATGGATGCCGTGGATCGTATCATCGGTGGCTTGGAGCGCAAGACTAAGATTATGACCGAGGACGAGAAACGGGCCGTCGCCTGCCACGAGGCGGGTCATGCAACCGTCAGCTGGCTCTTACAGTGGGCTAACCCGCTGGTTAAGGTGACCATCGTGCCGCGCGGAATGGCTCTGGGTGCCGCTTGGTACCTGCCTGAAGAACGGCAACTCGTCACCGCCGAACACCTTCTGGATGAGATGTGTGCGACCCTGGGCGGTAGGGCTGCCGAGGAGGTGTTCCTCCACCAGACCGGTACGGGCGCCCTCAACGACCTGGAGAAAGTTAATAAGCAGGCCTATGCCATGGTAGCCTACTACGGTATGTCTGAACAACTCAAGAACCTCTGTTACTACGACTCCACAGGGCAGCAGAACTACTTTGAGAAACCCTATTCCGAGCACACCGCACAAGTCATTGACGACGAGGTGAGGAAGATGATTGCCTCAGAGATGGATCGTGCGAAGAAGATACTGACCGAGCATGCTGCCGAACATCATGCCCTGGCCGCACTGCTCGTCGAGCGTGAAGTCATCACCTCCGAAGATGTAGAACGCATACTCGGTCCGCGTCCGTGGAAGAGCCGCGGCGACGAGGTGATGGAACTCAACGAAACGGCGAGTGCCCAAGAAACCAAAACAGATACACCCGAAACAAAAGAACCCCAAAATACAGAAGCATGAAAAAAATCATTCTATTTGTGGCTTTCGTAGCCGCAACATGCAGTTTGTCAGCCCAGACGATGCCCGCTATGCCGGTGGACTCTGCCGTCCGGATCGGTCATCTGGATAACGGCTTGACCTATTACATTCGTCACAACGAGATGCCCAAGCAGCGTTGCGATTTTCATATCGCGCAAGCTGTAGGTGCTATCCTGGAGGAGGACCACCAGAACGGTCTGGCTCACTTCCTGGAGCACATGGCATTCAATGGTACTGAACACTTCCCAGGGAAGGGTATCATCAACTACTTCGAGTCCGTCGGCGTAAGTTTTGGCGGTAACATCAACGCTTATACCTCGCTTGACAAGACGGTCTATCGCTTGAGCGACGTGCCTACCATCCGCGAGGGTATCATCGACTCGGCGCTGCTCGTCATGCACGACTGGGCTTGCGGTCTGTCGCTGCTGGGCGAAGAGATTGATGCCGAGCGTGGCGTCATCCGCGAAGAGTGGCGTACCGGCGCAACAGCCAGCCGCCGTATGTGGAAAGAGGGAAACCGAAAGATGTACCCGGGCAGTCAGTATGCCAAGCGTGATGTGATTGGCGATACGGCTGTCATCAACAACTTCGCCTACCAGGCGCTGCGCGACTATTACCACAAGTGGTATGGACCCGATAACCAGGCTGTCATCGTAGTCGGTGATATTGATGTTGACAAGATCGAGGCTAAGATCAAGGCCTTATGGAAAGACGTGCCTGCGCGCGCGAATCGTGGTGAGCGTCCCCTCTATTCGGTGGATGATAACAAGGAACCCATCATCGCTATCGTGAAGGATAAGGAGGCACAGAGCACGACAGCCCGTGTCATCTTCAAGCACGATGAACTGCCCGCACAAGTGAAGGGCACTATGCAGGAATACCTCATCGACGCCGTTGATGAACTGGTCTATAAGATGGTAGCCGAGCGTATGAACGAGCTGACGCTCAAGCCCAACTCTCCCATACAGGGCGGCGCTGCCTATTACACGAACCTGGTGAAACGCAAAGATGCCTTCATGGGTTTCGTTGCCGCCAAGGACGGGCAAGAAAAAGCAGCCTACCAACTGTTGCTGGAGCAACTGGAGAAGATGCGCCGTTATGGTTTCACGCAGGCTGAGTTAGACCGCGCACAGCAGGAGATGCTCTCCGAGTATGAGAGCGCCTACAACGAGCGTGCTGCCCGCAAGAACATCCGCCTGGCGCAGGTATGTATCAATAACTTCCTGGATGGATCCTATATGCCCGGTATCGAATGGGAGTACGAGACGATGAAGAAGATGCTGCCGATGCTGTCGTTGGATATGGTAAACCAGCGTGTACAATCGTATTTCACCGACGAGAATATCATCGTCAGCCTGCAGGGCTGCGACAAGGAAGGTGTCACCACACCCAACGAGGCAGAAGCACTCGCTATGCTCAACGCTCGCAAGGACTTGGCTATCGAAGCACCGAAGGTAGAGGCTGCCCGTGAGTCGCTCGTTCAGAAAGCTCCCAAGCCCGGTAAGATAAAGAAGGTATTCCGCAACGACTCGATCGGTACCACCGAGTGGTTACTATCCAATGGTGTGAAAGTTGTGTTTATGCCCACCGAGTACAAGCAGGATGAGATCCGCCTGCGCGCTTTCTCTGAGGGCGGTACTTCGCTCGTAGAGAACGTCGCCGACCTGCCTTCGGCTGAACTGGCTACCTCGGCTGTATCCTTCATGGGCTACGGCGATATGTCGATGACCGACCTGCAGAAAGCACTCTCCGGCAAGCAGTGCAGCACCGACTTCTCGATATCGGAATTTGGCGAGAACGTCAGTGGTAGCACCACCGTGCGCGACTTCGAGACCATGCTGCAGCTCGTCTATCTGGGCTTCACAGCTCCGCGTCGCGACGAAGAAGCCTTCAATACCCTGATGCAACTACTGCAACAGCAACTCGTCAACAAGGCTACCAACCATAAGGCTATCTGGCGTGACTCCATCACTGCCATGCGTTGCAACTACTCACCGCGTATGGTGCTGATGAACGAAGAGACCGCCAAGAAGGTGAACCTGGATGTAGCCCTGAAGTTCTACAAAGAGCGCTTCAAGAACCCCGCTGACTTCACCTGGATGTTTGTAGGTAACATCAACCCCAACGACCCCAAGGTGCAAGACCTGATCTGCCGCTGGATTGGAGGTATGAAGACCTCATCCAAGCGCGAGCATTTCATCGACCGTGGAATCCGTGTTGTGGATGGCCGCAAGGCGAACATCTTCACCCGCGATATGCAAATCAAGACCGCCAGCAACTACATCTGCTACAACTCGTACGATATACCTTACACCATGGCCAACGATGTGAATATGGAACTCATCGGTCGTATCCTCTCGACCCGTTATCTGGAGTCGATACGCGAGCGTGAGGGTGGTTCATACGGCGTAGGCTGCTACGGTGTGATGAGCAAACTGCCCGTACCGAATGCCCAACTGGTGATGTACTTCGATACCGACCCCGACAAGCAGACCCGCCTGGTGGCTATCATCCACGAGGAGGTGAAGACCATCATCTGGGACGGACCGTTGGCCACTGACCTGCAGAAGGAGAAAGAGAACATGCTGAAGGAACTGGAGGAAGACCTGGAGCAGAACGGCTGGTGGATGAACACCTTGTATATGTACTACCGTTGGGGTGAGAACTACGTGCGCGACTACAAGAAAGCCATCGAAGAGGCTAACGGTGAGTCGGTCCGTGCGCTACTCAAGCAGCTGGATGAATCGGGTAACGAGTTCGAGGTGATTATGATACCGGAATACGTGCTTCCGTTCTAAGCACGTACCAAGCGAACGATACGCTGCGCGGCTCCCTTGGCCGCAGGTGTGTCGCCCAAGATAGTTCGGATATGCTCGTACGATGCGAGCATATCTTTTTTATAGGCCTCGTCGCTGAGGATACGACGCAGCTCGGCCGCTACATTATCGGCGGTAAAGAGGTAAGCCAACAACTCCTGAATAACCGTCTTGCGTGCGATGATATTCACCAGCGTGAACCACGGCGTACGGAACATGATAGGACGCAGCAGCCCCATCAGATGCGGAAAAGCCAAATGATAGACAGCCACCTCGGGGCAACCGAGTAGGGCGGCTTCCAGCGTGGCAGTGCCGCTATTAACCACAGCTACGCGCGCACACGTGAGTAAATGATAGGTGTCACGCGTAAGCCTCTCGTCGGCTTGAAGCAAGGGTGTATAGAATTCGTCCGTCAGGCCCGGTGCACCCGCTACCTCAATACGTAGTCCCTGTTCTCGGGCTACCCGCCGTGCTGCCTCTAACATACGCGGCAGGCAATGACTCACCTCGCTTGCGCGCGAACCCGGCAGTAAGGCGATGATGGGTTCGCGGTGCTCGGTGCCCGATAACCGATAACCGATAACAGCATCCACCGTAGGATTGCCCACGTAGGTGCATTCGTATCCATATTGTCGGTAGAAATCCGGCTCAAAGGGGAAGATACCCAACACCTCGTCTGCAACGCGTGCGATATGATGTACGCGCCACTTCTTCCATGCCCATACTTTGGGTGGAATGTAATAGACAATCTTGGTGTGGGGTAGGGCTCGCTTGCAGCGGTCGGCTACCTTCAGGTTGAAACTCGGGTAGTCGATCAGAATCAGCACATCGGGCTTCTCGGCCTCCAGGGCCGCACAGGCAGTCTGAAAGTTACGGCGTATCTTACCGAGATTCTTCAGCACCGCTACGTAGCCCATATACGCCATCTCGCGGTAGTGCACATACAGCCGGCAGCCTTCTCCCGCCATCTTATCGCCGCCCAGGCCGGCAAACTGTGCTTCGGGGTCTTCTGCCCTAAGCGCGCGTATCAGTGCCGACGCATGCAGATCGCCGGATGCCTCACCGGCCAGAATAAAATACTTCATAGGCTGAAATAGACGGCTGCCAATATATAGGGCATCGCCCCGATGATTAGGCCTTTGGCAAGGCGAAAACTATCCGTGGTGTAGAACACAAACACCAGTGCCAAGTCGGGGAAGACGCTGACTTGCAGCAGTTTGTTGAGCACGCTACCCAGACTGAACTGGAAGGTCTGTAGCGAGTACCAAAGGTTATAGGTACTGATATAGACCAATAGAAAAGCAGCCGGCAGAATCAGTCCGGCTACAATCCCAATCCAGTATTTGTCAAAGCGCTGCATAATAGGTCATATCGGGTGAACAGGGCTGTATGCTAATATAGCCGTGCGAGAGTGCCCACTCGTCGGTGTCGGTGGCCTCGGGCTCGTCGTTGACCATATAACCGCTGAGCAGATAGCCCCTCTCGCCGTTCTCCAGGAGGGTCTCTTTCATCTCTTTCTCCCAGTGGCTTTTGCATTGCCGCGTCCAGCGGATACCTTTGATCTGTCCTGTCGGCGCGTTGATGTTGTAGCAGATACCGGGCCGGATACCTTCGTCCAGCAGGTGTCTGGTCAGCTGTCCGAGGTAGGGACGGAAATACTGCAGGTCAGCCTCATGGCTGTTGTCGTAGATAGAGAAACCGATGGCGGGAATCCGGTGCTCGGCAGCCACCAGGCAGGCGCCGATGGTTCCGGAATAGATGCTGTTGATAGCAGCATTCGAACCATGGTTCACGCCGCTGACGAGGAGGTCGATGGCTTTCTCGTCGCCGCGGAAAAGCACGTTGATAGCCAGTTTGACACAGTCGCTCGGCGTGCCGGAGGTGACATACACCTCGATGCTCTTGTCGGCCTGTTCTACGCGGCGCAGGGTGACGTGCGTCGTGGCTGTAACGGCATTACTGAAGCCGCTACGCGCACTATCCGGTGCCAGTACATACACCTTGCCAATCGGTTTCATGGCTTCCACAAGTGCCATGATACCCGGTGCTCCCCAGCCGTCGTCGTTGGTAATCAGTATATTCATATCAGTCAAACATCAGCGCATTCACGCGGTCAATAATCATACCCGCCAGTTTGTCTGCCTCCAGCATTGTGGCGGCTTCGGAATAGACGCGCAGGATGGGTTCAGTATTCGACTTGCGCAGATGTACCCAGCCGCGCTCAAAGTCAATCTTCACGCCATCTTTGGTGTTGAGCTGTTCGTCTTTATAGACGGTCTTGATGGTCTCTAAGATGGCATCTACATCGGTGCCTTCCTGCAACTCAATACGGTTCTTGCTGATCTCGTAGGGCGGTAACTGTTGTTTCCATTGGCTTACGGTGCAGCCTTTCTCGGCGAGTGCCGAGAGGAACAGACCGATACCCACCAACGCATCGCGACCGTAATGGCATGCCGGATAGATGACGCCGCCGTTACCCTCACCGCCAATGACGGCATGGGTGGCTTTCATCTCGGCTACTACATTCACTTCGCCTACGGCAGAAGCCGAATACTCGCCGCCGTGTGCGCGGGTCACATCGCGCAGGGCACGCGTGGAGGATAGGTTGCTCACCGTATTACCCGGGGTGTGGCTCAGCACATAGTCTGCCACGCTCACCAGCGTGTATTCCTCCACGAACATCTCGCCGTTCTCGCATACGATGGCCAGTCGGTCTACGTCGGGGTCCACCACAAAACCTACATCCGCTTTGCCCTGACGCATCAGCTCGCTGATCTCAGTCAGGTGCTTGGGCAGCGGTTCGGGGTTATGGGCAAAGCGACCCGTTGGCTCGCAGTTTAGCTCAATCACTTCCTTCACGCCCAGCGCGCGCAAAAGAGCCGGTATGGCAATACCGCCTACCGAGTTGACGCAGTCGATGGCAACGCGCAGGTTCATTTTCGCTATTGCATCCTTATGAACCAGCGGCAGCGCCAATACCTGCTGAATATGGTAGTCCAGGTAATCCTTGCGGCTCATGTGTCCTAACTCCTCTACGCCTGCAAAGGTGAACGCATCTTCCGCCGCGAGGGCAAGCACTTCCTTGCCTTCTTGGTCGTTGAGAAACTCGCCGTGTTCGTTCAGCAGTTTCAGCGCGTTCCACTCCTTGGGGTTATGGCTGGCGGTCAGGATGATGCCGCCGGCGGCTTGTTCGCCCGTAACGGCTAACTCGGTCGTTGGCGTAGAGGCCAAACCGATATTGACTACATCGTAGCCCATACCGATCAGGGTGCCGCATACCAATAGATCCACCATCTCGCCCGACAGACGAGCATCGCGACCCACAACAATCTTGTTGTTATCCGGAACCATCCGCTTGCGCTGCGTGGCGTAGGCGGCGGTGAAACGTACGATATCTAAGGGACTCAACCCCTCGCCGGCCTTACCACCTATTGTTCCGCGGATACCGGATATGCTCTTGACTAAACTCATTATTTTCAATTTTAAATCTTAAATTTTAAATCTTAAATAAATTTTCTTCAGAAAATTAAAACCTTCTGATCTTGAACATCAGCTTATAGGCGTAGGGGGTGACGTTCGTCTTTTCGGCGTCGAAGCCTAATTTGCTGGGGCATATTATTTCGCAGGTGCTACCACTGCGTTTCATCAGCGTGATGGCGGCATGCCAGGCAGCGCAGGCACGGGTGTCGTAGGTGTCGGCGTAGGTAAAGGTGATGGGGTAGCCACCGTCATCGGTTCCCCAATAACTGATGGTATCGCTGTATTCATCTAAGGTGTATTTCTTGTAGCGAACCAGCACGCGGTCGGCGGCCTTGACATCTACGGTATCCGTGGTGCCGCGTTCCACGAGGTGGAAATAGAAGTTGTCATATCCCTCCACTTTCAGGTAGTCTTTCTCGCCCCATACCTCGGGCTCTTTGTAGATGACTTGGATGCCGTTTCGCTTGATGTAATCCTCTATGAGTTTTTTCTCTGCCCGCAGCTGACGCGCGTAGGTGTTACTGGAGCAACTCATCATCGTGCCCGCCACCGCCACGCCCAACAGGACTATGTATAAAAATAATCTCTTCATATATTTCAATTCTTAACAAGATTCTATCTCTTCGATTCAAAATAGTACACTAGAACACTAGAACACTAGTACACTAGTAAACTTCTCTCACCTAAAAAACTCTCAGCTCAATTCTGACGTTCGTGTAGGGTGGTACGACTTGGCTGCCCAGACTACCGTAAGCCATATACCAGGGGGCGAGTATGCTGACGGAGTCGCCTCTGTGCAGTTGGCGTAGAACGGGATCCAGCACCCGCATATCGCCTGTCTTACCCACGCAGAAAGTCTCATGGCGGTCTTCGTACAGGTTTCCCTCGGTATCATAAACCTGCATCCGGACGCAGACCTGTGTGCTGTCACTGAAGCCAGTCTCTATGTCATGCAGTCCGCTTACCCAGTACCCCTCTTCTTGCAGCGCGTAGTCTTCGGTTGCATAGCGTGCGAGCCGGCTGTCGGCGTCTGCGGCCATCCGTTGGTTGACTTCTACCAGCGCCACCACCGTGCTATCTGCCGCTTGCGGCCGATTCTTGAAGGTCGGTCGCTGCGGCTGCGTCTTGCCGCATGCCATCAGCATACTGCAAATCGCCATGAATACTATGCCTCGCCAAAATCTCAACTGCACTCAACACTCAACTCTAAACACTCAACTATTTCTTCGGCTTATACGTCTCCACAATATGCTTGCCGCTGCCGCCGCCCATCTTCTTCTCCATGATCTCGGCCGATAGTTGGGCATCGTCGCCAAAGAACTTGGCTAATTTCTTGAAGTTATAGTTAGCGATGTACTGGTCGGTGTGCTTGTTGTAGAAGATGATGGTGTTCGACTCACCGGGTTCGTGTATGTACACCAGTCGGCCGGCGTTGTTGACGTTGTATGACTCCGCCATGTTATAGGTGCAGGCATATTCGCCGTCGTAGTCCAGTATGGCCCATACGCTGCCAATATGGGGGATATTGGCGGCGCAGTAACATAGGGTATAAACCTGATCGGGGGCTTCTTCGTTCCAGATCTCCACTTTTGCTACATTCGTGGCGTAGAAGAAAGCCTTGGTGTCATCTTCTTGCAGGATGTTGATACGAGTCTGGTAGTTAGCGGGTACCAGCACGCGGTCAAACTCCTTAATTGTTCCATCCTTCAGGAAAATACGACCGGGTAATACAGGATTCTGAAACTCCATCAGACTCATGTACGACTGTGCATTCATGCCCAGCGCAAAAACGAAAGCTGCCAGTGCAGCAAATATTATTTTTTTCATATGCTAATATATATATATTCTGTCTTACTTTTTTCGCTAAACGCATTTAGCGTGCAAAGATACAATTTTTTTTTGATATACGCAAAAAAAAGTTCATTTTTTTTATGCTAACTCCGGTTTCCCGCTTGTACGCTGTCAGCGCAGCGGTCCGTACTCTGTACGCTAAAAAGCCAATCCGATATGCGCTCCCACGCCGTGAATAGGGCCTTCGCTGAAGCTTGCTGAGTTACGGCGACCTAACTTGCTAATACCCTGCAGGTTATAGTCCGCGCCGATGATGAACGACGATTCACCTGCCGGAATGCTCAATTCTATACCGGCAAACATGCCGTAGTTCAGCATCGTCCATCGGTCGTCGTTGAAGAAATACGTGATGCCCAAATCCGGCGTGACGTAGGGCGTTAAGCGTGCCTTACCGATGGCCAAGGGCAGTTGTACACCCAAGTCGTAGGTGACATTCAGACCTAACTTCTGCGACGACGCATCGCCCATATCCTTGACGGCCAAATGCAGCTTACCGCCTGTGCGCACAAAGCGCGCAATGGCATGGTAATACCCGATACCGAACAAACCCAATTTGCCCAGCTTATTGGTGAAGAGAACCTGACTGCTCAGGTACATGGCTTGCTGATCATCTTTGTCACGGCTGATACCTTTCTCGGCCGCGGGGTTATTGTCTGCCCGATCCTGGGCACAAACAGCCGCCGGACTTATACTCAATAGGGCGATTAGACAACAAACAAGATACCTTTTCATTGTTTCGATTCGTTTTTAGCCTGCAAAGATACACATTTACATTGAATTATGCAAGAAAATCCCGAAAAATCGCACTTTTTTACTGTTTCCTTTTCTGTTTTCAAATATTTTTTGTACCTTTGCAGGCTAAATTGCGTAAATGAATACAAAAACTAAGACCAACAACTGATACGATATGAAAGGAATCATATTGGCGGGAGGAAGTGCAACCAGGTTGTACCCGCTGTCAAAAGCCATTAGTAAGCAAATCATGCCGGTATATGATAAACCCATGATCTACTACCCCTTATCCACCCTTATGCTGGCGGGTATCCGCGAGGTGCTGATTATCTCCACCCCGCGCGACTTGCCTATGTTTGAGGAACTCTTGGGTGACGGTAGCCGCTTGGGTATGAAGCTTAGCTATAAGGTGCAGCTGGTGCCGAATGGCTTGGCACAGGCTTTTGTCTTGGGCGCTGACTTCCTGGAGGGCGGACCGGGTTGCCTCATCCTGGGCGATAACCTCTTCTACGGACAGGGCTTCACCAAGATGCTCCGCTCTGCCGTCATGGCTTTAGACCCCGACCACGCCATGCCCGACCAACCCAACCCTGCACACCGGCACGCTACCAGCATGGCGGAACTCAAGCAGCAGAGCAAGAACATCGGACGCGGAGCCTGCATCTTCGGCTACGAGGTCAGCGACCCACGCGCATATGGCGTCGTCGAGTTCGACGCAGAGGGCAAGGTTCTCTCGCTGGAGGAAAAACCCCAGCAGCCCAAGAGCAATTATGCCGTGCCCGGTCTCTATTTCTACGACAAGACCGTTTGCGAAAAAGCCGCTGCGCTCCGTCCCTCTGCGCGTGGCGAATACGAGATAACCGACCTTAACCGCCTCTACCTTGACGAAGGCACGCTGCAGGTGAAGCTCTTCGGACGCGGATTCGCTTGGCTCGACACCGGTAACTGCGACAGCCTACTCGAGGCGGGCAACTTCATCGCTACCATCCAGAACCGTCAGGGATTCTATGTCGCCTGTATCGAAGAAATAGCATGGCGTAACGGTTGGATCACCGCTGACCAACTGCGTGAAATGGGCCGAGACATCAAGACTGCCTACGGCCGCTACCTGGAGCATCTGGCTCGATGATGAAGTGGAATAAGAAATACGGACTGATAGTCCTGGCGATACTGGCTGTTGTCGGCATCGCCGTAGGGGTGGTGGTCGGACGCTCTATGTACCACCTGCGCGTGCAGAACTTCCGGGCAGCCGATGGCGAGAACCATGACTTCTATATCCGCGACACAATCGCCGTGGATAGCCTGCTTACCCTGCTGGATGAGGCGGATTACCATCCGGCTTCCATGTGGAGCTGGCGCCGCCATGCCAAGAAGGCGGGCTTCCGCCGCGTCTTGCCCGGTCACTACACCCTCGCGCCCGCTATCGGCGATAGAATGCTGATTTGGATGTTCCAATTCGGCCATCAGACTCCCGTGCGCATATCGTGGCGCATGACCATTCGTACACGCGAACAACTGGCAGGCAGACTGTCCAAACAGCTGCGCTGCGACTCCGCTTCCATCGCCGACTGCCTCTCATCCGATGAGTATATGAGCCGCTTTGGCCTGACCAAAGAGACAGCAGTCTGCCTCTTTATCCCTGATACCTACGAGGTGTGGTGGACCATGACGGTGGACGAGTTATTCGAGCGCATGCAGAAGGAGTATAACCGTTTCTGGAACGACGATCGCTGCCGGCTTGCCGATGAGATAGGGCTTACGCCTACCGAGGTGGCAACGCTCGGTAGCATCGTTGCCAGCGAGACCAATCGTGCGCAGGAGCACCCCATCATCGCCGGTTTGTACTTGAACCGTTTGCGCAAGCATATGTTGCTGCAGGCGTGCCCGACGGTGATCTTCGCCGTGGGGGATTTCTCCATGCGGCGTGTCACCAACCGGCATCTTCAGATTGACTCACCCTATAATACTTATCGTAATCTGGGTTTGCCGCCCGGACCTATACGTTGCGTGTCGGCTGATGTGATGGATGCGGTCTTGCATTACGAAAAAAGTGATTATCTCTATATGTGTGCCAATCCCGATTTCTCGGGTACGCATGTCTTCTCATCCAATTACGCCAAGCATTCCCAGACCGCCCGTGCCTATCAGCGCGAACTAAACAAGCGCAAGATTAAGTGAAAATTTTGGCATGAGCAATCTATATGCATTCTCGGGTGCATAACATGCTGTTCTCGGGTGCATTCTATGCCGAAATCTTTCTCCGACTTCACCGAGCCATTCCCGAGAAAACCCCGATGCAATCCCGAACCATTTTCGGGTGCATTTTATGCCGAAATCTTTCTCCTTAAAAAAGAAAAGCCTTGCATCAGCGCAAGGCTTTTCTAATATCAACTATCGTACGGCTTTAGCCGAGATAAGAATTGTCAACTATCAACTGTCAACTATCAACTATCAACTATCAACTATCTCCGTTTGTCGAGGCGGGCGCCGTCACCTTCGAAGTCGTGGTCACGACGGGCGGGACGTTCGGGGCGGTCGCTGCGCTCGGGACGCGGACCACGACGCTCGGGGCGGGGACCACGGTCACCACGGGCAGGACGCTCAGGCTCTACATAGCCTTCGGGTTTCTCCTTCAGAGCACGTGCCGACAGACGGAACTTACCGGTCTTCTCGTCAACCTCCATCAGCTTAATCATCAGCTTGTCGCCTTCCTTGATGCCGGTTTCTTCCATCGTCTCGTAGCGCTTCCAGTCAATCTCAGAGATATGCAGCAGGCCTTCCTTGCCCGGCATGAACTCTACGAAGCAACCGTAAGGCATGAGGCTCTTAACGGTAGCCTGATAGGTCTCGCCAACCTCGGGTAGTGCCACGATCGCGCGAATCTTGGCAACAGCTGCTGCCATGTTGTCGCCGTTGTTGGATGCGATCTCAACCTTGCCGCCGCGTTCGTCTTCGTCAATAGAGATGACGGTGTTGGTCTCAGCCTGGATGCCTTGGATGATCTTACCACCGGGGCCAATGACAGCACCGATGAGGTCTTTGGGAATATAGAAACTGGTGATGCGGGGAGCGTGGGGCTTGAGGTCTGCACGCGGAGCGGGCATGCACTCGCAGATCTTATCGAGGATAAACATACGAGCCTCGTGTGCCTGTGCCAGTGCGTTCTCGAGAATCTCGTAGCTCAGACCATCGACCTTGATATCCATCTGGCAGGCGGTGAGACCGTCGCGGGTACCGGTGGTCTTGAAGTCCATATCGCCGAGGTGGTCCTCATCGCCGAGGATGTCGCTCAGGATGGCATATTTGGTACCTTTGCATTCGGAGATCAGTCCCATAGCTATACCGCTGACGGGTTTCTTGATGGGCACACCGGCATCCATCAGAGCCAAGCATCCGGCGCAAACGGTAGCCATCGAGCTGGAACCGTTCGACTCCAGAATATCGCTTACCACGCGTACGGCGTAGGGGAAGTCTTCCGGCACCATGTTCTTGAGGGCGCGGCAAGCGAGGTTGCCGTGACCAATCTCGCGACGACCTACGCCGCGTTGTGCCTTAGCTTCGCCGGTAGCGAAGGGCGGGAAGTTATAGTGCAGCAGGAAGCGGTCAGTACCCTGTACCAATGCCTCATCAACGATCTTCTCATCGCGGCTGGTACCCAGTGTTACGGTCGAGAGCGACTGTGTCTCGCCGCGGGTGAAGATGCTGGATCCGTGAGGTCCGGGCAGCGGGCTTACCTCGCACCAGATGGGACGGATGTCGGTGGTCTTACGGCCATCCAGACGCTTACCTTCGTCCAGTACGGCGCGGCGCATAGCCTCTTTCTCTACATCGTGGTAGTAGCGGTCCACCATGGCGGCAACCTCGTCCACCTCGATGCCGAGAGCCTCGGCGCGGGCGGTCATATAATCCAGACGCTCGGTCTTGAAGTCCTCGCATATCTGCGAGAACATCGCCTCGCGGTGGTGCTTGTCGGTGTCGGCGCTGGTAGCCTGTGCGTAGGCGCGAGCGTAGCTGTAGTCATGAACAGCCTGCTTCAGCTCGTCATCGTTCACCTCGTGGCAGTATTCGCGTTTTACCTCCTTGCCGTATTCCTTCATCATCTCCAGCTGTGCCTGGCACTGGGGCTTGATAGCCTCGTGGGCGGCGCGGATGGCATCCAGCATGACGCTTTCGGGCACTTCCTTCATCTCGCCCTCTACCATCATGATGTTATCCAGCGTAGCGGCAACTACCAGTTCGAGGTCAGCATGCTCGCATTGCTCGAAGGTGGGGTTGATGACAAACTCGCCGTTGACGCGTGCTACGCGTACCTCTGATATCGGGCCCTCAAAGGGGATATCCGAGCAGGTCAGGGCAGCCGAAGCAGCCAGACCGGCGATAGACTCGGGCATATCAATGCCGTCGGCCGAATACATGGTCACGTTGACGAATGTCTCGGCATGATAGTTAGCGGGGAAGAGGGGACGCAGTGCGCGGTCGATAAGACGCGCAATCAGTATCTCGTAGTCCGAGGCCTTTCCTTCGCGGCGGGTGAATCCACCGGGGAAGCGGCCGGCACTCGCAAATTTCTCTTTGTACTCTACGGTCAGGGGCATAAAGTCAGTGCCCGGTACCGCATCTTTGGCGCTACATACAGTAGCCAGAATCATGGTATTGCCAATCGTTGCCATCACTGCACCGTCGGCCTGTTTGGCCAGTTTGCCGGTCTCCAGCGTGATCACGCGGCCATCTGCCATCTTGATCTCTTTTCTTACGATATTCATTTGTTTTTATTCGTTTTTTGGATGCCTTTTGCATCCGGTTATTTGTATAGACCCATAAAATGTCGCGCAAAGATACTAAAAAAAAATGACCTACGCAAATTGTAGGCCACTTTTTTTTGTTTTTTTTACAGAAACCTGTATTTTTTTTTAGGGCACTTCTTAAAATTGCTTTATTTTCTTTAGATTTCGTTGATAATTTTCATCAGTGACTCCTTGGCATCGCCCAGGCAGAGATAGACACCCTTCTCGCGTTTGTAGATGGGGTTCTCTACGCCGGCATAGCCGGGCTTGAGGTCGTAGTTGCAGACGATGACTTCCTTCGCGTCGGCCACGGCGAGCACGGGCATACCGTAGATAGGCGTACCTTCGGCGGTGTTGGCGGCGGGGTTGAGTACATCGTTGGCACCAATAACGACAACGGCGTCGGCCTTGGCGAAGTCATCGTTGATCTCCTCCATCTGGAAGAGTTTCTCGTACGGGATATCGGCTTCCGCCAGCAGTACGTTCATGTGGCCGGGCATACGACCGGCTACGGGGTGGATAGCGAAACGCACGCGGGCGCCGCGGAACTCCAATTTGTCAGCCAGTTGTTTCACGGTGTGCTGTGCTTGGGCGAGCGCCATACCGTAACCCGGTACAATGATGACGTCTTTGGCGCGGCTGAGAACCGATGCGGGGGTATCGGCTGCTTTCTCAGCTGCGGCAGCTGCAGGTGCTGCACCTTTGGATTGTGCCAATTCGGCTCTCAGACCGGCTACTTCCTTGGTCAGCGCCTCGATGGCATCTAATAGTTGTTTTACTTCCATATCGTTGAGTTGTTCTAATAGTTTTTCAAAATCAGCATGTTCGTCAAAGACGGTCTTGCCGCCTTCTGACGTCTTTTGCGGCTGTGCGGTCGCAGGTTTGGGGGTGCTCTTCTTGGCGCCACCGAGCAGGATGCTCATCAGGCTGCGATTCATGGCGCGGCACATAATCTGCGTCAGCAGCAGACCCGAAGCACCCACGATACCACCTACAGCCACCAGGAAGATGTCGCCAATAGCCATACCTGCTATTGCGCCGGCTACACCCGACAGCGAGTTCAGCAGCGAGATCGTGATCGGCATATCGGCACCACCAACGCGGATGGCAAACATATAACCAAAACAGCCCGTCAGCAGTACGGCGCACAGCGCGATGAGTACGTTGCTGCCAACAATCGTGCCCGCCACAATGGCTGCGGCTGAGCCTACGAGCAGCAGCATCGTGATAGCAGAGTGGGCAGGATAGACCACCGGACGCTGGTTCAGGATGCGGTGCAGCTTACCGGCTGCCACCAGACTGCCTACCAGCGTAATCATGCCGACGGCGATCGCTAACATGGCGGTGAAGTTCACAAAGACAGGATATTCCGGCTGAACGGCCATGCCCCAGTTCATGTATGTCATGACTCCGACCAGTGCCGAAGCACCGCCGCCCAGACCATTGAAGAGGGCTACCAACTGGGGCATCTGTATCATCTGCGCACGGCTCGCCATAAGGCTACCGATGAGCGCACCGATGATAATGGCTACGTATAGGGTCCAAGCAGACAGAATGCCGCTGAAGATGACCGTCGCTACAACACCCGCCAGCATAGCGAGCGCCGACAGCAGGTTTCCCGAAACGGCTGTCTTCACCTTGCTCATCATCGATATACCCCCTAACACGGCGAGGGAGAGCAAAATGCTCAATATAATCTGTATGGTGGTCATGAGCGCGGTTTTTTCTTGTTGAACATACGAAGCATGCGATGCGTGATACCGAAGCCGCCGAAGACATTGATCGTAGCCAGGATGATGGCAGCGCAGCCGAACAGCTGTGCCCAGATACCTTCACCCGCCAGTAGCGAGATGCCCGTCGCCGTCAGGGCACCCACCAGGGTAACGCCCGACAACGCGTTCATACCGGACATCAGAGGCGTGTGCAGCAGACTCGGCACCTGACGAATGATAAAGTAGCCGGCCACCGTACAGACGGCGAACACGGCTACTAAAATCAGGGGATGTATCATAATAATGACTGTTTATTACAATCCCATCGCTTTGCGGGCACCGGCGTGCAGCAGCTCACCGTTGGTGCAAACCAGACTCTTGGCAATGACTTCGTCTTGCATGTTGAGCTCGATCTTACCGTCCTTAACCAGGTATTTCACGAGGTTGTACATGTTGTTGGAGAACATCCAGGTGGAGCTGGTGGGCAGTTCGCCCGGTATATTCTTCACGCCGATGAGGGTTACGCCATGCTTCATCTCGATGGTGCCCTTCGGGGTGATGTCGCAGTTACCACCTTGGTCAATAGCGATATCCACGATGACGGAGCCTTTCTTCATACCCTTAACGGTATCTTCGGTGATGATGACGGGGGCCAACTCACCCGGTACCAGAACCGAGCAGAATACGATATCCATCTGTTGGATGGTTTCCTTGAGCAGCTCGCGCTCCTTAAGCAGTACATCTGCGGGCAGGGCTTTGGCATAGCCACCTTCGCCAACGGCGAGTTCAGCGGGCACGCCGGTGTCAATAATCTTGGCACCCAGCGACTGTGCATTCTCGGCAGCCATCGGGCGGATATCGGCAGCGTAGGTGATAGCACCCAGACGCTTAGCAGTAGCCAATGCTTGCAGACCGGCAACGCCTACACCGATGACCATCAACTTGGCGGCGTCAATCTTGCCGACGGCGGTGAACATCTGCGGGATGAAGCTGGTCATATGATCAGCGGCCATGATGATGCCTTTGTAACCGGCGCAGGTGGACATACTGGTCAGTGCGTCCATGTTCTGTGCGCGCGAGATACGAGGTATGCAGTCCAGCGTGAAGGCGGTAACGCCTTGGGCCGTCAGCTTCTTCACCATCTCGTGGTTAACGGGCGAAGCAGGGTGAATAAAGGTAATGAGATACTGACCTTTGTGCATCAGTTCCACCTCGTGTTTGCCGAGCTCTTCGTTGAAGAGGGGCTCTTTCACTTTGAGGATGAGTTCGGCCTGTGCGTAGATGTCAGCGGCTTTGTCCATCATCTTGGCGCCGTTGGCTGCGTAGTCTTCATCGTGGTACAGGGCACCGTCACCGGCGTGTTTCTCTACCAATACGGTGTAACCGTCTTTTACGAATTTACCGACTGTTTCGGGGGAACATGCTACACGGTTCTCGCCGTGCATGATCTCTTTTGGAATACCAATAATCATAACTGGTTCTTAGTGTTTTTCGTTGGGGGTCCTTTGTTCGGCTGCTCGAGGGCGGACCCGATGTCCTCTTTGCAGGCTATAGAAGTAGTTGTTTTTTTCGATTCAGGGTCACCTCTTTCCGGCATTTTGCCAAAAGCGGCTACAAAATTACAAAATATTCTTCATATGTGCAAATTTTCGTGCATTTTTTTTGCAATCTATCTTTTATTTAGCGATTTTATTTGCGTATGTGGGAAAAAAGTAGTACTTTTGTACCCTGAATTGGATTGAAATTTTGCTATGAGAAATGTAGCTGTCATATTGGCTGCCGGTAAGGGCGAGCGTGCCGGAGGTGGCGTGCCCAAGCAGTTTCGCATGCTCCGCGACGGGCGTACGGTGTTAGAGCAATGTGTTGGGGCATTCGAGGCCTCGGAGCAGATTGATGAGATCATCGTGGTGACGCATCCTGCCTACGTGTCGGCGGTGCAGGCCATGATGCTGCAATGCAGTTGGGCGAAGGTAACTGCCATCATTGAGGGTGGGGTAGAGCGCTGGGAGTCGTCGTGGAATGCTGTGCACTATTTGGTGACGAACGGCTTTGAGGCAGACAAGACGAATATCCTGCTGCACGACTCAGCGCGACCGTTTGTGACGGAGCGAATCATTGGCGACGTCTGTCGCGCGCTTCGTGAAGCCGAAGCCGTGACGGTAGCTGTCCCGGTAACAGACACCTTATATATAGTAAAGGAAGGTCGGCTGACGGATGTACCGCCGCGGTCGGATTTTCTGCGTGCCCAGACGCCGCAGGCATTCCGCCTATCGGTCATAGCCGATGCGTTCCGGCAGTTTATGGCAGCCGGTGCCATGCAGGCAACCGATGACGTCGGTGTTCTCCGACATTACCGACCGGATGTCAGCATCCGTATCGTAGCCGGCGATGAGGCCAACCGCAAACTGACCTATGCCGCCGATTTTGCGCAGTAGGGACTACTCAGCAGGAATACAGCACGCATTTTACGCGCGAGAAGTCGCGTTGCTCCAGATCTTCGGGGCGTATGAGGAAGTACAGGCATCCGCAGTCATAGAAGCGGAGCCCTAACTCGTCGTCCTCGTCCAGTTGCACCAGCGCCAGCCAACCCGGGTAGTCCTGTTGCACCTCTTCCTCGAAGTAATGTGGTTTTTGCAAGATGGAGGACATATTGTCCTTGGGCATCTTATCCGGCGCTATGGGTTTGGGTACCCCCCATGAACCATCGGCATTGCGTATCTCGTGGGTATGGAGATTGTCGGTAGTGGGGGTGTAGATGACGCGATAGAGGTGTTCGTCCCACTCGCCGATATGCCCGCCGTCCACGTCATAGTCGCCGAAGAAATAATCCAGGTCGGCAAATACTGACACCATGCCGCTATCCAGCCGGAACTGGCAGATAAGTGTCATGGGGTTGTCCTCACCGTTGTAGGGATATTCCACCTCATCGGGCAGATCGGCAAACCCCCAGAAATGTTCGCTACCAACGGGGAAGGCGCGGCGTAGCGCTTCCTCGGTGGATTGCAGCAGCTTGCTCACTTCGGCCTCGCGGTACTTCTTGAGTTGGTCTTGCACTTCCTGCAAGATGTCATCCTGATGTGCTGCCCAGTATGCCACGCTCTCGGGATCGCGACCCGTTAGGCGGATGCGTTTCTTACCGGTGGCGCTATAGAGCCATACCTGCGTGGGGGTGCGCTCGATGGTCCAGATGTCGCTCTTCAGCTGAATCATCAGTGCCCCCTCGGCCGAGAGGGAATGGGTGATCTTCGGGAACGCCTCGCTGAGCGCGCGGGCATAGTCTTCCGGTCCGGGAATACCCTGTGCGCGAATACCGAAGATGACCGATGCCAGCGCTTTCTGGTACAACTTGGGTACGGGCAACTGCGGAATCTCGGTCCAGGCTTCGATCATCAGGCGGATATGATCCTGGTACTGGTTACCCAGCGAGAGGGTGATGACATGTTCCTCGGTCTCATCGTCGCTTCTGCGCGAATAGGTCACGAATTGTTCACCGGGCGCAAGCATGAGAATATGCCCGTTGTAGGTGCATACGAGGATATGCAGGTCATCGTAGAGGGTGACGAAGGCAGAGTTGCTGAAACTGTATTCACCGCCCATGGTGAGGCTGTCAAAGTCCTTCTGATAGCACTGCAGGTAGTCGCATTTGCCGTGATAGACGGGGCAGCGCAGATAGGTGGTACGGGCGTTGCACCAGGGCTCACGACCCAGCGGGCCACGGTTCATCTCGCGCTGAAACTCATTGTGGTACCAGTAGCCGTCCTTGTCTTTATGCCATTGGATATGGTGGCGTTTCTCTTTCTGCCAGGTGCCCACGCGGTCCACATGGGTCACGCGACCGCATTGGTCGAACGAGGCAGTCGCCATCACTTCTTCGTACGAACCCGGATGCCATACTTCGTCCAGACTATCCCATTCCTCGCAGGTCAGTATCATGCCTCGCCCGGACATCTCGCCCGACTTGAACTCACCGGCGTAATAGGTTCCCTCACTCAGCTGAACGATACCTAACCCTTCGGGGACAAGGTTCAGCACATCTGTCTCGCCCAGGTACTTACGTCCGTCTTCGAGCGTCATCCAACGGTCGGTGTCAAATTTCATATCCATAAATGCGGTCTTTTGGAATTAGGCTGCAAATATACTACTTTTTTTTGAAATCTGCAAATTTATTTTCTTTTTGTGCAAAAAAAATGAAAAATATTTGCACAAATGAAAAAAAAAGTGTATCTTTGCACTCACAATTCGAAAACATGTATATCGCAATAGCAGGAAATATAGGAGCCGGTAAAACAACGCTAACCAAAATGTTGGCGAAGTACTATGGCTGGGAACCGCGTTTCGAGAGCGTAGGCTTCAATCCGTACCTCAAGGATTACTACGATGATATACCCCGTTGGAGTTTCTGCCTCGAGACCTATTTCCTTAAGGAGCGTTTTAAAGATATGTTGGCCGTGATGCAGGCTGAGCACACCATCGTGCAGGATCGTAGTATCTACGAGGGTGTGCATGTGTTTGTGACCAATAACTACCTGCGTGGCGATTTGTCGGAGCGCGACTACACAACCTATATGGAGCTGTTCCATAACATGGAGTCGATGCTTCGCTATCCGGACCTGATGATCTACCTGCGTAAGTCCGTTCCCTCGCTTATCGCGCAGATTCAGAAGCGCGGTCGCGAGTACGAACAAGGTATGCAGATAGACTACCTCAAGGACCTCAATGACCGCTACGAGGAGTTTATCTATAAGCATTATCCCGGGCGGGTACTGATTGTAGAGTCAGATGATTTGGACTTTGAGAACCGACCCGAGGATTTCCGCACCATTATTAATCGTATCGATGCCGAGCTCTTTGGCCTCTTCTCAGAGCAGAACTGGCCGCATTAGCCGAAATCGTCAATCGTCAAATCGTAAATTATAAATAAATCGTCAATAAATCGTCAAATCGTCAATTGTCAAATCGTAAATCGTAAATCGTAAATTGTAAATTGTCAAATCGTAAATTTTAACAAGATGCATATAGCTGTCGCCGGAAATATCGGCTGTGGTAAGACCACGCTGACGAGAATGCTTGCCAAGCATTATGGTTGGGAACCCCGTTACGAATCCGTGGAGTTTAATCCGTATCTGGAGGACTTCTACGCCGATATGCAACGGTGGAGTTTTAACCTGCAGATCTATTTCCTCAATAAGCGTTTTAAAGACGTGGTGGAGATAGGCAAGGCTACCAATTACATTATTCAGGACCGTACTATCTACGAGGACGCACGTATCTTTGCACCCAATCTGCATCGGCAGGGCTTTATGTCCGACCGCGATTTTGACAACTACCGCGACCTCTTTGACCTGATGATGTCGCTGGTCAAGATGCCCGACCTGATGATTTATGTCCGTTCGTCTATCCCGAACCTGGTGGCGCAGATTCAGAAACGCGGACGTAGCTACGAGGCTTCCATCCGTCTGGACTACCTGCAGGGTCTCAACGAGCTCTACGAAGCATGGATTGCCGACTACAAGGGCAAACTCCTCATCATCGACGGCGACCATATTAAGTTCGGTGACAACCCCGAGGACTTCCGCTATGTGACCGACCGCATCGATGCCGAGTTATTCGGTCTGTTCCCCTTCGAGCAAACCGACGAGGTCGGCAAAGAGATACATTAACCGATAACCCAGAATCGAGAACCCAGAACCGATAGCCGATTAATGCAATCCTTCCTTGATTATATTGCCATCGAGCGGCGTTACTCGCCGCGTACCGTGCAGGCGTATGAGGAAAACCTCACCGCCTTCCGCGACTACCTGCGCATGCACTATGGCGACCCGACGCTCTCACCCAGGCAGGCTACCGAGGGCGACGTCAAGGACTGGATGATGTATATCATTGAGGAAAAGCAATACTCGCCCCGTTCCGTACGGCAGAAACTGACCACGCTGCATTCCTATTTCCGCTTCCTGCTCCGTACCGGCGCGGTGGAGAAGGATGTGACGCGACGCGTCGTGGCACCCAAGGTGGATAAACCGCTGCCCGTCTTCTTTAAACCCGGCGAGATGCAGCGCGCCACTGCCTACGATGATGAAGCCGATGATTTCACCTCGATTCGCGACTGCCTCATCATCCAGATGCTGTACCAGACCGGTATGCGTCGGGCGGAGATGTTGGGCTTGACCGATGCCGATATAGACCTCGCCGGAGCCCGTATCCGGATTTTCGGTAAGCGGCGTAAGGAGCGTTTTGTGCCTATAGGCGACAAACTAATCAGCCAAATTCGTAAATATCAGGCTTTCCGACCCGATAATAGCAGTTGTGGCACGTTTTTTGTGCTTCAAAATCGTAAAGGGGAGGTGCACCCGATGAATAGGACACACCTATATAATATCGTGCGTACGCGTATGGGCGAGGTCTCTACACTCAAGAAGCACTCGCCGCATGTGCTCCGGCATACCTTTGCTACCGCTATGTTGGACAACGGAGCCGATATCCGTACCATCAAAGACCTATTGGGACACGCATCCATCGCTGCGACGCAAATCTATACGCATACCACCTTTGAGCAGGTCAGGCGTTCGTATGAGGCGGCGCACCCCCGGGCGAAACATAATTGATAGTTGATAATTGATATAATTAACGGCCTTGGCCGCATATAAATCCCTTAATAAAAGAAAGGAAAACCACCATGAAACTGAATGTAAATCCTGTCAACTTTGACATTGCTGAACGACTGGAGAAGTACATTACCAAGAAAACAGCTCGCTACGAGAAAGTATTGAACAATCCTTCTGCCGAGATGGAAATCCGTATGACGGTTGTCAAACCCGAGACCAATCTGAACAAGCAGACCCAGGTGCGCGTCTTGGGCAATGGACCGGAGATGTTCGCCGAGAAAACCTGCGACACCTTCGAACAGGGTATCGACCTGTGCCTCGAAGCCATCGATCGCCAGATCGAAAAACTCAAAGATAAGTAAGGTATTCCTTCTATCCCAAAATAAGCATGGCGGACCCAAAAGTCCGCCTTTTTTAGGCCTTTTTGCCCTCTAAAGTTGGCAATTTTAAGGAAAAATGCAGAAAAATGAAATTTTTTTGCCAAAATATTTGGTCATATCAAAAAAAAGCAGTACTTTTGCAACCGCTTTCGTCGGAAAGGGTTCTGGTGAGGACCGAAACAAGACTTCCAAACGAACGCGTTGGCCTCTATAGCTCAGTTGGTAGAGCACTAGATTTGTAATCCAGCGGTCGTTGGTTCGAGTCCGACTAGAGGCTCTTAGTGAATTGATAGTTGACAGTTGATAATTGATAGTTGATAGTTGAGATTCGCGATGAACATTGAAAAGATGATAACAAACACTTTGGACCATTAAATTGGTCCACAAGTTTTCGAAATACGGGGGTGTGTTCCAGAGTGGCCAAATGGGGCAGACTGTAAATCTGCTGTCTCTCGACTTCGGTGGTTCGAATCCATCCGCACCCACATTAAACGCGGAAGTCTTTCGCGAGGCGAATGAAAGCTCGCTTTTGCAATTCGGCGATGCAAAGACTCCCGCAAAAATTCCTCTGAGGAATTTTTGCGGAAATAGCTCAGTCGATAGAGCACTAGCCTTCCAAGCTGGGGGTCGCGGGTTTGAGTCCCGTTTTCCGCTCACAAAAAAATGTTGCTAATGTAGCTCAGTGGTAGAGCGCATCCTTGGTAAGGATGAGGTCGCGGGTTCAACTCCCGCCATCAGCTCCACGAAATAGAAACTATCGTGTAAGGTCTTGCGACCTTATTAATATACGCGCGAGGGGTACTATGCCCTGAGGGCGTGTTTAATTGGAAATAACTAACAAAACAATTGTTATTAACGTTAATAAAACAAACAAAGAATTATGGCAAAAGAGAAATTTGACCGTTCGAAACCGCACGTAAACATCGGTACCATTGGTCACGTTGACCACGGTAAAACCACTTTGACAGCCGCTATCACCACCGTATTGGCAAAGCGTGGTCTGTCTGAAGTTCGTTCGTTCGATTCGATCGACAATGCTCCTGAGGAGAAAGAGCGTGGTATTACTATCAACACCGCTCACGTAGAGTATCAGACCGCTAACCGCCACTACGCACACGTAGACTGCCCGGGCCACGCTGACTATGTAAAGAACATGGTAACCGGTGCAGCCCAGATGGACGGCGCTATCATCGTAGTTGCTGCTACCGATGGTCCCATGCCCCAAACCCGTGAGCACATCCTGTTGGCTCGCCAAGTGAACGTTCCCCGTCTGGTTGTATTCATGAACAAGTGCGACATGGTGGACGATCCTGAAATGTTGGACCTCGTTGAGATGGAGATGCGTGAGCTTCTGTCGTTCTACGAGTTCGACGGCGACAACACCCCCGTTATCCGCGGTTCTGCCCTCGGCGCTCTGAATGGCGTACCCGAATGGGAAGAAAAGGTGATGGAGTTGATGGATGCAGTTGACACTTGGATCCAACTTCCTCCCCGTGCCATTGATAAACCCTTCCTGATGCCTGTTGAGGACGTCTTCTCGATCACCGGCCGTGGTACCGTAGCTACCGGTCGTATCGAAACGGGTGTCATCAAGGTTGGTGACGAGGTTCAGCTCATCGGTCTCGGCTGCGACGGTAAGAAGTCCGTTGTTACCGGTGTTGAGATGTTCCGCAAACTGCTCGACCAAGGTGAGGCTGGCGATAACGTAGGTCTGCTGCTCCGTGGTATCGACAAAGACGAGGTTAAGCGCGGTATGGTAATTACCCACCCGGGCGTTGTTAAACCTCACGAGGAGTTCAAGGCTTCCGTTTATATCCTGAAGAAAGAGGAAGGCGGCCGTCACACTCCGTTCCACAACCACTATCGTCCTCAGTTCTACATCCGTACCATGGACGTTACCGGCGAGATCACTCTGCCCGAAGGAACTGAGATGGTAATGCCGGGTGATAACCTGGAAATCACAGTGAAGCTGATTTACCCCGTAGCTTGCTCTGAAGGTCTGCGCTTCGCTATCCGTGAAGGTGGCCGCACCGTAGGTTCGGGTCAGATCACCAAGATTCTGGACTAATAATCCAGCATTCCTCTAACAAATCGGCTAACCTCAAAGGGTTTGCCGATTTGAGAGGAGGAACGGCGGCAAGTTAAATGCGTGCAACGCATTTCGGTCTTGCAAGCCCGTTCCGACGAACGGAAGTCCTCCAATGGTAGGAGAGCGGTCTCCAAAACCGTCAATGTGGGTTCGATTCCTGCCTTCCGTGCTGTTACATGACATAGCTTCCATCCGACTTTGGCAATTGTCAAGGCCGGATTGAATGCGCAAAAAATAAGAAACTAAAATTAAGTAGAAATCTACCGATATGAAATTTGTAGAAAACGTTAAGGAGTCGTACAACGAGTTGGTCCACAAAGTTAGCTGGCCTACTTTTAAGGAGTTGAGCCAAAGCTCGGTGGTAGTATTGATCGCTTCCCTCATTATGGCACTGATTGTGTGGCTGATGGATAAGTCGTTCGAGTCTCTGATGTCGTTCATTTACGGTCTGTTCAATTGATTTAAGCACTATTGACCATGGCAATCAATAATTTGAAATGGTATGTTCTGCGCGCTATCAGCGGTAAGGAGAACAAGGTAAAGGAGTATATCGAAAGTGCACTCGTTACCTCGTCGCTTTTCCGTGAGTATATCTCGCAGGTGCTTATCCCGACTGAAAAAAGTTACATGCTGCGTAACGGCAAGCGCGTGATGAAGGAGCGCAATATGTTGCCGGGTTATGTGTTGGTGGAGTGCAACCTCACCGATGAGTGTTACCCCCTGCTGCGCAATATTCCCAATGTACTGGGCTTCCTCTCTGATGGTAAGGTGAACCCCAAACCGGTTCCCGTATCGCAAGCCGAGATCAATAAACTGGTCGGCAGCGCAGAGGATGTTGAGAAATCAATTGCAATGGAGGATATCTTCCTCGTAGGAGAGAAGGTAAAAGTTACCGACGGACCGTTCAATGGTTTCAATGGTGTGGTGAACGAAGTGATGCAAGACAAGCAAAAGCTCAAAGTCGTGGTTACTATCTTCGATCGCCAGACACCCTTAGAGCTGGGTTTCAATCAGGTAGCAAAAGAGTAGAAGGCATTGTTACGGGCCGCTTGACTACTCGATAGTTTACATTTAATCGGCGAGAGATACCTTTGGGTACCGCCCGGATCGCCAAAACTATTAAAAACAAACAAAGAACTATGGCAAAAGAAATTGCTGGTTTCATTAAGCTCCAAATTAAGGGTGGCGCAGCCAACCCCGCACCTCCGGTAGGACCTGCTCTGGGTTCGAAGGGTGTGAACATCATGGAGTTCTGCAAACAGTTTAACGCCAGAACACAGGAAAAGGCAGGTAAAGTACTGCCTGTAGTTATCACCGTCTATACGGACAAGTCGTTCGATTTCATCGTCAAGACTCCTCCCGTAGCCGTTCAGTTGATCGAGGCTGCGAAGGTAAAGGGCGGTTCGGCCGAACCTAACCGTAAGAAAGTGGCAAACATCACCGAGGAACAGTGCCGTCAGATCGCTGAGGATAAAATGGTGGACATGAACTGCTTCACCGTAGAGTCCGCCATCGCGATGGTGAAGGGTACCGCTCGTAGTATGGGTATTACCGTTAAATAATTTAATCTTCTTTACACTATGGCAAAACTGACAAAAAATCAAAAGCTTGCTGCTGAGAAGATTGAAGCAGGTAAGCTCTATACCATTAGCGAGGCTGCTGCCCTCGTAAAGGAAATAACCACCACCAAATTTGACGCCAGCGTTGATATCGACGTGCGTCTGGGTGTTGACCCCCGTAAAGCTAACCAGATGGTTCGCGGCGTGGTAAGTCTGCCCAACGGAACCGGTAAGGTGGTTCGCGTTCTCGCCCTTGTAGGCTCTGACCAAGAAGCCGCTGCCAAGGAAGCCGGTGCCGATTTCGTCGGACTGGATGATATGGTAGAGAAAATCAAAGGCGGTTGGACCGATTTCGATGTGATGATCACCCAACCCCAGTACATGGGTAAGATTGGTGCCCTGGGTCGTGTACTCGGTCCCCGTGGCTTGATGCCTAACCCCAAGAGCGGCACTGTAACGCCCGACGTTGCAAAGGCTGTTAAGGAAGTTAAGCAAGGTAAGATTGACTTTAAGGTAGACAAATTCGGTATCGTGCATACCTCTATCGGTAAGGTCAGCTTCACCCCCGAGGCTATTACTGAGAACGCTCTGGAGTTCATTCAGACGCTGATCAAACTGAAACCGGCCGTATCAAAGGGTACTTATATCAAGAGCATTTATCTTTCCAGTACCATGAGTCAAGGTATCAAGGTTGACACCAAATCAATCGAGTAATTAACTTATTAGTAGAAAGCTGACAGTATGAAAAAGGAAGATAAGACCGCTCTCATTAGCGAGCTCCAGAATACGATTGGTGAATACTCACACTTCTATCTGACCAATATCGAGGGTCTCAATGCCGAGAAGACCAGCGCACTGCGCCGCGAGTGCTTCAAGCAGGATATCAAACTCGTGATGGTTAAGAACACCCTTCTGCAGAAAGCCCTCGAGGCACGCGGCGTTGACGCCAGCCTGTTCGAAGCACTCAAAGGCAATACCGCCCTCATGCTCTGCAACACCGGCAACGCTCCCGCTCGTCTCATCAAGGAGTTCACCAAGAAGGAGAAGAATAAAGAAGAAGCACGCCCCCAACTCAAGGCTGCTTATGTAGAAGAAACAATCTATATCGGCGCACAGAATCTTGAGTTCCTCACCGCAATTAAGTCCAAGAACGAACTTATCGCAGATATCGTTGCCCTGCTGCAATCGCCTGCCAAGAACGTTATCTCGGCCCTGCAAAGTGGCGGTACCACCATCCACGGTGTCCTTAAGACGCTGGGTGAAAGACCCGAATAAGGTCAAACGGGTCGCCTAAAGCGGCCAAATAACAACAAATTATCCGGTTGCCCCGTGGCAACCAACCAAACAAACTTTAAAAATAAATCTATAAAAATTATACAACTATGGCAGACGTAAAAGCTATTGCTGAACAATTGGTAAACCTTACCGTTAAGGAAGTTAATGAACTCGCTCAAGTCCTCAAAGAGGAATACGGCATCGAACCCGCAGCTGCTGCTGTTGCTGTTGCTGCTCCCGCCGCTGCCGGTGAAGCTGCAGCCGTTGAGGAGAAGACCTCGTTCGACGTTGTACTCAAGAGCGCCGGCGCACAGAAACTCCAGGTCGTTAAGGCCGTTAAGGAGCAAACCGGTCTGGGCCTGAAAGAGGCTAAGGACATCGTTGACGCTGCTCCCTCTACCGTGAAGGAAGGTCTTGACAAAGCAGCCGCTGAGGCTCTGAAGAAAGCCCTCGAAGAGGTAGGCGCTGAGGTAGAACTGAAGTAATACCCGACGGTAAGACACCGTTCCAGGTTTAGATCCCATGCAATAATGGGGTCTAAACCTTTTTCTCTGAAATAAGGAGGAATCTTAACTATGTTAAAAATCAAGAAAAATAAATACGTTTTTTCTTAAAATTTAATAAAATATAAAATGGCTACAAACCACAAAACCCAACGAGTCAATTTCTCTCGGATGCAGAAGCAGATGCCCTATCCTGATTTCCTGGACATCCAGCTGAAGTCCTTCCGCGACTTCCTGCAGATGGAATCTACTCCCGAAGAGCGTCGCAAAGAGGGGCTCTTCAAGGTTTTCAACGAGACGTTCCCGATAGCCGATACCCGCAACAACTTCATCCTGGAGTTCCTGGACTACTACGTGGATCACCCGCGTTATTCCATTGAGGAGTGTCTGCAACGCGGCTTGACCTATTCGGTACCCCTGAAGGCTAAGCTGAAGCTCTACTGCACCGACCCCGATCACGAGGATTTTGATACCGTTATCCAAGACGTGTTCTTGGGTACAATTCCCTATATGACCCCCAAAGGCACCTTTGTCATCAACGGTGCTGAGCGCGTGGTCGTAAGCCAGCTGCACCGTTCACCCGGTGTGTTCTTCGGTACCTCGATGCACTCCAATGGTACCAAACTCTATTCGGCACGTATTATCCCCTTGCGCGGTTCGTGGATCGAGTTCGCTACCGATATCAACAAGGTGATGTACGCCTACATCGACCGTAAGAAGAAGCTGCCCGTGACCACGCTCCTGCGTGCCATCGGTTTCGAGACTGATAAGGAGATACTCGCTTGCTTCGATCTGGCGGAAGAGATACAGTGCTCTGAGGAGACACTGGCAGGCTGCGTAGGTCGTACCCTGGCCGGTAATGTGATGAAGAGCTGGTCGGAAGACTTCGTCGATGAGGATACCGGTGAGGTAGTATCCATCGAGCGTAACGAGGTTATCATCGAGCGTGAGACCAAGTTAGACCAAGACATGGTGGACCGTATCGTCGAGTCAGGCGTACGTACCATCCTGCTGCATAAGAATGAGGAACGCGAGGCAGATTACTCCATCCTGTTCAATACCCTGCAGAAAGACCCCTCGCACAGCGAGCGCGAAGCGGTGCTCTATATCTATCGTCAGTTGCGTAACTCCGAGCCTGCCGATGATGCAACGGCTCGCGAGGTCATTCAGAACCTCTTCTTCTCCGAGAAACGCTATGACCTGGGCGAGGTTGGACGGTATCGTATCAACCGCAAGCTCAATATGTCGATTCCCGATTCGACCCGCGTACTCACCAAGGAAGATATCATTGAGATTATCAAATATCTGGTGTCCCTCATCAACTCCAACGCCGAGGTGGACGATATCGATCACCTCTCCAACCGCCGTGTGCGCACCGTTGGTGAGCAGCTCTATAACCAGTTCGGTATTGGTCTGGCGCGTATGAGCCGTACCATTCGTGAGCGTATGAACGTGCGCGATAACGAGGTCTTCACCCCGACCGAACTGATCAACGCCAAGGCTATCTCGGCTGTCATCAATTCGTACTTTGGCACCAACGCACTGAGCCAGTTTATGGATCAGCAGAACCCGCTGGCTGAAATCACCCACAAGCGTCGTATGTCGGCCCTGGGTCCCGGCGGTCTGAGCCGCGACCGTGCCGGTTTCGAGGTACGTGACGTACACTATACGCACTATGGCCGTCTGTGCCCGATTGAGACGCCTGAGGGACCGAACATCGGTCTGATCTCGTCGCTCTGTATCTATGCTAAGATTAACGACCTCGGTTTCATAGAGACACCCTATCGTAAGGCAGAGAACGGCATCGTGGATCTCAATAACGACCACATCCTCTACCTCACCGCTGAGGACGAAGAGAACATGACCGTGGCACAGGGTAACGCCCTGCTGGATGAGAACGGTAAGTTCGTCCGCAATAAGATTAAGGCTCGTTTTGAGGCTGATTTCCCCGTAGTGGCACCCGATCAGATTGATGCCATGGACGTATCGCCGTCGCAGATTGCCTCTATCGCAGCTGCGTTGATTCCGTTCCTCGAGCACGACGATGCCAACCGTGCCTTGATGGGTTCGAACATGATGCGCCAGGGTGTGCCCTTGCTGCGCAACGAAGCCCCGATCGTAGGTACCGGTATCGAAGGTCAGTTGATTCAGGACAGCCGCACGCAGATTGTTGCGGAAGACAATGGCGAGGTGACCTACGTGGATGCCGATACCATTCGTATCCGTTACGACCGCGACGAGGACCAGGAGTTCATCTCCTTCGACTCGGCTGAGAAAGAATACCGTCTGCCTAAGTTCCAGAAGACCAACCAGAATACGACCATCGACCTGCGTCCCATCGTCCGCAAGGGTGACCGCGTAGAGAAAGGTGAGATACTGACCGAAGGTTATGCTACCGAGAACGGCGAGCTGGCCCTGGGTAAGAACCTCAAGGTGGCTTACATCCCCTGGAAAGGCTACAACTACGAGGATGCCATCGTGCTCAGCGAGCGCATCGTGCGCGAAGATATGTTCACCTCCGTACACGTCGTAGAGCAGCTGCTGGAGGTACGCGAGACCAAGCGTGGCGTGGAAGAGTTCACCGCCGATATCCCCAATGTATCCGAGGAGGCTACCAAGGACCTGGACGAGAACGGTATCATCCGTATCGGTGCTCGTATCGAGCCCGGTGATATCATCGTCGGTAAGATTACCCCGAAGGGTGAGAGTGACCCCTCGCCCGAAGAGAAGCTGCTGAAGGCCATCTTTGGTGACAAAGCCGGTGACGTGAAGGACGCTTCGCTGAAGGCCAGTCCGTCGCTGAGCGGTGTGGTAGTGGATAAGAAACTCTACACCCGTAACGATAAGAGCCGCGAGCAGAAGAAGCAGGATAAGGAGATCACCGCACAGATGATTGAGAACGCCCGCAAGGAGGGCGAAGCACTGCGTCAGGTGCTCATCGACAAACTCTCGACCCTACTGCGCAGTCGTCAGTCGCTCGGCGTATTCGACCTGGTTGGTACCGAGTTGATACCCAAGGGAACCGTATTCTCCAAGGAGCGCCTCAATAACATCGACTTCCAGTCAGTACTGCTGGATAATTGGACCAGCGATGCGCACCGCAGCGCCCTGGTACGCCAGTGTGTGCTCAACTACCTGGAGAAGCAGAAGGAGATCGATGCTCAGCTCAAGCGTGAGATGTTTAACCTCACCATCGGTGACGAACTGCCCAATGGTATCCAGCAGATGGCTAAGGTCTATATCGCCAAGAAACGTAAGATTCGCGTGGGCGATAAGATGGCGGGTCGTCACGGTAACAAGGGTATCGTCAGCAAGATTGTGCGCGTAGAGGATATGCCGTTCCTGGCCGATGGTACTCCGGTGGATATCGTACTGAACCCGCTGGGTGTGCCTTCGCGTATGAATATAGGTCAGATCTTCGAGGCTGTGCTCGGTTGGGCTGGTCGCGAGTTGGGCGTGAAGTTTGCTACGCCTATCTTTGACGGCTGCACCATGGAGCAACTCAACGAATGGACTGACAAGGCGGGTCTGCCCCGTGCCGGTAAGACCCAGTTATACGATGGTGGTACGGGCGAACCCTTCGACCAGATGGCTACCGTCGGTGTGACATACTTCATGAAACTCGGTCACATGGTGGACGACAAGATGCACGCCCGTTCCATTGGCCCGTACAGCCTGATTACCCAACAGCCTCTGGGTGGTAAAGCCCAGTTCGGTGGTCAGCGTTTCGGTGAGATGGAGGTTTGGGCACTGGAGGCCCACGGCGCCGCACACGTGCTGCAAGAGATACTGACCGTTAAGTCTGACGATGTCACCGGTCGTGCACGCACCTACGAAGCGATTGTCAAAGGCGAACCGATGCCTACGCCCGGTCTGCCCGAGTCATTGAATGTGTTGTTACATGAATTGCAAGGCCTTGCCCTGTCAATTAAAATGGAATAATGAATGTAGAACCTGACAAATAGATTGACAGAATTATGGCTTACGATAAAAACAATACTACTCCCAAGCGTACCGGTTTTACCAAGATAACCATTGGTCTGGCATCACCTGACGAGATCATGCAGCTCTCATCGGGCGAAGTGCTCAAGCCGGAAACGATCAACTACCGTACTTACAAACCCGAACGCGACGGCTTGTTCTGCGAGCGCATCTTTGGTCCTACGCGTGACTATGAGTGCTACTGCGGCAAGTACAAACGTATTCGTTACAAAGGCATCGTCTGCGAACGCTGCGGTGTAGAGGTGACGGAGAAGAAGGTGCGTCGCGAACGCATGGGTCATATCAAACTCGTGGTGCCCGTGGCACATATCTGGTATCTGCGCTCGCTGCCTTCCAAGATGGCAGCCCTCTTGGGTATTCCTACCAAGAAACTGGATACCGTGATCTATTACGAGAAGTATATCATCCTCAACCCCGGTATCATGGCGGGTCAGACCATTGGTGATGTCACCATTGAGCGTAACGCCCTGCTCGAGGAAGAGGAATACGAAGAAATCATGGCACGCGTGCCGGAGGATAACCAGCTCCTGGAGGATGATAATCCCGATAAGTTCATCGCTAAGATGGGTGCCGAGGCTATCTACGAGATGCTCTGCAAGATCGACCTGGATGCCCTCTCGTACGAACTGCGCGCCCGCGCCGACCAGGACAGCAGCATGCAGCGCAAGCAGGAGGCCCTGAAGCGTCTGCAGGTCGTTGAGTCCTTCCGCGCCAGCAAGGGCCTGAACCGCCCCGAGTGGATGGTGCTGCAGGTAATACCTGTCACCCCGCCCGAACTGCGTCCGTTGGTACCCCTCGATGGTGGACGTTTTGCCACCTCTGACCTCAACGACCTCTATCGCCGTGTCATCATCCGCAATAACCGCTTGAAACGACTCGTCGAGATCAAGGCTCCGGATGTCATCCTGCGCAACGAGAAACGTATGCTGCAGGAGGCCGTTGACAGCCTCTTCGACAACAGCCGTAAGACCACAGCCATCAAGTCGGAGGCCAACCGCCCGCTCAAGTCACTCTCTGACTCGCTCAAGGGTAAGCAGGGTCGCTTCCGTCAGAACTTGCTGGGTAAACGTGTGGACTATTCCGCCCGCTCGGTTATCGTCGTGGGTCCGGAGCTGAAGATGCACGAGTGTGGTCTGCCTAAGGATATGGCAGCCGAGCTCTACAAACCGTTTATCATCCGCAAACTCATCGAGCGCGGACTGGTCAAGACCGTTAAGAGCGCTAAGAAAGTCATCGACCGCAAGGAAGCCGTCATCTGGGAGATCCTCGAGCACGTCATGGAGGGACACCCCGTGCTGCTGAACCGTGCACCGACGCTGCACCGCCACGGTATCCTGGCTTTCCAACCCCGCATGATCGAGGGTAAGGCTATTCAGCTGCACCCGCTGGCTTGCGCCGGTTTCAACGCCGACTTCGATGGTGACCAGATGGCCGTTCACCTCCCACTGTCTAACGAGGCAATACTGGAGGCACAGCTGCTCATGCTCGGCTCGCACAACATCCTCGACCCCGCCAATGGTAATCCTATTACCGTGCCCTCGCAGGATATGATCCTGGGTCTGTACTATATCACCAAACCCCGTACGGGTGTTAAGGGTGAGGGACTCATCTTCTACAGCGCCGAGGAGTGCTTCATCGCCCTCAACGAAGGCCGCGTGGATATCCACGCCAACGTCAAGGTGCGTATCGATGGCCAACTCATCGAGACTACGCCCGGACGCGTCATGGTCAACCAGTTCGTGCCCCAAGAGGTCGGTTTCCAGAATGTTACGCTCAAGAAAGGTGCCGTCAAGGGCATCATCTCTAAGGTCATCAAGACCTGCGGTGTGGCTCGTACGGCGCAGTTCCTCGATGATATCAAGAACCTCGGTTACCGCATGGCCTTCAAGGGTGGCTTGAGCTTCAACCTCAACGATATCCTCATTCCCGAAGAGAAGGCGGATATCGTAGCCAAAGGTAACCAAGAGGTAGAGCAGATTACCGAGCTCTATAACTTCGGTGAGATGGGTGACGACGAGCGTTACAACAACGTCGTCGGCGCATGGAACAAAGTCGATGCACAGGTTACCGAAGTGCTCATGAAGCACATGGAGACTGCCGACCAGGGCTTCAACTCTGTCTATATGATGATGGACTCCGGTGCCCGTGGTTCCAAGCAGCAGATCAAACAGCTCGCCGGTATGCGTGGCTTGATGGCTAAACCTCAGAAAGCCGGTGCTACCGAAGGTCGTCAGACCATTGAGAACCCGATTCTATCGAACTTTAAGGAGGGTCTGTCGGTGCAGGAGTACTTCATCTCTACCCACGGTGCCCGTAAGGGTCTGGCGGATACCGCCCTGAAGACGGCGGACGCCGGTTACCTGACACGTCGTCTGGTCGACGTCTCGCACGACGTCATCATCACCGAGGAAGACTGCGGTACGCTGCGTGGCTTGACGGCACGTGCTATCAAGCAGAACGACAACGTCGTGGCTACCCTGGCTCAACGTATCCTCGGCCGTGTATCCGTGCACGACATCCATGACCTGGACGGCAACCTCATCGTAGCCGCCGGCGAAGAGATTCGCGAGGCTCAATGCGATGCTATCGATGCTGCCGGTATTGAGGAAGTGGAGATCCGCTCGGTACTGACCTGCGAAGCCAAACATGGTGTCTGCGCCAAGTGTTACGGCCGCAACCTGGCTACCCGTCAGATGGTACAGAAGGGTGAAGCCGTCGGCGTGATTGCCGCACAGGCGATCGGTGAGCCGGGTACACAGCTTACGTTACGTACCTTCCACTCCGGTGGTGTGGCCGGTAACGCTGCTACCGAGAATACCTATGCTATCCCGCGTGACGGACGTATCGAGATTGACGAACTGCGTACCATCACCACCGAGGCAGGCGAGACCATCGTGGTAAGCCGTCTGAACGAGATGCGACTCGTGGATTCGCATACCGGTGTTGTCCTCACGACCTTCAATATCCCCTACGCCTCCAAGCTATTCGTCACCCCGGGTGAGGAATACAAGAAAGGACAGCAGGTCTGCGAGTGGGATCCCTACAAGGCAAGCCTCGTTATCGAGCAAGCCGGACACCTCCGCTACGAGGATGTCATCGAGGGTATCACCGCCAAGACCGAGGTGGATGAACAGACCGGTAAGAAGGAAGTTTATATCACCGATACCAAGGATAAGACCAAGATGCCGATGGCACATATCATCGGTGCCGAGGGCGAGATACTCCGTTCCTACAACCTGCCTGTCAAGGCAATGCTCGTGCATGCCGACGGCGCTGAGGTTAAGGTGGGCGACAACCTCTTCACCCAGACACGTTCCTTCGGTACCGCGGGTGATATCACGGGTGGTCTGCCGCGTGTAACCGAGCTCTTCGAGGCCCGCAACCCGTCCAACCCTGCCATCGTGGCTGAGATTGACGGTGAGGTGACCTACGGCAAGATCAAACGCGGTAACCGCGAGATAACCGTTACCTCGCGTCAGGGTGAGGTGAAGAACTATCTCATCCCGCTGACCAAGCAGATCTTGGTACAGGAGGGTGACTATGTTCGCGCCGGTGTTGCCCTTTCCGACGGTGCTATCACACCCGATGATATCCTTGCCATCAAGGGTCCCACGGCTGTGCAAGACTATATCGTCAACGAGGCCCAGGCTGTTTACCGCCTGCAGGGTGTGGAGATCAACGATAAGCACTTCGAGATCATCGTGCGCCAGATGATGCGCAAGGTCGAGATCCTGGAGGCAGGCGATACCCGCTATCTGGAGGGACAACTTGTTGACAAACTCGACTTCCTGGATGAGAACGACCGTATCTGGGGTAAGAAAGTGGTTACCGATGCCGGTGACAGCGAGCTGCTCCATGCCGGTCAGATCGTTACCGCACGTCGCCTGCACGACGAGAACTCGTCGCTGCGTCGCCGCGACAAGAAGCTGGTAGAGGCTCGTGACGCCCAGTGCGCTACTGCCCGCCAAGTGCTGCAGGGTATTACCCGCGCCGCCTTGGGTACCAAGTCCTTCATGTCGGCCGCATCCTTCCAGGAGACCACCAAGGTGCTCAACGAGGCTGCTATTCAGGGTCGCGTAGACTACCTCGAGGGTATGAAGGAGAACGTGATCTGCGGTAACCTCATACCTGCCGGTACGGGTCTGCGTGAGTTCCAGAAACTCAGCGTGCACAACGCCGAGGAGTACGCAGCCATTCAGGCCGCCCGTGCAGCAGCCGATGCCGCACTCGAAGAAGACTAACAAAAAAAATACCGATTGCCCCCGCAATCGGTATTTTTTTGTAAATTAAAAATTAAGAATTAAGAATTAATTTCCCGGTGCGACCACCTGTAGAGACGGCATTCCTTGCCGTCTCTCGTTGTATATATTGTTCTGCCGTCCTCCTGTCATCCCCCCCCTTGAAAGGGGGCAGGGGGGATTCTAGTACACTAGAGTACTAGAGCACTAGTACACTAGTACACTACAAAAAACACTCCAAAGTGTTTTTTTATTTGCATATTTCGAAAAAAAGCAGTACCTTTGCAACAAAATTCGACAGCACCAGTATGACTGCACAAGAGGCACTACAACGCTACTACGGCTACGACAACTTTCGCGGCATACAGGCCGAGGTCATCGAGCGGGTACTGCGGGGACAAGACACCCTCGCCCTCATGCCGACGGGCGGCGGTAAGAGTCTCTGTTTTCAAATACCAACCCTTGTCACCGAAGGACTGTGTCTGGTGGTGACGCCGCTGATCGCCCTGATGAAAGACCAGGTGGAGAACCTCCGCCGGCGTGACATCCGTGCCGCCTGTATCTATTCGGGCATGACGTACACGGAGATAGAGACGGTATTGGACAACTGCCAGTATGGCCCGTACCGTTTCCTCTACGTATCGCCCGAGCGGCTGGAGAGCGAGAACTTCCGCATCCGGCTTAGCCGCCTGCCGGTGACGCTGATAGCCGTAGATGAGGCACACTGTATCTCGCAGTGGGGCTATGACTTCCGTCCGGCGTACCTGCACATCGCGTCTATACGCGAACGCGTGACATCAGACGGTCTCGGCACACGCGTACCCGTACTGGCGCTGACGGCTACCGCCACGCCTGCGGTGACGCAGGATATATGCCTACGGCTCAGTTCCGCCAACGAATTGTCCGAACCGGAGAAGACAGATGCCCTCGCAGCCTGGCAGGTGTTCCGTCAGTCGTTCCACCGCGATAACCTATCCTACATCGTACGCCGCGTAGCTGACAATCGTGCCAAAGATGACCAGCTCATCCACATCCTCAGCCGTGTGCCGGGTTCAGCCATCGTCTATGTGCGCAACCGCAAGCGCACCGAGGAGTTGAGCCAGTGGCTCACAAAGCACGGTCTGAGCGCTAACTTCTACCACGCGGGGCTCAGCAACGAGGAACGCAGCGTCCGTCAGCAGGCATGGAAAACCTGGACAGCCGACACGCCGCAAAACAAAGGACGTATCATGGTGTGCACCAATGCCTTCGGCATGGGTATCGACAAGGCCGATGTGCGGCTCGTTATCCACTACGACCTGCCGGACTCGCCCGAGGCGTATTTTCAGGAGGCGGGGCGCGCCGGTCGCGATGGTAAGACCGCCTATGCCGTGCTGCTCTACGCGCCGGAGGATAAGACCAAGCTGCTGAAACGCGTGGGCGATAACTACCCGCCACGCGAGTTTGTAGAGCGCGTCTATAATGCCGCGTGCGATTATTTTTGTGTGGGTATCGGTAGCGGACGCGACCACTCGTTTGCCCTGCATATCGAAGACCTCTGCCGCGTCATGCACCTGCCGATACTGACAACATACTCTGCCCTACACCTGCTCTCGCAGGCGGGTTATATCCATTTTGAGGACGAACAGGACACCGATGCGCGCGTCAAGATCAACGTCAGTCGCGAGACATTGGGCGAATATGCCATCAGTCAGCCGCAGAATGAGATGCTGCAAATGCTGATGCGCAACTATACGGGCATCTTCACCGACCTGCAGTACCTGCGTTTTGACCCCGATGAGGCGCAGCACCATATCTTAGCTGAACTCGCCGCACGGCATATAGTGACCTATATACCCCGTACACGCGCGTGTCTGTTTCAGTTCACGCAAGAGCGGCAAGACGAGGCCTGGCTACCCCGTAGGATCTATGAGCAGCGTCGGGATCAATATGTAGAACGCCTGAAGGCGATGATGGAATACGCCGAGAACACCCGTTTCTGCCGTGAGCAACTGCTGCTGCATTATTTCGGCGAGGAGGACGCCGACGTCTGCCAACGATGCGACGTTTGCCGAAGCCGTGCGAAGGGGGAAATTAATAATTAAAAATTAAGAATTAAAAATTAAGAATTACCGTACGGATTTAGACAAGAAATTAACTATAAACTTTCAACTTTACAACTTCTCTAAACTCTCAACTCTAAACTCTCAACTCTTAAAATCTCAACTATCCTACGGCTTTAGCCGATCGTGCGAGGCTTGCCGAGATAAGAACTATCGTACGGCTTTAGCCGATCGTTCGAGGCTTGCCGAGATAAGAACTATAAACTTTCAACTCTACAACTTCTCTAAACTCTCAACTCTAAACTCTAAACTCTCAAAATCTCAACTTTCGTACGGCTTTAGCCGATCGTTCGAGGCTTTGCCGAGATAAGAACTATAAACTTTCAACTTTACAACTTCTCTAAACTCTCAACTCTAAACACTCAACTATCTTTACGAGAGTACCCTTAGTTATTCCTTAGTTCTACCTTATTTCTACCTTAGTTGTTACCGCTCCGTCTATAGTGAGACTTTGGAACTTTGACACTTTCAGACTCAATCTGCTGTATTTCAGCAAGTTATAAAGTTTCATCAAAGTTCCAAAGTTTCAAAGTTTCACGCTATTTTTCTGTAATTACCATGATTTTCCTTGTTTATGAGCCCCTGCTCTATCCATTGGTTATTCCATCGGATGTATGCCATGCTACGCGCTGCATAGCATTTTTTGAGTTTTTGAGAGTGGAGTGCAACGGAACGCTTTTTTTGAGAGTGGAGTGTTTTTTGTGAGCGAAGCGTGTTTTTGTAAGGCGGGCGGACGGCTATCAAGCCGGACGATGGATAAGCGCACGAAGGCGGGCGAGGAGTCTTGCTCATCGATCGACTTTGAGTGATTAGACAACGGCGCATTGAGCGCCGCACCGCCGCGTTTTTGATTATAAAATGATAGTATATCCTTCAGCGCAGCGGTCCTCATGCCTCTCAACAATACGTAAAATGGTACTATTTTAATCGATAATACGTAAAAAATACCAGGGGGGGGGGTAAATAAATACCATCATTTTCTTGCATATGTGCGAAAAAAGCAGTATCTTTGCAAATTGTTTTGAATCGAGGCTCGAAGGAAATGATATCTCGATTACTCGAGATGTCGAGATTACAAGGTCTCGAAAGCCGGCAGGAAAGAGGTCTCGAATGCCGGCAGGAAACGATATGTCGAGGACCGGCAGACCTTAAAAAAACGATTATGATAATAAAACAAAATAACAGTACTATTGAAAGACTGAAACTCTTTCGCAGGCTTTTTTACGACTACGGTCGTTTGGGCATATTTGCCCTGGCGCTGGCTTGCGTGGTGTTTCTGAGTTATCGTTTATCGCGTCTGATACCCGTTGATGTGTTCGAAGGTATCATCAGCCCTATTATGCATGGGGCGATATTCGTAGCGTCGGTCGTTGGTGCCATATTGGTGTATCGCCATGCCTATGGCATCTCGGCTCGTCTGACTTTTGTAAAAGCACTCATTTGGTTTGCCATCTTGGAGGCGATATTGGTGGTGCTGGAGAAGGCGTTTGGTATATCGACCCTCATCTATGGCGTCCGTACGTTAGACCCTATGGATATGGTCGTGCGTGACGTGTTTGCGCTGCTGATGTTGGCGTACCCGATGGAGGTGCTCTATCCTCGCTGGCTGAACTGGTGGCGCAGCCTCTTGCTGCTTCTACCCGCCTTTGTCATTTGGGGGGTGAACGCCTGGACCGAGGTCGATATGCGTATTCTGCTCATTATCTATCCCGTGATCATTGCGGGCGTGCTGTTTAGTCAGATTCGCGTCTATCGCGAGCGGTGTGAAGACTACTACTCGTCGCTGGAGAACAGCGCCATGAAGTATATTGACATCTACCTTATCATCTTGGTTCTATTGGGCTTGTCGTATTTCTATGTCTGTTTCTCTAACCACCCGACGCGTCTGTTCACGCAGCAGTGGCTGGTGCTGGCGGTTATCGTGTTTAACACCATGCAGATCGTGCTGCGCGAGAAGCCTTGGCAGGAAACGAAAGAAACGGAAGAAGAGGTGGAAGATGCCGGCCCTGACGAGCATTTGCTGGAGTTGCGTGCCAAGTTAGATGCATGGATGGATGAGAAGAAGCCCTACCTGAACAAGGACTTCTGCCTGGTGCAGCTCATGGAGGTGCTGCCTATGAACCGCACCTACCTGTCGAAGTTTATCAATACGGAATACGGCTGCAGCTTCTACCAGTACGTCACCAACTACCGCATCGAGGAAGCCAAACGCCTGATGAAGGAGAATCCGGATATGAAACTGCAGGATGTCGCAGAGAAGTGCGGTTTCTCGTCACCTACCGTTTTCGGGCGAACTTTCCGCCGCGAGACAGGCATGACGCCCAAGGAGTGGAGTTAATTTCGCGTTCGGCTGTTGGTATTGGCCGTTGGCGTTCTAGTGTACTAGTGCTCTAGTGCTCGAGCCCCGAGACGGTTACAGCGCAAAAAACGCGTTAATCTGCGTCAAAAAAATGTTAGAATTCGTAAATTAATAGACAATTCGTAAAAATTGTACATTTTTTAATCAACTCTACCGCAAAAAGACAAATACACTATTGTGTATGTGAAAAAAAAGCAGTACTTTTGCACTCAATTTTGTGAGACAAACTCGCTGCTCAGCCCGAAAAAACGGTCTGCACAGAGGGTAAAAAAACATAAACGACAAAAAATGATGTTAGTAAGAGACGTTCGAATAGGGTGGCCCAACCGCCAAGCCGGCATGCAAGCAGACGGAGTGATTCGTTATGTAGTCAGCGTGCTGCTCGTTATGTTGTGCCTGCCCCTCGGCGCCCAAGTAACAGACTCAACAAGGGTCACCACCACGGCGGCAGACACCACCATGGCGACAGACACCACTACGACGGACACCACGGCGACCGACAATGCCGAACCCATCGATACGACCATACATGAGGTAGTGGCGCTGAAGAACAACCTGCTGTACGATGCCATCGCTACGCCGAACTTAGAGATAGAACTCTGGCTCCATAAGCACTGGACGCTGGAGCTGGGTGTAGGCTTCAACCCCTTCCCCACCAAAGATGAGACCTTCCCCAAATGGCGCCATGTGGCGGCATGGGTGGAACCGAAATACTGGTTCTGCGGCGCATTCAAGCGCGATTTTATTGCTTTGAACGCGGGCTATGCGCACTACAATGTAGCGGGCGGTACGTACCCGTTGGGGTGGATATATACCAAGGTGAAGGACCATCGTTACCAGGGCGATGCCGTATTCGGGGGCGTCAGCTACGGTTGGAACTTCCCCATCAAGCACTTCTTCAGCATCGAGCTGGAGGCGGGTCTGGATGTGGGCTACACCTGGTACAAACGCTACGAGTGCAAGCATTGCGGCCTGATGAACGAGGAAGCAGGCAGCTGGTTCCTGCTGCCCAAGGTGGGCGTGAGTCTGTCCTTCCCGATCGGCGGCGACAAGTACTCGCTGGAGCGTCGCTGTCCGTGCGAGCAGCAAGCGGAAGAGGAACCCTTGCCGGTACGCGAGGATACCGTGCCCGTCATGGATACGATACCCGTTATGGATACGATACCTGTCATGGATACGATACCCGTCATGGATACGATACCTGTCATGGATACGATACCTGTCATGGATACGATACCCGTCATGGATACGATACCTGTCATGGATACGATACCTGTCATGGATACCGTGCCTGCTACGCCGAAGTATGAGGCGGAGAGTCATGAGATCAAGCGCCTGAGAAATCGTCTGCTGCGCAAGGAAGAGGAGTACATACCGTACAACACCGATATGGCGCTCAGTGCCGACGAGAGGAATGTGTTCCTGTTCTTCGAGGTGAATGTGACCAAGATGGATCGCTCGTTCCTGAGCAACGACCTGAAGATGGATAGTATCATGTTCGTCTTGGGCGAGGCGTTGAAGGACAGCACGCTGCGTATCACCCGCATCCGCATCGTAGGTTTCGCATCGTTCGACGGACGCCGCGCTTACAACTCGCAGCTGGCTGCCGGTCGTGCCAACACCATTAAGGAGTACGTACAGTCGAGCTTCGGCCTGAGCGATAGTCTCTTCAGCGTCTGCAACGGCGAGGAGAGCTGGGCTGAGTTGAAGTACAGGCTGCAGCAGGTAGAGTTCGAGGGTCGCGATGAGGTGATCGCGATTATTGACAACGAACCCGACCCGGATGTGCGTGAGGCGAAGATCAAGAAGTTGCATGGCGGCGAGACCTATCGTTATATGCGCGATAAGTTGCGGAGTATCATGCGTAACCTGGGCTGCATCACGATATACTACGAGGAGGTAGGCAATTGATAATTTTAAACAATTAACCATAATATTAACCAAAACAAACTAAATGTTTCAAAAAATGAAAAAGTTTCAAACAATGGCTTGTGTAGCTATGCTGACAAGCGCAATTGCTTTTACCGGATGTAAGAGCAATGATGATGTAGAGCCCGGTATGGCAGGCGAGGTTGTGAAGACGCAATTCTCAATTGCTCTGCCGAATCAACTGGCAACCGGAGGCCCCAATCGTATGCCGAGTACCACCGTTCAGAATGCTGGTATGTCTGAGTTCCAAGGATTGACCGGAATCAAATTGATGCCTTTTGCCAAGCAGGCCGCTATTTTAAGCACTGATACTCGTGTAGGTAGTAATATTACGTTGGATCCCTTAGCAAAAGGGGAAGTAGGCACTTATTCAAATGCGAAAGTATATTCGGATGTGTCGATTCCTGTGAATACGGGTTCGTTCTTGTTCTATGCCAAGTCGGCTAAAGCCGGTTCTGATTTTGAGATTGGTGCACTGACTCCCTCTCCCGCCGATTTGGATGCCAATCCTTCAGGTATTACCTTTGATCTCAAGCAGATTCAGTCTACGGGTGCTTCCGCATTATTTGCCGGCGATGCAGCAGGTACGGCGCTTTTGGCTTATCTGAACAGCATTGCGCAGATATCGGATGGTCAAGGTACCCCCAAGATGTGGTATGAGTACGACGCTGATATGGATCCCGTTATGCATGGTATGTTCGTTACCTTCACGTCAATGACAGGTTTGTCATCGTTCGAGGTAGAACGCGTATTGACCGACCTGTACAAGCAGGTTAAAGTGCTTTCGTCACCGATTGCTACCGCTGTGAAAGATGCTATCGACAATGCAACTTATATTGATCATGATCAATTAGAAAACAACGATAAAGTCGTTCTTGTTTCTACTCTTCAAAACTTCCCTGCAGCATTTAATCTGCCTGATGGTTCGGTGAATATCATGTGGGCGAATGGTTCGCATGCATTTACGAATGGCCTCTATGACAATATGGCTGCATTGGATAGATATGTATATCCCGCTCAGTTGTGGTACTATGTGAACTCTACGATTAAGACTTCCAATGCCTCGAAGAAAACGATGTATGACAATGTAAATGATTGGGCTGCTATTTTGGCTGCACACGATGATGCTACTGTAGTAAACACTCTGACGCGTGCGGTGGCAATTAAGGATCCTATCCAATATGCCGTTGCTCGTTTGGATGTAGCTGTAAAACTCAAAGCATCTGAGTTGGCTGATAATAGTGTAGAAGTCGTAGGTGTCGCTACTCCCGTGGATTGCTCGAGCGGTTTTACTGTAACGGGTATCTTGGTCGGTGGTCAGCAGGGTGTTAAGTTTGACTTCACCACCAATGGCGGTACTGAGTACACGGTATATGACAAGATTATGGCTAATGCTATGACGGCTACCCACTCCGGCCTTTCGAACTACAACCACACCTTGGTTCTGGAGAATGGTACCAGTAATGTTCGCGTAGCTGTGGAGATGGTCAATAACGCTGTCGATTTTTATGGCTATAACAATCAGCTGATTCCTCACGGAGGTAAGTTCTATGTGGTGGCTGAGTTAGATGCTACTGAAGCAACGCAGACCGGTGGTCATGTCTTCAAACAGGACTTCCTGACTACCGCCAATCTGACGCTGAAAGATCTGAAGAATGCCTATAACACCATTCCTGACCTGCGTACCCCGCAACTGGAACTCGGTTTCTCGGTTGATCTGACTTGGCAGGACGGTCATGTGTATAATATTGAGTTTTAATTAGACCTTGAACATCAAGCAATACATATTGCTACTATTCCTAACCGTAGTATCGGCGGGTTGTCGTCTCATTGACGACGACCTGTCGGTATGCGGCGAGGAATACAACCTCAACTACGAGATGCGTCTCGTAACGGAGATCAAGTTGACCATTGAAGAGAAGCTTTCGGCGGAAACGGATAAACCACTGGCGGAAGCTTTGAAGAAATGGTGCGATCCTATTTTCTCGGGTTATGCTAATGACCTGGAGATGGATTTCTATTCGCTGGATGGCCGCGATGAGTTACGTCATCATTTCAGCGAAATAGTCAATGGTAAGCAGAAAACCTTTACCCTGACTATCCCGCTCGAAGACTACCAACATCTGGCGGTGGTCAATGTAGCGGGCAACAATAGTATGACCCTATTGGGCACACAGCATGCTGCCACGATGCATCTGGAAGAAGTGGGGAGCGATACCATCGAGTCACATGCTACATCGGTCTATTCCGCGCGACTTCCGCTGATGCTGCAAAATATAAAGCAGGATACCAAATTTGATGTACACCTGTATATGGTTAGTTGTGCAGTGGCATTGGCGGTTAGCGACTCGAGCAAGAATACCCATCCTGTCATGAGCAAGATGTTGGTAACGGGTACTGCTACGGGCTTCAACGTGAACGATAGCACCTATTCTTATAATCGCCCGCGCGTGGTGCGCGCGGAGAAAGTGATAGACCGCTGCTATGCGGCGTTACTACTCCCCTCGCGCGACTCGCTGGAAATAGCTGCCGCACCCGATCGGGCAGAGTCGATGAAGGCTGACGACTCGCTGTGGCAGATAAAAGCCTATACCCAACTGCCCGGCGGCAAGGTGACGGAGACTATCCTCAGCGTCCACCACCCGCTGAAGGCATCCACACTGGAAATCATCAAGGTCTATATGATGGACGATGGTTCGCTGGTGCCGGAACAGGCTGCCGAGGTGGGCGCGACTGTGACCCTCGACTGGAAAGACGGAGGCAGTCATGATATAGAGATTTAGTAACGAAAATGATACGTAGAGTCCGACTCTATATAATAGTATATATAATAGGCGTGCTATTAGCAGGTTGCTCATCTGAGCCCGAAGCCCAGGTGACAATGCCTTTATCCATCTGTCTGCCGGCAGAGGAGACGCACGTACCGATGACCCGTTTGCCCGGAGACCCGGGTACGACGGAGCAATTCCTTTTGCCCAATCATGTGTATATTTTCGTGATGAAATACGATACGGAGACCGAAAAGTACATCGTATGGCGGAAGATAAACAAGACGCTGACCGCAGAGGATTGGGAAAAGAAGCGTTATGTAGGCCTGTTGCAGACATCGGGCGATAGTATCTTTCAATATACAGAGCAGTTAGACTTGCTACTTGATAATAAGAAGTTCAATGGCCGCGTGTATGTCCTCGCATCGGCGGTGGAGCTGAGCTTTACACCGAAGACGGATATAATGACCGTAGCCAATGAGACAGAACTGTTAGACGAGAAATTCAGTATGGCAACAGAGAACATGCAGCGCAACGTGCAGCACATCTACTCCACACCGTATAATTATGAAGTGGATGGTGAATACTACGGTTCGTTCAGTTCTATTGCCCAAAAAGTACCTCATGTGAATCTGCTTCTCTATCACGTTGCCTCCAAGGTGGATATCAACTGGACGGTGCCTACGGATAAACGCATCAAAGAGGATCCGAAGGATGCGGTCAGGCTGACCTATATGCAGGCGGTCAATCTGTTCGATGGGTGGGCGTATTGCTTCAAGCCGATGGCGAACGTGGTGGACCCGCTGCCAACGACCGGTTACAGCCGCCAGATCGTCAGCCCCGAAGATGTAGGACGCTGGTGGGAGGGTAGGGACTACTTCTACACCATTCCCTATACCACACCGTCATACTCAGGGTATTTCCCCCTGCAGATGGTGATGAAGACGAATGGTAGCGGGGGAACGGGGTACCGCCCGACGCTGTACATGGAGATGGATGCTTCGCCTTTCGTGCCCTGGCTGCGCGCGGACTTTACCATTAATAACCCGCTGGAGGACAAGACGGAAACGAAGATCATTTCGAATTAGAGACCTCGAGACCTCGAAAAAAACAAGACATTGAATTGAAGAGGACAGAAAATTGAAACGAATTAGTAGAATAGTACTCTTGATGCTGGCGATGGGTGTTATGCCGTTCGCCGGAACAATCATGCCGGTATCCGCACAAACGGATACCATACGCTATGTCAGTACCTCGGGTGCCTACAACAACGACGGTAGGTCGTGGGCCACGGCCAAGAACCGCGTGCAGGACGCTATCAACGACCTGTATGAGTACATGAATACCAACCATCTTACCTCCGGTTCGGTCTATATCGCAGCGGGCACCTATGTGCCGACGGAGTCGACGGAGTCCTCCGGCGGTTCGATGCTCAATACCTCGTTTAAGATCTATTCGGGTATCCACGTCTACGGCGGCTTTAACCCCGATACGGCTTTAGCGCGACTCAACGAACCGACGCCCGGTGACCGAATGATGGTGAACGGCAAGAAATGCAAGTACAACTGGGCGGACCAATCCGGTATCGGTACGGTCTCCGGCACGGAGATCGCCTCGCAGTGGGATCTGCAGCATAAGACTATCCTTACCGGAAACCACGCTTCGGGCGTCGTCTCCTTTACCTTCGACTCCATCCGCGGACGATATAACACCGCGTACCCCGCCAGCTCATTCCACGTCGTCTGGTTCGCTACTACCAATAAGGTCGGCGACCACTACAAACCCCACGAACACCCCGCTTCCCTCGACGGCTGCGTCATCTCGTCGGGTAACGCCTCCTCGCGCAATACCACGACGCGCGACCACACGGCTTACGGCGGAGGCGTATACATGATCCCCAACTCCTACTTGAAGAACTGTATCATCGAACGTTGCAACGCTACGCTCCGCGGCGGAGGTATCTACACCGACGGCGGCGGTGAGATAGAATTCTGCCTCGTGCATACCTGCCAGTCGGTAGGTGTCGGCGTCGTACAAGGCTACGGCGGAGGTGTATGCATTGACCACGGCGGCTCCATCGGTCATTCACACATTACCTCCTGCGCAGCCCGTTGCGGCGGCGGACTCATGATCTGTCATACCGACGAAGATTTTCCGGTGACGGGCGTCGAGGCCTTAGACAGTTACTATAGCCCGCATGCTACCGCCTGCGTCATCAATAACAACACCGCCAATGCCGAAGGCGGCGGTATCTACCTCGCCGATGGCGGCACGGTCAACCACTGTACCGTCACCGCCAACAACTGCTCCGGTCCCGACGTCACCTATTATGGTCGCCGTCACGGCCGTACTGGCGGTATCTACGTCCGCAACTGCGGTATGATCTTCAACTCCGTATTCTGGGGCAACCGCTGCGAGTCCAACAACGATATCCAGTTTGCCTCCGTGCGGCAGAAGACCGGTATCGCCGGCTACGAGACCTTCGTCTATCACACGGCGTTCATGAACCACGATATCACGGACTGGACAGGTGTGCGCAAGGAGGCGGTTTATTCGCTGGATAAGCATAACATGCCGACGGAAGGCGGTTCGGATAACTTCCCCTGCTTCTTCTCGCCTACGGTAGTGCCGCTGAAATGGGATTCGGTTAACACCTTGGCAGGTATCTACGGCGCAGGTGTATTAGCGCATATGCGTCCGGTGGATTATCCGGGTCCGCGTATCTGGCACTTGACTTCCCACTCCTATCTGGACCAGAAGGGTGTGCAATGGTCACCGGCGATGGTAGATCCTCCGACATGGCTTATCCATGCACATACGGACTATGGCGTCGTATCTAACCCGTACGAGCCGGCGTCCACCTTAGGTGCGCTGGTGCGCAAGCCGGATAACATGCGCCACGCGCTGATAGCACCCCAAGGATTGGAGGGGAGAAAAAACGCTACACCTACTATTCCTACTATCTTCGTGGATTTGCATCATGAGGGAGATTTTGATGGAGATGGTCATTTTGTTACGCCGCCCTATTCTGGTCATAGTTGGGAAGCCCCGCTGCACTCTATCGGCGATGCGCTGATGTATTATCGTACTTACTTGGTGGAGACACCGGGAAGCGCGATAGGTAGTCGTGCGCACTATCATCTGCCTTCGGCATGGGATGGAGAAGGTAATCCGACGGAATATACCGACTACGACTACGTTCAGTTGCTCGTCAAGGAAGGCGAGCAGAGTACTGCCGGACCGAATAACTTCCTCGGCAAAGACATGCGTACCGCCTCTATCCGAACCCTCTCGCATATGCGTCTCTACGGCGGCTATCCCGATACCCTGAGCAGTACGAATACGGAAGGACGTGACCCGCTGAATCATCCTACCATCATTACGGCGAATATCGCAGACGAAAAAGGAGTGACAGCTTATGCGAACAACTCCGCGCACGTATTTGCGTATGTGAACACCGAATATACGATTGTCGATGGATTCCAGCTCCTCAACGGTAATGCCCATAACTTAACGGGAACCCGTGCTGTGCAGGCAGGTGGTGGTGTATTGGTAAGTAATGAAATCACCGATCAATCCAAGCGTATTGATATGGTGGGTAACGAGTTGCGTAACTGCCGTATAGCCAATAACTCTGCCCCCAAGGGTGCAGCAATCTATGTTACCGGTGATAACAAGGGACAAATCGGTCCTTTCCCAGGGCCTGTTTGCTATGCCGAATTGAAGGTGGTCAACTGTATTATCCGCAATAACACAGCGGATTATTCCTCCGGCAATAACGGCGTCATTACTGCGAACGGTCGTGCTTTCATTGATATTGACCATTGCGATATTGTCAACAATGTCGGCTATCCGCTTCAATCGGATAATAGATATTGGAAGGATGGACAGTCAATCCCTTACAACGGCTATATCCGTGTGGATAACTCGCTTATCTATTGCAACGGTACGGAGGTGTTGAACGACCGCTCTACGCTGGCTGCAAATACCCCGCTTTCCGTAGATGCGTCAACGCAGGATTATATATTCGGTACGTATAATATGTTCGATGCCGATATCCAGCTCCATACCTCCGATGCTACCCAGCCGCATGGCTTCTTCAAGAGCGATTTCATCGTTCATGATATAGCGGGTGTATTACCGTCAGGCGTGCCTGTAAATCATCCGCTGAAATTAGCAATGCCGGCGGAGAAATATAACCAATGTAACCTCACACGTACAGACCGTAATGCCTCCACCTATCCGGTTTTTGTCAATCCGTCGCGTAATATAGGTCACTCGGTAGAGGGCGACAGACCTTTGTACGGCGGTAAGGTATCGTTCATTCCGCTGAATAACAACCCCTGCGTCAACGCAGCGTCTGTCTCCGCGTATGGCGCTAACAATGTACCGCGTCCGGAAGCGGAAGATTTCGACTTGACGGATTATACCCGCCGTAACTATGGTGGCGAGCCGGATATCGGTGCGCTGGAAGATACCGACCTGCCTATAAGCGGTTCGGTCATCTATGTCACGCCGAATGGTGCCGGTAAGCGAGATGGTTCTTCGTGGGCCAACGCTATCGCCGGTAATACGGTATATAGACTATACGGTGCTCCTGCAGCGGAGGGCGATTCAATTGATGCGGCTTCCAATGCCCGGGTAATTAATAAATCGTCCGGTGATCCTGTGCTGACGACCGATAACCGTTATTGCGGTGGATTTGCAAGGAGTTATTTTACTGGAAAGCAAACAGGTGCGTCAAGCAAAGTAACAATCACCCAGTTGGTGACAAATGAGATAAATGTTTACGATAATGGTCCTCAACAGGGAGATACTGTGCTTGTTAGCTCTACGGAAACAGAATCAACCAGTACAGTTACTAAAGACGGGACAACAGATTCACAGTTTGTAGCTGGATGGGGATTAGATACACGCTATCCGTATGGTGAGATCAGTGGTCAAAGTCGTGGATTCTGGCGTGCAACAGGTAATTCGTGTCCGGTAGATGAAAAAGGGACTTGGGCCTCAGAATACAAAGGTACAACAGATAAAAGTGAAAAAACGGTAAGAACTCTTACGAATCCTGATTCCGTTGCAAAAGCAATGAGCACGGGTCAGCGAATAGCTTTGGTAGTATCTAATGAGCGTCGAGAAAACTATGTTAGCGGTTTGCAATGGGCGGTAGAAGAAGCCGCACGTCGTAACCATGTGGCTACACGAATCCCGGGCGAAGCCTATGATACGCTGGTTCAAGTATGGGTGGGCGCTGGTAAATATACGGACTACAAGGGTTATATAATGCGCGACTCGGTGACAGTACTCGGTGGTTTCCCTGCCGGCCGATTTGCATCGCCTGGTCTGATAGAACGTGCCGCATTAATGGCAGACTCATCCGTGGTGATGATACCTAAGTCCAAGGATCATGAGAAACTTATAGCTAAGGATTATGAAACAATTCTACAAGTATCAGATATTAATCCGAAGATAGATAGTGTAACATTTAATCCAACTGCCAAGTTCTTTAACGATGATGACTATGCTATCAAAGAGATAGCGGATACTACGATATATGAATACAAGAAGCGTACAATAATAAATCATTATGAGACTTCAGCAGTAGATGTCGTGGGAGCAGAAATGACCAATAATTATATGCTGTATCCCAATATGACCGGAAATAATCCTACACAAAGTATCATTAAAACTAATAAAATTGATAAAGGAGTGGAGGGAAGCAGGCATAAATGGGAATTTGGTGAGGCTTCTGGAGGCAAAGATTGTTGGCATATGTCTTATCCGGAAAAAACAAACTACGTTGCCGCTATTGTAGATGATGGTAATGCTAATAATAAACAGCGTGCTATCTATGATCCGGATACCCATAATCGTTTAACTGGCTCAGATGCTTCATATACTGGTAACTGGATATTCATAGGTAATGGTTCGTTGACGGATTTAGTATTATGGCAAGATTTATCCAATGTTCCAGAAGGCCGATATCAGATATCTGTAGATATAGCAGGAGGCTATCGAAACAAGTTCTCTTGTAAGGACACTACAAACATGTTCTTCCGTGTATACGACGCAAATGGAACTAAGTGTGTGGACGTGAATATTAAAACAAGGGGAAGTTATGCAAATAAAGACCACGCAAACTCTGGAGCTGGTAATGATAACAACCGTGGTATGGCTTACCGCCATATAGTGACATTTGATCAGCCTATTGCCGGAAATTTGCGTATAGCGGTAGAAGTAGAAGATGGTGTGCGTAGTACAGGTCCTGGTGGAGGTGACCCGGACCCGATACCAGACAACTATGCTAGCGAATATGGAAAAAACAACCCTAATCGTCGTGAGTTTTGGCTCTCGAATATTCATCTAAATACAATTATTCCGGCGGGTACGTACGGGGTAGTAGATATTGATGATAATACAGTTGATAATGATGATCCTGATATTGATCGTCATGCGGATGTAATAAAAGATACATTGACCTATGAAGTTGACAACTCGTTAGCTAATGGTAAGAATGGTAAAAATAATATACGTACCACTATTCGCAAGCGCGTGTTGCAGATGCCGGATATCTGTAACCCGATGTTCGCTTATCCATTAGGAGGAAGTGCTGCCGGACCAAGTGCTCAATTGGAAAACTACATAGAACACATGGAGCGCGTTAACAAGTCTGGACGTAAGTCACGAGGAAAGGGACAGATTGCAGTCAACGATCCGAACTACAAAGAATATAATGAGGTTTACTGGGATGGATTTACTATTCGTCATGGCTTTATATATGATCAGACTTCCGTACATGCCGGAGGCGCAGGTGTCGCAATGTATGAGGGAGCGCATCTTAAAAACTGTATTATCACCGATAATATCGCAGTAGCAGCTAAGCAAAAAGGAGGAGGATTCTTCTGTGATGGATCTAATTCTACAGTGGAAAGCTGTTTTATCTTGAATAACTCGACGGCACCAAGTACTACAGTTACAATAGACCAAACTCAGCTATTTGCCGGTGGACTATTCCTTTATAATGGAACATGTTTCAATTCGCTGATAGCTAATAACTACGCGCATGGATTCGGCGGAGGATTAGGCTTATGTGTTGGAAACTTCTATAACAACACAGTAGCTTATAATATTGGAGGAATGAAAATCAATAAGGGCTTGGAGAGTGATTTTGGGAAAACAGTAGGTGGTATACGTATCGCTTCTGGTTCAACACCTGCCATCTTGTTGGCTAATACAATTCTTTATGGAAATAGCGGGTTAGCAGTTGATATCACGAACGATGGAACTGTGACTCCGTCTCCTTTCCTGCATTGTTACATTCAATCTGATAGTGAGATAACTCGTCAGGCATTCCTGAAGGCAATTAACTCATATAATCCGGAAGACGCGTCAACACAAGGAAATTATGGAATTAATAATACGTTCTTGAATGAGGAAGCTCTTTCTGCAGGAAATACACCTTTTGCCGCAGATGTAGAAAATGGAGTTTATACTGCCGGAGCAAAGACAAATAATGATTTTGCTTTGCGCCAAAAAGAAGGAGGAAGTTGCGTCAATGCAGGAACAGAAGATTTTGAGGGAGTAATGGAGTTGAGTCTCACAACTCCCTATAACAACTTAACAGATAAAAACAAGGCAGACTTCCGTGGTGCTGTTGCCGGAGTTGAACTTCCGCCTAACGACGTGGTATATGCCAAACGTGTTCAAGACTGTCAGGTGGATATTGGTGCGTATGAGTTCAACGCTGCGTTTGCAATCAAACCGGATACAACGACTCATCCGGGACAAGCGGTCTTCTATGTAACGTTTGATACGCACGGAGGTAATGCCTCGGCTGATTCGCCGGAGAACGCGGCTTGTAAGCAGAAACTGCAATTAGTCATCGATGCAGCCGGACGATACAAATATAACCTCATGACCCTGCCTATGTATAACAAAGGCGAGGCGGGTACGTATGTAGCGGATCAGCCGAATAAACACTGGAATGTAGAAGTATGGCTGGAGGGAGATAATACTAACTGCACCGTCAGCGGCGAGTATAACGACTGGTACACGGCGACGCGTTCGACCAAACATAATATAGATAACTATATCGATAACACCCTCGACTACTCGTTCATCATCCCGCACGGCGTACAGATTAAGGGCGGATATACTACGGATTTCACGGGCCGCGACCCGCTGACCTATCGTACCGTCCTCTCCGGTAAGATCACTTCTTCTACCGGTGCGGAAGGAAATACCTTCCATGTCGTGACTTTCACGAACGACCTCTTTACGCCGGATGAGGAGTACTATATGGACGGAGATGATCCGATTCGCAATCAGTTGGCGACCCTGACGGACGAGAAAGACCGCGCCGTGGTGGATGGAGTTTTCATCGAGGACGGTCATGCGAACTCGCCGGAATACGTGGACCGTATCGGTGCCGCTGCGGTGGTGACGAACTTTGCGCATATTCGTAACTGCGTCATTCAGAATAACACCGCCGAAGCAGACGGAGGAGGTCTGTTCCTCAAACCGCTCGCACTTGTCAGCGGTACGATTATCAAGAATAATACGGCAGAGAGGGGTGGCGGTGTTTATATCGAAGCGCCGGTGGTAGAGGAAAGGCCGAAACAGGACTCTATCCGCAATGCGCGTGTAGCCCGTATTTTCACCACCACTATCTGCGAGAACACAGCTCGTTTGAGCGCCGGCGGTATGTATTTCGATAACACCTATGCCCGCGTTAACTCGACGGCATTATGGCATAATGAGGCAAACGACAACGCCAACATCTCCGGTGTATTCTCACGTTCCAGCGAAGAGACGGACTACCCGCTTAGCTTCTGCGCCGTAGAATCCCGTCGTCTGGAAGGACAAGGAAACGTCGAACTCTCGCCGACCGAGACGGAAGGTGTCCGCTGGGACAGGCAGGATCCGTTCAACGCCATCCTCTATTACCCGATAGAGATGTCCTCTACGCTCTCCCGCGCCGGTATGACGTATAACCAGTGGAATCATACCATGAGTACCTTTACCACGCTGGATTCGATCGATATAGCCGGTGTGAGCCGTACCCAATGGACGGGAAACGGCTCGGAGCGCGGCTTTGCTTGGGGTACGGACACCTTGGTCACCAAGAATAACGACTTCATCGAGATTGGCGCTCGCGCGATCAACAAGAACTTCGCCATCAACGTCAATATGGAGTATGTGATGAATCGTCTGTACGTCATGCATACCGACCTCATTAACTCCGAGGCGGCGCGTGCCCTGCAGGATAATACGGAGGATACACCGGCTGCACATATGTACCGTCAGATGGGATCCTGTATCTTGAACCCGTTCCACCGTCTGGGTGATGCGTTCGACTATATCATCGCGGCGCGTAAGGCGAACCCTGCCCTCTATCGAAACCGCGTCTTCGAGATCTACATTGAAGCGGGTACTTATTACCCCTACCATAATGCCTACGGCGAGCAGGACGAGGTACGAAACAATACCTTCCTCGTCCCCGAGGGTATCTATGTCATCGGTGGTGTCGATTCCCGTCCGGAGGACCACCATTATGGTCAGGAGGGATATTTCGATGTGTTCACCGGAGCAGCATACGGAGATGAGAATAATGTGACTGTGGCGGGGTATACTATCTATTCCGCTCCGCTGGATACCATCCGTCTGCGCGATGACCGCCACCGCCCGATGCGCGATAACAACCTCAACTCCGTCATCGAGCCGTGGGAACTGGAGCGTCAGACTATCCTCTCCGGCAACGCCGTCTCGGGTGAGGACTTCACCCACGTTTATCACGTCATTACGATGCATGCGGACGCCAACCATGTCGGCCCGCAGCCGCTAAAGTTCCGCCATATGAATCCGGAGTTTAACAAGGATAACCTCCGTCCGGGCATCCCGATGCTGATCGATCCGATTCCGATGGATCAGCCGGATCAATTCGTCGATGAGTTAGACCAGTCTATCCTCGGTCGTACCACCGAGTTCGACGGAATCCAGATCACCGGCGGTTATGCGAACCAACTTAATCCGGAGGATACGCTTCGTCACCCGTACGTGAAGAAGACCTATTTCCGCGGCGGCGGTATCTTCGTCGATGGTAACTGGACCAGCGACTTCGATAAACCGGGAGATGTTTTGCCGAACGTGACCGAACCGGCGAAATATAATATTCCGATTGTCGTAGAGAACTGCGTCTTTACCAATAACATGGCGGGTAACGGCGGTGGTCTATATTCCAATGGCGGTATCTACATGTATGGATGCCACTTCACGCAGAACTACTCGCAAGGCCCGATGACCGATGTGGACCAGAACTTCATCCCTTGGACCGCCGGTGGCTGTATCGCAACGAATGCAGTTTGCGATGTGGCTAACACCCTGTTCGATAACAACGAAGCACGCCGTGGATGCCCGCCAGGGATTTGCAGGTGTGATATCGGCTGCTACCCAGAGTTATTTGCGTGTGGTCAACTGCCACTTTATGAAGAACAAGGCGGTGGCGTACCCTGCTATCTATAACTTCACCCCTAATAATGAATATGGAGACGACGCGAAAGAGAAGCAGTTTGCGTTCAATACCATCTTCTGGGGTAATGAGGTATTCGAGGTGGATAATCTGGATGAATTGGATTATATCGTACCGCCTTCGGCACAAACGATTAATGACTTCAATACCCGCTACAAAGGTTCTCGCAAGGGTGTCTTCCACTACGACCCGGTAGAATGGGATAAATACGAGAAACTTTTCCATGAGTACGACAGCCTCTATACCCATTATGCAGCCGAGAACGATACGTTCAATACCATGGTGACGGACAAACTCGCCGAGCTGCGTGCGCAGGGTGACTTGGTGGAGGGACTCTATTTCTGCTCCTATCGTAAGACCTATGGTCCTACCGGTATGAAGCCGACGTCGGAGGGATACCTCTTGACGAGAGATGAGCAGCGTCATTTCGTGGATCCGCGTCAGAAACCGGTTCGTACAAAGACAGTGCATGGTTTCCCGGTAGAGATATACGATACTCTCTTTAGCTACGTCCATGGCAATAACAACACGCTGATCAACCCGATCAATACCGCGACCGACGGTCCGAACTTCAAACAACCGTCCTTCATCGCCGGTATCGATGGTTACATGCAGAACGCCGACTGGCTGCTCGCCCGTATGAACCTGACGACCGACCAGGGTTGGGGGCACCTCAAGCAGACCGTCACCCGTGGAGTCGGGTACTTCCTTACCCGCTATACGGGCAAACAACAATTCGATACATTCGAAGCAGCTCTTGCGGCGGCGAATATTGCTGTTGGAGAAGATACCTGTACCAAGTGGAGCGTACTCCCTGTCCGCGGTCTGCCGATCGCTACCTTTGATAATGTACAGCATCCGCTCGGATCCATCTATAACTGGTACTCCAAGCGATACGGCGCCTATATGTCAAATGTCAACGCCCCGCTGCCTATCAAGGACCAGTATTACATGGCGTACTCCCGTACAACCAGCGAGGATGAGGTATCCGGCAACATGGATCGTATCTCCAAACACCCGAAAACCGGTGAGACCGATGTCTATATTGACATAGGTATCTACGAGTACCAATATGTGCAACTGGATATCAAGGGTCAGGAGATCGATACCATGTGGGTAGCGACCAAGACCAAAGACCCGATCCGCCACGACGGCCTCACCTGGGAGACGCCTACCACCGACCTCCAGACGGCTATCGACCGGCTGATGTCGTCCCATAACAACCATGATAAATATATCTGTTTCTTGGGCGACGACGAGGGAGGCACCTTCTCGCCGAGTAATGTGATTGATAACCGCCGTGCGTTCATCATCAGTTCCAATACGCTGGAGCCGCTGTTGCCGGATAGTGCCGAGGCGGACTATGACTACGGAGTGAATAGCCTTACCTTCCTCGGCGGCTATAGCTTCGACGTAAAGGGCGCACCGCGCGACCCGCAAGCGCACCCGACCATCATCGAGATGCCCAATACCGGTACGGCCGCGCAGCGCAACCAGCTCTTCATCGTCGAAGATATGACCAGACAAATGGTACAGGCGAACTGGCAGGGTGAATATACCTCGCGCGACAGCGTCGTGATTCCAATCGTCTTTGACGGTATCACATTCATCAATCCCTATTCGACGAAGGACCCGTCTTCCGATGTGGGCGGCTATAACAACCAGGGAGGTCTGATGTCCAAGAAGGGTGGTGCCGCTATCTATTATCGTTGGCAACGCCGCTATGAGGAATATGACGGAGCCTATTCTCCGGACTTTACCAAAGCGCTGCATCCTGACTCCGCACTGATCGACGGCGTCAAAGTGACCTTGCCCAAGCTTACGCTCTCCAATTGTATCTTCATGGATAACGGCGCACGTGACGGCGTGTCCCAGGAGGAGCGTTCTCCTGCGGTGCGTATTGATCACGGAGGCGGTTCATCCCTTATTGTCAACACGCTCTTCCACTCCAATGCCGGAGCACCGGTTTATGCGCGTACCTATGATATACTGACCGAAAAAAACGACTTGGGAGATGTGCCCAACAATGTAACGATCATCAACTGTACCTCCGCGCTCAATGACGGACATATCCGCCTCGAGTCGGAAAATAGCGAGGTGCACAACTCCCTCATCTGGCTCGACGACCTGAATAACGATACCCTTGTCCAGCTCCAGATGGGTGCGTCCGACCAATGGGACAAGGCGGAGAACCGAACCCGCGAAGGTATAGAAAACCGTATGACCAATAATGCCGTATGGGGATGCTTCATGCAAGCCGGTGAGGACCCGTGGGGCAACGACAGCCTCGTGACGACCAACAATGATATCTTCGGCGGACCGGGCTTCGTACTACCCTATGTAACGGCTTCTACCTCGGAGCAACGCCGCGAGCGTTCGTTCCGTCTTAACCCGTCCTTGATGACCCAAAACATGGCAAATCAGGCTGTCTATCGTGACCGCGTCTTCTTCCGCACCTATCCCGATGATGGCGGACCGGTACGGTACTGGAGACGATCCAACGGCTTCAAATCCGTTTCGTACACGATGGGCCCAACGATACTGGTAAATGACTCCGACCTCGCGGCTAAACCGCGTCTGTCAGGGGACGGAATGGAGCGTGGAGCCTACGAATGTCTGGCGGTGCTCCAACGCGTGCTCTACGTGCAACCCAACTTGCCTTTTACCTCCGCCGGAGACGGTTCCTCTTGGGAGCATCCCTTCGGACAGGGACAACTGCAAAACGCCATCGATGCAGCCGCCGTTTATACCTATCTGCGTCAGGCGGACCCGACCAGAGAGGATCGTAAAGCATACGTCTTTGTCAAAGGTTCCTACAACAACAATGAGCATACGGAGATACATGCGCGCGATGGTGTGTTCGTCTATGGTTCGCTGCCCAATAACTTCAATGACACAGCGGCAATAGACCCGGATTTGAAGCAGTTCACCAATGCCGAATGCCAGCGCTTCGTTAACTACGTCCGCGCATCCTCTACAGGAGTCGCTTCGCCGAATGCCACCCCCACCCGTATCAACTTGATTCATATGGAGGGTGATAATTTCGAGACCGGATTCCTCCTCGACGGATTCGTAATCACGAACCCGGGTACAAAGATGCACGAATCACCCGTTATCCTCAATAACGAGATGTCAACGCTCCGTAACTGTCTCATCACCGACAATACGGTAATTGACGAACCGGTTGTCAATGCCGCACGAGGACTGCTCTATAACAACCTCCTTTATAACGACTCCGCAGCCGCCATCGTCAAAGTAGGAGAGCACGGTCTGTCGCTCAATAATACCATCATTGCTACGAACGAGGACGTCACACCCCTCGACGCAACGGAGGCCGCCGCTGGCGCTGTACAGAATACACTCTTCGGACAGCGTGACACCTTGCACTGCTTCGCGCGCTACTTTACCGACCGACTGCCCTATGCTACACCCGCGTATCTGAAGGAGTCACCCATATTGAACTTCCAGCTGCATGAACACAGCCGGTTGATCAATGCCGGTACGGCAGATAATGCCCTGCCTGAACTCTTCGATGACTATGTCAACGACAGCACCATCGCCTTCCGCTACGACCGCGACATACTGGGCAACCCCCGTAAGATTGGCGGTAGGGTCGATATAGGTGCCTTTGAGACTTGGAGAATCGAACCCAAGACCGTGGTCGAACTCACCGCCCTCACCAACCGTGAGAACCACCTGGAGTCTAATCCTGCCCTCAAGAAGTGCGCCTTCCTCACCCACTACGGCGGTAACATGTACCCGCACCCGGGCTCTGTCTGCTATCTCATGGACAGCAGCGCCGTCACGCTGCAGTATGCCTCCAGCGAAACGGACTTCGTCGACTTCAATAACGACGCTATCATCCTCTCTCCCGGCTATATGTTGCTCAAATCCGGTGCCTCCTTATTCGGCAACGGACACAAGGTGCAGCTCAACTACCTCGCGGCCGAGAAACGCTTTACCAACCAGCGCTACTCCATGACCGCCTTCCCGTTCAACTACAGCGTGGCTAACATCAGCGTCACGCACTACAATACATCCAAGGACTCGCTCATTATCCTTGCCTCGCCCTTCAGCTTCAGTACCTATCAGTACAACGGTGTGGCGCGTTCCGCTAAGGACTATGTCTTCCAGTCTGAGAACTCATCGCTCTGGATCCCGATAGACACGCTCAACCGCACGGCTACGGATGGCTACCTCATGGACTTTGGCGAAGACGTAACGGACACCGTGCTGCGCTTCACCGCCTTTGCCGCAAAGCAGGGTAGGTATGTCTATCAGGAGACGGGCGACCCCGATAAACTCGTGCCGCTCAAGCGCTACGATAACCGCGAAGCCGGTTCCGGAGCTGCCCTCAACTTCACCCGACTCGAGGATATGGGCTGGAATATGAAGGGACTGCCCTGGCTTGTATCCGACTACCGTACGGATACCATCCTCAATGAGGGCAACTTCCTCCGACAGATGCACATACCCCACGTCTTCTACCAAATGGACGGCGCCGGAGAATATATCAAAGTCCGCGACCAGATCTACACCTCGCGTTCGTGGGATAGAGGCTCTACCCTCTCCATGGGTAATGCGTTCCTCACTCAGACCGCTACGCGTAGCGATACCGAGGATATCTATTTCCACCTGCCCCTCTATAGCTACAATGAACGCGTACCACGGCCTATTATCTGCCTCGTAGGAGCGCGCCCCGTTGCTGATGGCTCTCCTGCCGGCTCTCCGGCTCGCTATGAGAGCGTGACCGAGCCCACGAGTATCATGGATAATCTGATGATTATACCTGACTCCACAGCCGACAAGCGAGTAGAATATGCCTATGGGCGTGATGGCGTAAAATGGCATATGGCGGATGACGTCGCATCGATTTACCTGCTCGACCACCGCTTTAGTTCCCAACTCTCGCTACTGGGCGCTGCTCCTACCGAGGTGGATATCCCGCTCGGCATCTCCATCCCAACCCAAAACCGAGAACCGAGAACCGATAACCGAGAACCGATAACCGACTACACCTTCCACCTGCCCGAACCCGAGGCCTTTGAGGGCTACGGCTACGTATGGCTCATTGATAAGCAGCGCAACCGCTTCACCAACCTGCTGGAGCAGGATTATACCGTTTCGCTCGAGCCGGGCACGTGCAACACGCGTTTTGCCGTCCGTATCGGCGGCTTCCCCCTGACCGACGACAAGGGCAACCGTCAGTATATAGTCTATGCCTTTGATGGCACGCTCTATGTGCGCGGCTTGATTCCGGGCGATGACCTTGCGGTCTATACGGCTACGGGGCAGCTGCTCTGCAAGACCATCTCCACCGGTACCGAGTTCACCATGCCGCTCTTCCATCAGTCCGGATACGTCGTACGCGTCAACAACACCGCCCACAAGGTGCTGAATTACTAAAAAAAATCGCTCGAAAGGGCGATTTTTTTTGCGTATGTCAAAAAAAAGTTGTATCTTTGCACCCGAAAAGATTTGTTGGCGTATCCTTACGCCCCCAAAAGATGGAATTGTATGAGCAGAGAAAAGGAAATATACCGCGTGACGCTGGTGGGTAGTGTGGTGAACGCCCTGCTGCTGGCCTTTAAGTTTGTGGCAGGTATCGTCGGGCATAGCACCGCCATGGTGGCGGACGCCGTGCACTCGCTATCAGACTTTCTGACGGATATACTGGTCATCGTCTTTGTGCGTATCAGCAGCAAACCCGAAGATAAGACACACGAATATGGTCATGGCAAATACGAGACGATCGCCTCGTTCCTGATTGCCATCGGCCTGATGGGGGTAGCCATCGGTATCATCGTTAACGGCGGGCAGAAACTCTCGGCTTGGCTGCGTGGCGAAGACCTGGCAGCGCCCGGGCAGATAGCACTATGGGCAGCGTTGATATCGATTGTGATGAAGGAGGCACTGTTCTGGTACACCATCCGCCGAGGCAAAGCGCTCGATTCGCAGGCTATGGTCGCCAATGCGTGGCACCACCGCAGCGACGCCCTCTCGTCCATCGGTGCTGCCATCGGTATCGGCGGCGCGCTGCTGCTGGGCAGCCGGTGGACGGTGCTCGACCCGATAGCCGGTATCATCGTCGGACTGATGCTGGTGCATACCGCGGTAGAACTGATAGGCGGAAGCATGGCGGAACTGACCGAGGGCTCGCTGCCCGAAGAGACGGAGCAGGAAATCCGGCAGCTGATCCTGTCGGTCAACGGTGTGGAAGACCCGCACAAGTTGCGCACACGGCGTATCGGCAATCATATAGCGGTAGATGTACACGTACGCATGGATGGGGATATGACGCTGCGTGAAGCCCACGACCGCTCCAGCGAGATCGAGCAGCGTATCCGTGAGCGCTTTGGCGAGGAGAGCTATGTATCAATACACATGGAACCGAGCGTATAGTTGATAGTTGATAGTTGACAGTTGATATTTGATAGTTGACAGTTGATAGTTGACAGTTGATAGTTGATATTTATTATATATATGGAAAGAGAAGAGTTGCGAAAGCTGATTAAGATCTGGTTTGAGGAGGATATCCGCGAAGGTGACCACACCTCACTGTGCTGCATCCCGCCCACACAGATGGGCTGCCAGCAGTTACTCATCAAAGACACCGGCATACTCGCCGGCGTTGAGGTGGCGAAGGAAATCATCCGGTACTTCGACCCCGAATGCCGTATGGACCAACTGCTGCATGACGGCGACGCCGTCAAACCCGGCGATGTGGCGTTCCGCGTCACCGGCAAAGAACTGAGCCTGCTGCAGATCGAGCGCACCATGCTCAATATCATGCAGCGTATGTCGGGCGTCGCTACGACCGCCCACCGCTACCAGAGCCTCATAGCCGACACCGGTTGCCATGTGCTCGACACCCGCAAGACCACGCCCGGACTGCGCTACCTGGAGAAAGAAGCCGTGCGTATCGGCGGCGGTATGAACCACCGCATCGGGCTGTTTGATATGATTCTCTTGAAGGATAACCATGTGGACTTCGCCGGCGGCATCACCAATGCGCTGCAACGCGCACGCGACTACTGCCGCGCTAAGAACCTCAGCCTACGTATCGAGATTGAGACCCGCAACGAGCAGGAGATACGCGAGGCACTCGCTACCGGCATTCCCGACCGCATCATGCTGGATAACTTCACACCCGAGCGCACCGCTGAGGCTGTGAAGATCATCCGTGACTACGGCGGCAAGTATATCGAGATCGAGTCCAGCGGCGGCATCACACTGGATACCATCCGTGCCTATGCCCTGGCAGGCGTGGACTATGTGTCTGTTGGCGCCCTGACGCACAGCGTCAAGTCGCTGGATATGAGCTTCAAAGCCGTGAAATAATTGACAAAAGCATGTACCATTTGTTCATTTACCATGTACCATTTATGTACCATTTGATTCAATGTCAAAATGAACAAATAAATGAACAAATAGTAAATGACAAAATAGTAAATGAAAAAGATGACCATTATAGAGAGATTGGCAGCGCTGCGTGCGCTGATGAAAAAAGAGGGCCTTAGCGCCTATATCGTGCCGGGCACAGACCCGCACGCCAGTGAGTATATGGCTCCGCACTGGGCGGAGATGTCGTGGATAACCGGCTTCTTGGGCGAGACGGGTACTGCCGTCATCACTACCGACCGAGCCCTGCTCTGGACCGACAGCCGCTACTACCTGCAGGCCGAAGCCGAGCTGCAAGGCACCACCGTGGAACTGATGCGCGAGAGCGATGTCGATTGCCCGAGCATCACCGACTGGCTTATCCGAGCACCGAGAACCGTGGCCACCTGTAGAGACGGCATTCCTTGCCGTCTCTCCCGAGAACCGATCACCATCGGTGTCAACCCCGAGATGTACTCGGTGAACGGCTACCGCAAGCTGCGCGAGGAACTGGAGGACGGCGGACTCAGTCTGCGCTCGCTGGACCTGATAGGCCCTATCTGGACGGAAGGCCGCCCCGAGATACCCATGAACAAACTGCTGCCCTACGACGAGCAGTATGCCGGCGAGAGCGTGGCGCAGAAACTGCAGCGCGTACGCGAGGCCTTGGCAGAACGGCGTGCCGATGCCTGCGTCATCGCGGAGCTGGACGAGATAGGCTGGCTACTGAACGTGCGCGGAACGGATGTGGACTACACACCGTGCGTGATAGCTTATGTCGTGGTGGAGAAGGCGGCTTGCAACCTATTCATCGACCACCGCAAGCTCGATGACGCCGCCCGCGCGTACCTGAGCAAAATAGGGGTGACCATCCATGAATACGGCGATGTGTTCGCATACCTCCGTACCATCGCATCCGAGGGTGTGCTCTACGACGGCAACCGCGTGAACGAGGCTTTGTACGAAGCTATCAACCCCGCCGTGACGCGCCGCGTGAATGCGACCCCCAGCCCCGTGCAGGTGATGATGTCGGTCAAGAACGCCACGGAGATTGCCGGCGAACGCGAGGCGATGAAGGTCGATGGCGTGGCACTGACCCGTTTCTTCCGCTGGCTCGAGACCGAGGCGCTCCGTACGCCGCAGACCGAGATAACGCTCGCTGAGAAACTGACCGACTTCCGCAGTCAGGGCAAGAACTACACGGATGACTCGTTCTGCACCATAGCCGGCTGGAAGGGTAACGGAGCCATTGTGCACTACCACGCTACGCCCGACAACTGCGCCCGTATCGAGGGCGACGGCGTACTGCTGTTAGACTCGGGCGGGCAGTACCTGGATGGAACCACCGATATCACCCGCACCGTCTGGATCGGTAGCGAGCAACCCATACCCGAAGCCGTAAAACGCGACTACACCCTGGTACTCAAAGGCCATATAGCCCTGGCACAGGTTCGCTTCCCGAAGGGTACACGCGGCAATCAGTTAGACGTGTTGGCGCACCAGTATATGTGGCACGAAGGTATCACCTACGGCCACGGCACGGGCCACGGCGTGGGCCACTACATGGGTTGCCATGAGGGACCGGCTAATATCCGCACCGACAATAACACCAACCCCATCCGCGAGGGAAATGTATTCAGCGATGAACCCGGTATCTACCGCACGGGCGAATACGGTATCCGTATCGAGAACCTGGTGGTGACCATTCCGGCCACGGGCTTGTCGTCGCGCACCACGGGCGAACAGTACTACGAGTTCGAGACCATCACGCTATGCTACTACGACACACGCCTCATTGAGATGAGCATGCTCACCGAGCAGGAACGCGCATGGCTCAACGCGTACCACCAGAAAGTATATAACGAAGTAGCTCCGCGCCTCAACGCCGAGGAAGCCGCGTGGCTCAAAGAAAAATGCAAAGCAATATGACACTGGAACAACAATTAAGCCACTATGTCGGTGCGGCGGTGAAGGCGCTGTACGGCATTGAGGCGGATGAGAAACAGATACAGCTGCAGAAGACTCGTGCCGAGTTTGAGGGCAACATGACAGTCGTGGTCTTCCCCTTTGTGAAGGCTGCCCGCAAAGCCCCGCAGATGGTAGCGCAGGAAATAGGCGAATGGCTGATGGCAAACTCTCAGCAACTCATCGCCAAGTACAATGCCGTGCAGGGATTCCTGAACCTGAGCATCGCCGACGCCTGGTGGATCGCGCAGCTGGGAGCTATCCATGCAGACCCCGCCTACGGAACATGGCCCGCCAACAACCGCCTGATGATGGTCGAGTACTCGTCGCCCAACACCAACAAACCCCTGCACCTCGGCCACGTGCGCAACAACCTCTTGGGCTATTCCATCGCTAAGATACAGGAGGCGAACGGCTGGAAGGTGGTCAAGACCAATATCGTGAACGACCGCGGCATTCATATCTGCAAGTCGATGCTCGCCTGGCTCAAGTTCGGGCAGGGCGAGACACCGGAGTCCAGCGGCAAGAAAGGTGACCACCTCATCGGCGACTACTACGTGCGTTTTGACGTAGAGTACAAAGCTCAGATCAAGCAACTGATGGCGCAGGGCATGGACGAAGACACCGCCAAGCGCGAGGCTCCGCTGATGAAGGAAGCGCAGGCGATGCTGCTGAAATGGGAACAAGGCGACCCCGAGGTTCGCGCCCTGTGGGAGAAGATGAATAACTGGGTCTATGCCGGCTTTGACGAGACCTACCGCCGCTTGGGCGTAGCGTTCGATAAGATCTACTACGAGTCGAATACCTACTTAGAGGGCAAGAAAGAAGTAGAGCGCGGCCTGCAGGAGGGCATCTTCTACCGCCGCGCCGATAACTCGGTATGGGCAGACCTGACCGGCGACGGACTGGATGAGAAACTGCTGCTCCGTCAGGATGGCACCAGCGTCTATATGACGCAGGATATCGGTACCGCCAAACTGCGCTTTAAGGACTATCCCATCGACAAGATGGTCTATGTCGTGGGCAACGAGCAGGAGTATCACTTCAAGGTGCTGTCGCTCTTGCTGGATAAGTTAGGCTTCCCCTTTGGCAAGGAGTTGGTCCACTTCTCGTACGGCATGGTCGAACTGCCCAACGGCAAGATGAAGAGTCGCGAGGGCACGGTGGTCGATGCCGATGACCTGATGGATGCCATGGTGCGCGACGCCAAGGAGATAGCCCGCGACAAAGTCAACACCCTGCCCGATATCACCGAGGCTGAGGCCGACGAGATAGCCCGCAAGGTGGGTATGGGTGCGCTGAAATACTTCATCCTGAAGGTCGATCCGCGCAAGAACATGCTCTTCAACCCCGATGAGTCTATCGACTTCAACGGCAATACAGGGCCCTTCATCCAATATACCTATGCCCGCATACAGTCGGTGCTGCGTAAGGCAGGGGACTCGGTTATCGGTTCTCGGTTCTCGGTTCTCGGTTCTGGGTTATCGGTTATCGGGCTCGAGGAGAAAGAGCTAACGCTGATTCAGCGCCTGACGGAATACCCCGCTGCGGTGCGTCAGGCAGGTGAAGATTTCTCGCCCGCCCAGATAGCCGCGTATGCCTATAACGTAGCCTGCGACTTCAACTCGTTCTACCACGACTACTCCATCCTAAACGAAGAAGACCCCGCCAAGCGGAGTCTTCGTATCGTGCTCTCAGACTGTGTAGCCCGAGTTATTGGTTCTGCAATGAGTCTGTTAGGCATTGAGATGCCTGAACGCATGTAGCCTCTTCGCCACCGAAGACACCGGTGGTACGGAGCACAATGACGGCGATTGCTATTGCTGCTAAGATGCAGACGATGGCAATCGCCCATTTTTTCCAGGGATCCATGCCGCTCTTGGCAAAGGGGTCGTTGAGCTTGACCAGCGGGAAGGAAACCTGTTCGGTCAGCGTAGCACCAAAGGGGATGGAGATGAGGTTGTCGGCATTGACAGCCCAGCCGTTGGCGTTCAGTACGGGCGACAGGTTACGTTTGCGCAGCTTGAGCCAAGCCATAATCATCGACGGACCGGATATCACCAGCAGGATGACAACGAAGACGATGATAATTTGCCACCATAACAAGGATGCCATACCGGCGGCTATGCTGGCGAGTGCCGAACCAATCATGCCTAATGCCATACCAATGGCGGCAAAGATACCGGCGAACTTAGCGATATCAAAAACCTGTTGCTTGGTGATGATAGGCTCTTCGGTCTTAGTGGTGAGTGCGGCGTCCGTCTTGGTCTTCATATCTTCGAATGCCTTGGCGTCCTTCTCGGCCGCGCGTTTGTTGAGTAACTCTTCAACCCACTTCGCTAACTTGCGGTAGGGGGTCCAGAATGCCTGACGGATGGAGATGGGGTTGTCGATAATCTTGGTGATGGTGGCATCGTAGTCGTTGCCATGGCGGTCATAGAAGATGGCGTTCTTGCCTACATAGAGGCTGTTGATTTCACCCATGGTTACCGCTGCTACGATCTGCAGCGTCTTGTTCAGTTTCTTGTTTTTGCAGTCGCAGAACACCAGGAACATATTGCTGGCAGGTGCCTGTGCATCGAGTTTGGGCAGCTCTTTGGCTATGAGCGTCAGGTGGCAGGCACGCTGGTCGATGACGAGGGTACCGGCCTGGAAGATGGCATCGGCATTGACGCGGTAGAACTGCTCGAAGGTGACGAAGTTGTGCAGCAGGGTCACAAAGTCGCGGTGCAGCAGCAGTAACTTACGCAGCGGTTCGTATTCGCCGCGTTTGGCATCCCAGGCAGCGGTGTTGCGCTGGTTGACGCCCTCAACGGCAGCTTCCCATTCGGCAATCTTGGTGCCCATCTCCAGGAACTCAGCCTCTTTCATACCGGGCTTGGGTGTCTCTTCGGGGATAACGGTCAGTCCTATCTGCTGCAGTTTATCCTGCTCGAAGTAGGCGGCATATTCCTCCTTCTTAGCCTTGTAGGCTGCGATGACATTAGCGGGGTAGGGGGCTTCGGGAGCCTTTTCTTCCTCCACGGTGATGGTGGCGAGCATCTCATCCAGGGCTTTGAGCGTAGCCTCGGGCAGTTTGTCGGCGATGGCACGCAGGTCGGGGTCCAGGATGTTGTCCTTATCCACGCGATCGGTAGCGAGGAAGAGGGTGTCCAGATTCTTGAGCACGGTGCTGAGCCATTCGGCAGCTTTGATGACTTCGGTTACGTGCAGTTGACCGTCGCCATCTGCGTCCATGAGATTGAGCGAACGCTCGTCAATCTCCAGTCCGTGACAGGGACAGGAAAGTACTGTCCACATCTTTTGATCCAGTTCGCCCAGGTGACGGATGTCATCGCCTGACTGAATCTTCACGCGGGTACTACCACCCACGTTGGCAAAAGTGAAATTATACATATGATTAGGATTTAATATTTAATATTTAAAATTTAAAATTCCATTTTCCATTTTTCCCCTCCCCCTTTAGGGGGCCGGGGGGCTTTCTCCCCTTTAGGGGGCCGGGGGGCTTCCCTCCCTTTAGGGGGCCGGGGGGCTTCCCTCCCTTTAGGGGGTAGGGGGGCTTCAATTCTCCATTTTCTTATGGGTCATGATATCCAATATTAGGTCATCTGTTCGGCTCATGCCGTCGCGACCGATACGGGTGAGGTTGTGTATGGTGCGGTCGATATCCTCCTCTACGATACCTTCGGAGTTGTCGGCGTGGGCATGCTGTATGGCGAGTGTGGCGGATAGTACGGCGGTAGCTACGCCCGAGGTGACCTTGAGCGCGCAGCCGGGTTTGGCTCCGTCGCAAATCATGCCCGATATGTTGGCAATCATATTCTTGATGGCATAGGTCAATTCCTCGTATCCGCCGCCCATGAGGTAGGTGATACCGCAGGCGGAACCGGTACTGGCTACCACGCAGCCGCAGAGGGCAGACAGCCGTCCCAGTGACTGCTTGATATAGATAGCCGTCAGGTTGGAAATGGTCAGCGCGCGCAGCAGTTGTTCGTCCCTCACATGGTGCTCTAAGGCGTAGATATAGACGGGCAGCGAGCAGCTCACGCCCTGATTGCCGCTACCGCTATTCGACATAACGGGCACCATGGCGCCCGACATGCGGGCATCGCAGGCGCCGCAGGTGTAGGCGAGGATATGGGTGAACGCCGTGTCGCCAAAGAGCGTCGATGAGGCTCCGTCATGCAGCAGGCGTCCCAGACCGTGACCGTAAGCGCCGCGGAATGATTGTTCGGCTGCTTCCTTATTCATCTTGGCGCCGTCCAGCAGAAAGGCTACATCCGCCGGATTAACCGTCAGCGCATAGTCATACACCTCGCGGAGGGTGAGTTCTTGGTTATCCAATCCCCCCGTCCCCCTTTCAAAGGGGGGGATGGGTTCTGGGGACTCGGTTGAGGTGACGAAATGGGTGTGCTCGTGCTGGATGGTTGCCTCGGCTTCGTGGCCGTCGGCGCGTACGATGGCACGGATATAGAGCACATCGGGCGCTTGATAGTCCACATCTATCTTCGCGGGTACGCGTTCCATATATTCTTTGGCATACTGTACTGCGCGGTCGTCGGCGTCGCGCAGCACCTCCAGACCGTAGCAACTCTTGCCGATGGTAGCCCCCAGGGCGATGGCGATAGGCAGACCCGTCATACCGGTGTTCGGAATACCTACGGCGAGGGCGTTCTTATAGATGTTTTTACTGAGATAGACATGTATCTCTTGGGGCTCGCAGCCTAATTGCTCGCGTGCTTTTGCCACGCAGAGTGCAACGGCGATGGGTTCGGTGCAGCCGATGGCGGGCACAACCTCGCGGTGCAACAGGTTTAAAATCTCGGTGTTTGTCATGGTTTATAGGGTGTATTAGATGGTTCGGGGTAATAGGGTGCTTTCCGGAAATGGAATTTCAGCCGCCATAGGGTGTAGCAGCGCAGTAGCCACATACGGAAACCTTTGCCGATGGTTCGTAAGTCGCGGTAGAGCAGTTCCTCTTCATGGCGATGGCGGCGTGAGGTGGTCGAACCGGCATTTCGGCGGTAGTAGTACCCGATATAGGGCAAGATTCGCTGTCGGGGACGAGCGGCCCAAAGCATCATGCTGAAGCGCACGTCTTCGTATATATGCCCGACGGGAAAACGTAGCCTGTTGCGGTCCAGGAAGGCGCGGCGGTACAACCGGCTCCAGGGGGTCGTCAGTAGGTACGGGTGCCATGGAATCTGCTTGTAGAGGGACTTACCGTCTTCCGTAACAACGTGGTAGCCGTATTGTAGTACGTCGCGATCGCCGATGGCTGCGATGAGCCGGGCGATGCAGTCCGGCGCGAGGTAGTCGTCGGCATCTACGAACAGCACCCACTCGCCGGTAGCCAACTCCAGACCGGTGTTGCGTGCTGCTGCCTGCCCGCGATTGAGGGTGCCCTGCAGCACGATACGCGAGTCTCTGCGTGCGTAACGCGAGGCGATGGCAGCACTGCTATCGGTTGAGCCATCGTTGATGAGCAGAATCTCCAGGTCGGTGTAGGTCTGCGAGATAAGCGACCGGATGCACTCGCTTAGATACCGCTCGGCATTATAAATGGGCACTATGACAGAACAGACTTTCAAACTGCTCGGCTTGTTTTTGGCGGTTAAACAATTCCTTATTGCGTACCGGCTGGCGGGTGTAACCCTGCCTGAGCCATTCGTCGTATTGGGCGTTGATAAACGTAGCCACCTCTTCCGGTGTATCGGCTGCCAGTCCGGCGTTGGTCATCCGGATGACTTCGCTGAGGCAGTCATGGTCGCTCGGCACGCACAAGATGGGTTTCTGCATGCCCAGCGCCTCGTAGAACTTGGTGGTGAGGATGCCGTGCGGGCCGTTGTCGCCGGCGCGGTTGGTCAGTATGAGGCAGATGGATGCTTGCGAAAGCAAGGCGGGAACGGCATCGTTCGCAACGAAATGGTGCAAATGGAGGCTTGAATCCACGCCATATTTCTCTGCCATTTGCCTTAAGGCGAGGTGTTGCGACTCCTCGCAGTAGAAATCGACTTGTACCCGTTTGTTCTTATCCACTTGCTGTAGGCCGCGAAAGAGCAGATCCGGATTGCGCAGCGCGAAGTCGTAGATGCGACCCGTATAGACGATGCGGAAGGTGTCGGTCTGCTGCCGGGTAGGTTGAAAAAGCTCTTCATCAAAGCCGTTGTATATCAGTTCCACCCGCGGGTGCAGCCGTTGCAGTACTGCTTGGTGCCAGGGGGAAACGGTTGTGACGACATCCGCTTGTTTTAAGGCGCGGTTGCGCAGGCGCACAGCCCGCCGGCGATAGAGGCGGAAGAGCGGCTTCAGTCCCTCGGGTACCTTTCGCTGCGTAAAAGAGGCTTCGCCCCATTGCTCATCGATATCCCGCAGATCGGCTATGAGCGGTATGCCCGCCTCGCGGGCTATCTGTGCAGCAGTGGGCAGCGGAAAGAGATTGAAGGTGGAGCAGAGCAGGCAGTCATAGTGCTCACCGGCTATTTGTTGCCTTAGCCAGCGTGCGAACAGTTGTTCTTTCAGTAGCCACTGCCAGTCCATGAGGCGTCGTAGCGCGTTGCGCAGGCGGTGACCCTCTGTATAGTATGCGTAGCGCAGATGACGGCAGGCTGCAAACTGAAAGTCCACACCGGGCATCGTCTCGCTCGCCACGGTGCATTCCCATCCTCGGTTCGTCAGATACCGAACCAGGTAGCGCATGCGGGGCGTATAGAGCGGCGGTGCCGGTGCGTCAGTCAGTAGTAATAGGCGTTTGGGGGTCATTGTGCTAAGATATGTTGCAGTAGTTCGGGATACAGCGTACGGTGGTAACTGCCGTTCGACAGGATATGATTATGCCAGAGCAGCACCAACTCGCCGTGGTACTGGTACACCTTGTCGAACAGTTGCTGGCAGAGGAAGTAAGCCTCGTCTTCGGGCAGGTTCATGTAGTTGTCGTTCGATAACGTACAATCCATGACGGTCAGGGGGTGCAGCGTCAGTGGTGTCAGCTGCATGGTCTTGGGGTTAATCCAGCGCACGGGGCGCGTTGTCTGCAGGCGAAAACCGGCTCGGTCGGCAAAACCCATGGTGAAATCATCCGTTACGCCGGCGTCAGCCAGACGCTGCATCTGGTCAATATCGCAGCGCAGGTAATGACTACGGTGCAGCGGCATGGGGTCGATGATGTCGCCGTAGTACGAGCTGTGCAGACCTATCTCGGCGCCCGATCGGCGCAGCCGTTTCTCCAGGTATCGGTAGTCGCGCTTGCGCAAGTCGTACTGCGGGTAGTCATACCCACGGCCGCGGGTGTGCTTGATGAAATAGAGGGGCTGCACCCGGTCGCCAAGTTGTTTTTGCAGCACTTGGTCTTGTTCTATCAGCCATGGGAAGGTGTAGGCGGGGTCTCTGCGGATATCTTTTTGTGCTGCCCATGCCAGATCCTTCTGCCCGCGCAGCACGCCGCCGATAAAGCCGCGTAGGTGCCGGTAGTGGGCGATGGTATCTACATCGTGCGTCAGCCAAATCTTGTGCCAACCGGGGGTCGGTAAGTCCAACTCCATGGCTTTCATCAGTATGCGCGCATACTCATCCACGAGGGGGATATTCAGCCTGTTCTTCTCGCCCAAGACGGAATAGCGCGCGGCAAAACGACCATGCTCATCGCGTTTGTCGGTCAGTAGCTCCTCGGCGCGCGAGAGGAAGAAAAAGGCGTTATACACGATATCGGTGCGTATCACAGCCGTCTTGGGTGCAGCATCGGGGTGCTCCACAACGACCGATCCGAAATCAGGCTGCACCAACTTGCCGCCCAGATGACCGGAAGGCACGATGACGGCTTTGTAACGAGGCCACTCGGCTTCGTTGGCGGTGTACGCCACCTGTTCTGCTGCTTCGGTATTGCCGTAGAGCAAGAAATGAATCAGATATCGGACAATAGTTCCCATTCGTATAGTTTTTTTTCAATCTCGTGTTTGATGTGTTCGTATTGCTCGAAGTTGGCTTGCGTCTGGTTAGCCGGCAGCGCGAGTAGGGCCTCCAGTGCGGCTTGTTCCTGTTCCAGACGGGCAATCTCCGCCTCGGTATCGGCTATCTGTTTCTCGCGTTTGCGTCGCGCTGCGGCCTCGGCTTTCTGGGCGGCGTAGTCGACGGCTCCACTAGGTGTGCTAGGATTCCTAGGCGTACTAGGCGTCCTAGATATCTCCAATTCATGGAGATTATTCATCTTCTTTTTCCTCAGGAAGTCATAGATACCGCCCAGGTGTTCGCGCACCTTACCGCCGCCGAACTCATAGACTTTTTCTACGAGCCCGTCCAGGAAATCGCGGTCGTGACTGACGCAGATAAGCGTGCCGTCAAAAGCCTTGAGGGCAGCCTTCAGTACGTCCTTCGAACTCATGTCGAGGTGGTTGGTCGGCTCGTCGAGTATGAGCAGGTTGCAGGGTTCTAACAGCAGACGGATCATTGCCAGGCGGCTTCGCTCACCGCCGCTGAGAACCTTAACTTTCTTATCCGACGCTTCGCCGCCGAACATGAATGCGCCCAGTATGTCGCGTATCTTGGTGCGAATATCGCCCGTTGCCACATAGTCAATGGTCTCAAAGACCGTCTTGTTCTCATCCAGCAGCGAGGCCTGGTTCTGCGCAAAATAGCCGATGCGCACGTTATGCCCGATCTTGAGGGTGCCCAGGTAATCCAGCTGGTCCATGATGCAGCGCACTAAGGTCGTCTTACCCTCGCCGTTCTTACCCACAAACGCCACCTTCTCGCCGCGACGGAGTGTCAGCGTGACGCCGGATATGACGGGGCGTTCGGCACCCGGGTAGGTCTTGGCTAAGTCTTCGATGATAAGGGGGAAATCGCCGCTTCTGGGTGCAGGCGGAAAACGCAGATTCAGCCTACTGGTGTCCTCCAGGTCCACCTCCAGCCGCTCCAGCTTATCCAGCTGCTTGATGCGGCTCTGCACCTGTACCGCCTTCGTGGCTTTGTAGCGGAATCGCTCAATGAATGCCTCGGTATCGGCGATCATCTTTTGCTGGTTCTCGTAGGCGCGCACTTGCTGCTCGTGGCGCTCCTGACGCAGTTGTACGAACTGCGAGTAGGGCACATTATAATCGTATATCCTGCCCAGTGTTATCTCGATGGTGCGGGTGGTGACGTTATCCAGAAAGGCGCGGTCATGGCTCACCAACAGTACTGCTGCCTGACTCTGGCGGAGGAAGTCTTCCAGCCATTGAATACTCTCGATATCCAGGTGATTGGTGGGCTCGTCGAGTAGCAGCAGGTCGGGGTGCTGCAGCAGAATCTTAGCCAACTCGATACGCATGCGCCAGCCGCCGGAGAACTCGCTGCAGGGTCGCGTCAGGTCTTCGCGTTCGAAACCCAAACCCGTCAGGGTGCGGTCGGCCTCTGCTTTCTGTCGTGCGTCGTCATTGCCCTGCAAGACCTCGTCCAGTACGTTCTTGTCATCGCGGTGCAGCATGATCTGCGGCAGATAGCCGATACGCAGGTCTTTGTCCCTGCGCACCGCACCGCTCGTAGGCTCCTGTTCGCCGGCTATGAGACGCAGTAGGGTTGTCTTGCCCGCGCCGTTCTTACCCACCAGTGCCACTCGCTCGCGGTTATTCACCAAGAACGAGATGTCGTCCAGCACCGGACGCGACGAGAATTCTATGGTCAAATGCTCCACACTAATCATCTCGGCAGCAATTCAATTCTTAATTTTTTAATTCTTAATTTTTAATTTTTAATTTTACCAGCAATGTAAACGCTGCGCAGATGAGTGCATCTACGCTTACCAGCAGTAGCATGTTCCAGTTCCTACCCACGATGCCGATACCGATCAGCAGCACCGATACGCATAGCAGCACGGCGGTGGTCTGGATATGATTCAGCCCGGTATTGAGCAGCAGGTGGTGTATATGATTCTTATCGGGCTGAAAGGGCGATTTCTTATTCTTGATACGCGCCAGACTGACGCGCAGGGTGTCGAAGATGGGTATCGATAGCACGCTGATGGCTACCGCCGGTGCTGCGCTCATATGCAGCCATTCGGGCACCAGGTGGTAGGCGTTCTGCTCGCAGAAGCGGAATACAAAAGCCGTCAGCATGTAGCCGACCAGCAGACTGCCCGAGTCGCCCATGAATATCTTGGTGCGGGTGCCGCCAAAGACGTTGTAGCAGAAGAATACCGCCAGTGAACCCACCAGGCAGATAGCCAGTATGCACCACGGACCATCGCCCGCCAGGTAGAACCAGGTGGCAAAGAAGCTGCAATACAGCATGCCCAGACCCGATGCCAAGCCATCAACACCGTCGATGAGGTTGAAGGCATTGATGATAGCCGCCAACACAAAGAAGGAAAGCACGTACGACCACACCTCCGGCAGCACCTCGATGCCCAGAAAATCATGCAGATGGGTCAACCGTATGTCTGCAAACGATATGAGCGCCACGCCGGCAATCAGTTCGCATAGTAACTTAGGCAGGGGCGGTAGAATCAAGATGTCATCCACAAACCCTACCATCATGATGGCAAACACACCAATCAGTAGGAATTGGGACTGCTGCAGGGTATTGAACTCAAAAATCAGGTATGTCAATAGGAACGAGAAGCAGATATCCAGTCCGCCTATATTGGGCACCTCACCCGTATGGCTCATGCGTTTATTGGGGCGCACTACAAAATGCTTGGTTTTGGCCACGCGCAGCACCACCGGCATAAACAGCGCGCCTAAGGCAAACGCTATCAGGCCAATCAAATAGGGATGGTTATAAAAGAAGGTCAACAAAGCAATCTTAAATTTTAAATCTTAAATTTTAAATTTTAAATCTTAAATCTTAAATCTTAGCGTCCAGTTTCTGGTACACCGAGTTCATGCTCTTGAATTCGGGTACCAACTCTTTCATCTTTCGTACCGTCTCAAACGGTTTGCCCTCGTAACTCAACCTGATGAGTTCGTCAATCCCCTTGCTCACCTCCTCAAATGGGTATTCCCGCACGCGGGCAATCATAATCTTCTCGTTCTCGGTAGGCAGGGTTGTCTCCTTCTGGTTCAGCAACTCCTCGTATAGTTTCTCGCCCGGTCTGAGACCTGTAAAGGTGATTTGGATATCCTGATACGGTGTGTAGCCGGCCAGGCGAATCATGTTCTCCGCCAGGTGCAGAATCTTGACGGGCTTACCCATGTCAAAGACGAATATCTCGCCGCCGTTACCGAGCACCGATGCCTCCAACACCAGCGTGCAGGCTTCGGGTATTGTCATGAAGTAGCGGATGATATCGGGGTGTGTCACGGTGACAGGGCCGCCCTTCTGTATCTGTTTCTTGAAGTAGGGAATCACGCTGCCGTTCGACCCTAAGACGTTGCCGAAGCGCGTGGTGATGAATAGTGTATCGTTCGTCTCCTTGTTCAGCGCCTGCACGTACATCTCAGCGATGCGCTTAGAGGCCCCCATGACATTGGTGGGGTTGACGGCTTTGTCGGTAGATATCATCACAAACCGTTCTACCTTGTACTTGACTGACATATCCGCCATGTTCTTGGTGCCCATCACGTTGGCATGAATGGCTTCGTTGGGGTGGTCTTCCATCAGCGGTACGTGTTTGTAGGCAGCGGCATGATAGACTACATCCGGCCGGAACTCGCTGAAGATCTCTTCGACGCGTTCCCGTTCCCGGATATTACCGATACAGGGTATCAGTACCGCATTCGGTACTTGGCTCTTCAGGTCCAACGTCAGGTCGTGAAGCGGCGATTCGGCCTGCTCCAAGAGCACAACGGCACGCGGCTCGTAGTTCAGCACCTGCCGTACGATCTCCTGACCGATGCTGCCCGCCGCGCCGGAGATCAGTACCACCTTGTTCTTCAGCACCTTGCTCACGTTCTCGGTGTTGATACGTATGGTCTCGCGTTCCAATAGATCCTCAATACGGATGGAATCAATTCGCCCGATGACGGATTTGGTGCTTTCTTCGTTGTAGGTCGTGAATGAGGGGGTCGTCAGTATCTTGATGTTGTGCTCCAGGAATACCGTTAGGTCTTTAGCCGGATTCAACTCCTTCATCTTCAAGGGCGAGATGATGACGTGCTGAATATGGTTTGAACGCATGCGCTCAAACAGTTCTTCGTCCAGCATATGCACCCGCATCCCTAACAACTTGTACTTCCTCTCCTCGCGTTTGTCATCTATAAACCCAACCGGATGGTAAGGTGTGTTGCCCGAGGCCATCAGCATCTTGGCTATCGCGATGCCGGCAGTCTTGGTGCCGTAAATCAGTACCTTCGGACCCGAGATAGCCGCCTGACGAATACTCTCGTAGAGCGTCTTGACACCCACGCGGATGCAGAACAACAGCACAAAGGTCACAAAGATATACAGTATCAGCGCTGTGTTCATGAATAGTTTCTCGCTATTAGCCAACTGCCATACGATGTTGGTCAACAGTAGCGTCATGCTGCATACCACAACCGACGACAGCACCTTCAGCGTGTCGATAAAGGTGGAGTAACGCAGTATGCCCGAGTAGGTATGAAAGAGCCAAAAACAAACCGCCTGCACGGCTATCAGAATACCATATTGGCCTATGGGCGAAATAACAACCCCCGTTGGCTGGTAGTGAAACAGGCTGCTGCCAATCCAGATACTGAGCCAGTATCCTAAGCTGCAGGTCATCAGGTCCAGCAGCAGTACGCACCAGCGGGGCAGATAACCCAGCGACGATAAGTGCGAAAATATATCCGACTGTTTTAACTCTTTCAGTAACTTATGTTTCATAAAATGTCAATTATCAACTATTAACTCTCAACTCTCAACTGCACTCAACTCTCAACTCTCAACACTCAACTCTAAATCATCAGTTTTTCGCTCTCCGGAATTCTTCTGAGCGCCTCACCCGTATAGCTCTTTTTGCAGGCCATGACCTCCTCCGGCGTGCCTTCGCATACGATCTCGCCGCCCTTATTGCCGCCTTCCGGACCCAGGTCTATCACATGGTCTGCTGCCAAAATGAGACTGGGGTTGTGCTCGATGACCACGATGCTGTGACCGCGTTCGATAAGTTTGTTGAGCGCTTGCATCAGTATCGTCACATCTTTGTGGTGCAGACCTGTGGTGGGTTCGTCGAATAGGAACAGCCTGGCTTTTGTGTCTGTCTCCGCCAGGAACGACGCCAGCTTCACACGCTGACTCTCGCCGCCCGACAGGGTCGAACTGGACTGCCCCAACTGCACATAGCCGATACCCACATCCTGCAGCGGCTTCAGGCGTTGCACGATGCGCTTGCAGGCATTGTCTTCGCTGAAAAAGGCGATCGCTTCGTCCACCGTCATCTGCAGTATGTCGAAGATGCTTTTACCGCGGTATTCGACCTCCAGCACATCCGGTTTGAACCGTTTGCCGTGGCAATGTTCGCATTCCAACACGATATCCGCCATGAACTGCATCTCTACCCGCCGTACACCTTCGCCCTGGCACTCTTCGCAGCGGCCGCCGGGGGTGTTGAACGAGAAATGCGCCGGCGTGAAGCCCATCTGACGACTGAGCTGCTGCTCCGAGAATAGTTTGCGTATCTCGTCGTAGGCCTTCAGGTACGTCACGGGATTAGACCGCGACGAACGGCTCAGCGGGTTCTGGTCCACAAACTCCACATCCTGTATCAGGTGCAGCGAACCCTTCAGCATGCTGTAGTCACCCGTTCGTTCTGCCGTGCCGCCGTAGTATTTCTTCAGGGCAGGGTAGAGCACCTTGCTTACCAGCGACGACTTGCCGCTGCCGCTCACACCCGTCACAACCGTCAGCACGTTCAGCGGAAACTTCACATCCAGGTTCTTCAGGTTGTTCTCCGTAGCGCCGCATACCTCGATGTAGTTGTTCCATTTGCGCCGATGGCGAGGAACGTTGTAGGTGAATTTCTCCCAACGCGGCTTACCCGTATAGGTTATCTCGCCGCCGTTGCGTCCCGCCGCCGGACCTACCTCTATGGAGTAGTCCGCCGCACGCTGGATGTCATCGTCGTGCTCAACCACCACAATCGTGTTCTCCAGGTCGCGTAACTCCTTCAGCACATGTATCAGGCGCTGGGTGTCGCGCGGGTGCAGACCGATACTCGGTTCGTCCAGCACATAGAGCGACCCCACCAGACTGCTACCCAGACTCTTAGCCAGGTTGATACGCTGACTCTCGCCGCCCGACAAGGTCGAACTCAGGCGGTTCAGGGTCAGATAACCCAGACCCACATCTTGCATAAACTGCAAGCGGTTGCGTATCTCGGGCAGCAACTGACGCGTGGCTTCCTGCTCACGCTTCGTTAACTCCAGACCTGCAAACCACTCCGACAACCTGTTCACCGACTGCGTCATCAACTCCGTGATAGCTTTCCCCTTGAAGAGCACGTAGCCTGCCTCCTTGCGGAGCCTCAACCCTTGGCATAGCGGGCATTGGGCTTTACCTTTATAACGTGCTAACATCACGCGATATTGGATCTTACCGTGCTGTTTGGTCTCCAACTCTTCGAAGAAGTCGTTCAGCCCGCGGAAGTATTCATTACCCGTCCAGAGTAGCTGTTTCTGTTCGGGCGTCAGGGCGTAATAGGGTGTGTGTATCGGGAATCCGAATTCCGAGGCGTGCATGATCAACTCCTCGTTCCAGAGGCTCATCTTCTCGCCTCGCCAGCATACAATGGCTCCTTCGTATATCGTTTTGGATTTATCCGGCACAACCAAATCGGGGTCTATACCGATGGTGTTGCCGTAGCCGTTACACCGTGGGCACGCGCCTAACGGATTATTGAAGTCAAACAGATGCTCCGTAGGCTCCATGAACGTGATACCATCTGCCTCGAAGCGAATCGAGAAATCCAGCCGTTCGCTATCCGCCTCGCCCGGACGGCATATCAGCGCACAGGAACCGTCGCCCTCAAAGAATGCCGTCTGCACCGAGTCCGCAAAGCGGTTAGCCGTTGTCTGCTCGCCGTCTGCTACCACACGGTCAACTAACAGATACAGATTCTCACTACCGAGGTCCTGACTGTCTATATCCCCCTCTTCCTGAATGAGGTTCGCTATGCGGATGACCTCGTTGGTATCAGTCTGATATAAGCGCGCAAAACCTTCCGACTGCCATACTTTCAGTTGCTCACTTAGGGTCCGCCCCGCTTTCAGGTGTATAGGCGCCAATAGTAACACCCGTTCGCCATCCGCCCTATCCATCAGCGCCTTTACTACATCGCCCGGCGTGTGACGTTTTACCTCCTTGCCGCTGACCGGCGAAACGGTCGTACCCACGCGCGCGTACAACAACTTCAGGTACTCGTATATCTCCGTCACGGTGCCTACCGTCGAACGCGGGTTGCGCGACGTCACTTTCTGCTCAATAGCTATCGCAGGCGGAATACCGTCTATCTTATCGACATCCGGCTTCTGCATGCGCCCCAAGAACTGCCGAGCGTAGGCACTCAGACTCTCTACGTACCGACGCTGCCCCTCGGCATATAGGGTGTCAAACGCCAGCGATGACTTGCCGCTACCACTTACACCCGATATGACCGTCAGACTATTCCGAGGTATCGCTACCGACACATCCTTCAGATTGTGTGTCCGAGCCCGTTCTATAACGATATATTCTTCGTTTTCTTCCAAGAAATCTATATGCTAAAGGTTCAAATACTCTTGTGCCATTTGCTCTACGCGTGCACGGTTTTCGGGTTTGGATAGATCCGAATACGCTGCTTTCAGCCGTGGAATACGTATCTCCGTACCGATGGGCACATCATTGGGGTGTTTGATATGGTCGCGGTTAGCCTCGAATATGTACACCCAAAGTTCCCGTTCGCCGTAATACCGGTCTGCCAATAGAGCCAGTCGGCTTCCTTCCGCCAGTTTCACAGTCCCAATATATCCGTCCCATGCTTTCTCATCCTTCGCAGTCTTTGCGGGCTGCTCTGCCTTTGCGGGCTGCTCTGCCTTTGCGGGCTTGGCAGCTACAGCCTCTGTGGCTTCTGCCTTCTTAGCTTCAGCTTTCTTGGCTTCAGTCTGTTGGGCTTCCGCTTTATGGACTTCTACTTCTTTGATTGCAGTTCCTTTGAGTTCAGGCTCCTGGGTTCCTGCTTTCGGGGTTGCTGCAGTTTCTTGAGCCGTTGTTGTACTTTCGGTTGTTGTAGGTATAGTCGTGCTTGCCGGTTTTTTAGGCGAATGATGCTTTTCCGTAAGCTCTGTCTTCTCATGCAGCATATCTACCCATTTTACCAACTGTCGTTGGAAGAACAGTACGCCAAAGAGCAGCAGCAATAGGAATACAATCAGGGTCAGCAATGCCGTTACCCATAGTGGCCGTTTCTTTTCTACGGTAGTGTGTCTCTCTTTCTTTTCCGGCTCTTCCGGCTTTTCCGGACTTTCCGGAATTTCCGGTTCTTCCGGCTTTTCTGGAATCTCTGGAATCTCCGGCTCTTCTGGAATTTCCGGCTTTTCCGGACTTTCCGGACTTTCCGGGCTTTCCGGCTCTTCCTGCATCTCCGGCTCTTCCGGCTCTTCCGGCTCTTCCGGACTTTCCGGTTCTTCCGGCATTTCCGGCTCTTCCTCTGTGTGGGCAGCGGACGTATTCGGTTCCTGTCCCAAATCTGCCAGTATATCAATAATCTCGTTGGCCTGCTCGCCTAATTTGCGTATGGGGTCGTTTCCGGCGATGAGGCGGGGCGACTTTACAGCGTTGACCTGTTCTCTCAGACCTGCAGACATAGCAAAACTGAGCCGCTCCGATTCACCGATGAGAATCTCCTCGCCCGTCGTTACATCCACACTCTTGCGCGGAGCCGTCTTTTGCATCCAGAAGGTTCCTAATCGGCTCAGATGCACTTCTTCTCCGCGTGCAAGCGCCTCTTTCATGCTATTCAACCATGCACGCAGCAGCACATTGATATCCTTTTCGCGCATGCCGGTTTTTTCACATACAGCCTTTCGCAGCTGCGTCCAACTCATTTTTTGCTCCATAGTTTCCCGTATAAATCAAATTCTTCTGCTCGTTCTATCTTTACATCATAAAACTCTCCAATCCGTATCTCTCCCTTCCCCAGGGGGCCGGCGGGTGTCTTCTTTCCACGGGGAGTGGGGGCCGTAATCAGCACTTCGCAGTCCACCTCCGGCGAATCGAACTCCGTGCGACCGATGACATAATCGCCTTCTCGGCGGTCGGTTAGTACACGCAGTACTTTTCCTACCTGACTCGCCATCTTCCGGGCAGATATAGCTTGCTGGATGCGCATGATCTCTGCCACGCGTTCCTGCTTTACTTCCTCCGGTATGTCGTCTTTGTAGTGCTTGGCAGCATAGGTTCCGTCTTCTTCGGAATACGCAAATGCGCCCAAGCGGTCAAACTGCTGTTGCTCTACCCACTCGCATAACTCGCGGAAATCCGCTTCCGTCTCGCCCGGATGGCCAACCAATAATGTCGTTCGTAGGCATATACCCGGCACTTTCGTGCGTATCGTATCCAGCAGCCGGTCTTGTTCCGCGCGCGTGATATGCCTGCGCATCTTACTTAACATAGAGTCTGTAGCATGTTGCAGGGCGATATCCAGATATCGGCATACATTCTCCCGCTCGCGCATCACATCCAGTATGGGGTAGGGGAAATCGGTCGGGTAGGCGTAATGCAAACGTATCCAGCCTATGCCTTCTATATCTGCCAAACGGTTGATCAATTCCGGCAACTGATGCCTTTTATACAAATCCAGTCCGTACGAACTCAGATCCTGTGCAATCACGTTCAGTTCCTTCACTCCCTGTCCGGCCATCCACTCGGCTTCCCGTATCAACTCCTCCATAGGCACGGACGTATGTCTGCCTGTGATGAGCGGTATGGCGCAATACGAGCACATCCGGTTGCAGCCCTCCGAAATCTTCAGATACGCATAATGCCTTGGCGTTGTCAGCACCCGCGGCTGACATCCCGCTTGCAAGCCCTCCCTTTGTGGGGAGGGTTGGGGTGGGGTTTTCAATTCTTCGATGAGGTTCAGGTAGTCAAACTTCCCAAACCATTTATCCACCTCGGGTATCTCGGCTTCCAAGTCTTTGCGGTAACGTTCTGCCAGGCAACCCATGACATACAGGCGTTTCAGTTCGCCCTGTGTCTTTCGCTCCGCAAACTGCAGAATGGTGTTAATGCTTTCCTCTTTGGCGTCGCCGATGAATCCGCAGGTATTGATGACGGCTATCTCGCCGGTTGCCACTTCGGGGTCGTGAGCACAACGATAACCGAGACTCTCCAGCCTCGCCATCAGGCGCTCGGTATCCACCAGATTCTTTGAGCACCCCAAAGTCACAATATCAATCCGCTCTCTTTTCAACTCTCAACTCTCAACACTCAACAAAAAAACTCTCAACTATAAACTTTAAACTGCACTCAACTCTCAACTCTCAACACTCAACAAAAAAAACTCTCAACTTAATTGGCGTGTTCACTCAGGAACTTAATGCGTACCAACCGTACGTGCAGTTCGTCGTAATAATCCTCTCCCAATTCCTGCATCGCCAATTTGATGTTGTCATTCTCGGCGTGCTTGAAGTAGTCTTCAATCTCTTCTATCTCGTCGGGGTCAACCACTTCCTTGATAAAGTAACTGATATTCAGTTTCGTTCCGCTATAGACGATGGCCTCTATCTCCTCCAGCATCTCTTCCATCGACATACCTTTCGATTCGGCCAAATCGTCCAGCGCCACGCGGCGGTCAATAGCCTGAATGATGCTTATCTTGCGGGCGGAATCCTTGGCGACGGTCTTGATGCGCAGGTCTTCCGGACGGATAATCTCGTTCTCCTCCACGTATTCCTTAATGACGCGCAGGAACTCCTCGCCGTAGCGTTTGGCCTTGCCGGCACCCACGCCCGGTATGTTTTGCAGTTCCTCGATGGTAATGGGGTACGACGTAGCCATCGCCTCCAGACTCGGGTCCTGGAAGATGACGAATGGCGGTACATCCATCTTCTTGCTGAGTTTCTTGCGGATGTCTTTCAGAATCGAATAGAGCACCTCGTCGGCTGCGGCACTACCCACCATATTGGCGGCAATAACCTCTTCCTCCTCCTCATCGTGAATCTCAATGGGCACCTCAAAGCGGATAGGTTTCTTCATGTATCTGCGACCCTCTGCCGTTATCTTCAGGTCGCCGTATGCCTCTACATCGCGTTTGATATAACGCTCAATCATCGCCTGACGCAGAATGGCATGCAGGATATTCTCGTCCACATCCTCGGCTGCGCCGAAGTTCTCCAGTTCGTTGTGCTTGTAGCTTAGCACAGCTGCGGTCTCGTTACCGTGCAGAATATCCACGATATGCTCTGCCTTGAAGTGCTCGCCGATCTGTTGCAGGGTCTCCAGGGCGATAGACAGTATCTCGCTTTCGTCTTCCAGACGGTATTGCTTCTTGCAGTTATCGCAATGTCCGCAGTTCTCCTGGTTGTATTCTTCGCCGAAGTAGTGAAGCAGCAACTTCCTGCGGCAAATAGGCGATTCGGCATAACTCTGCGTCTCAAAGAGCAGCTGGTTAGCTATCTCCTGCTCCGCCAACGGCTTGCCGATTTGGAACTTACGCAGACGCTCAATATCTTTCGGACTATAGTAGCAGATACATTGCCCCTCGCCTCCGTCACGACCGGCGCGACCCGTTTCCTGGTAGTAGCCCTCCAGCGACTTCGGTATATCGTAATGCACCACAAAACGCACATCCGGCTTGTCGATACCCATACCAAAGGCGATGGTAGCCACGATGACCTGTACTTTTTCCATCAGGAAGGCGTCCTGGTTGGCGGTACGCGTAGCCGAATCCATACCCGCGTGGTAAGCCAGAGCCGAGATATTATTCACCCTTAGCGTCTCAGCCAATTCCTCCACCTCCTTGCGGCTCAGGCAATATACGATACCCGATTTGCCGTCCATCGAACGGATGTAGCGGATCAGGTCTTTCTCCACCGTTTCGGTCTTTGGTATGACTTCGTAGTACAGGTTCGGACGGTTGAACGATGACTTGAATACCTTAGCGTCAAGCATGCCGAGGTTCTTTTGTATGTCGTGCTGCACTTTGGGCGTAGCCGTGGCCGTCAGGGCAATGATGGGGGCGCGACCGATGCGCTCTGTCATGGAGTGAATCATGCGGTACTCCGGACGGAAATCATGACCCCACTCAGATATACAATGGGCCTCGTCTACGGCGTAGAACGAAATCTTCACGCCGCGTAGGAAATCTACATTCTCTTCTTTATTGAGTGATTCGGGTGCCAGATACAGCAACTTCGTCTTGCCCGCCAGCACATCCTCTTTCACACTGGCTATCTCGGGGCGGCTCAGCGACGAGTTGATAAAGTGGGCTACGCCGTCCTCTTCCGAGTAGTTGCGCATGGCATCTACCTGGTTCTTCATGAGTGCAATCAGCGGGCTGATGACGATTGCCATACCGTCCATCAGTAGCGAAGGCAGCTGATAGCAAAGGCTCTTACCGCCACCTGTCGGCATCAATACGAACGAGTCATTCCCGTCCATCACATTGTTGATAATCGCTTCCTGGTTGCCCTTGAAAGAGTCAAACCCAAAATGGTGCTGCAAAGCAGCAATTAGTTCATCATGTCTCGACATGTTTGTATTTATCGGCTTACGTATATTTTAAGGTATTCTTATTCCTATCGTTTTTTCGGACTTTCCGGATTCTCCGTATTTTCCGGATTATCCAATTCAGCCTGCAAAGGTACAACAAAAAATGCACATATGCAAATTTTCACGCAACTTTTTTTAGAAAAAAGCTTTTTTTATCATTTCTCGTCTTTTCCTTCGGCTGTTTTTATCTCGTCTGAAGCCTCTCATTTCCCCGCAAACAGCCCAAAAATAAGCCGAAATCTTTCTCCGACTTCACCGAACCATTCCCGAAGAAATCCCGAGCCATTCTCGAACCAATTCCGAGAGCCGCTTTTCCCGAAAAATATCCTTCCGACTGGTATGCGGTTTTTATCCCGAATTCGTAAAATGGATACTTTTTTTTGACAAAAAATGCGAAAAGTAACTGATTTTTTGAAAAAATGTCAGAAAAATTTTGTTCATGTCAGAAAATTGTTGTATCTTTGCAGCCAAATTTGTTATTATAATATGGAAAAACGAAACCTGTCATTCGGACAACTCTTTAATCTGAGTTTTGGCTTCTTTGGGGTGCAGATTGCTTATGCCTTGCAGAGTGCCAATATTTCCCGTATTTTCGCCACCTTAGGTGCCGATCCGCACCAGCTGAGTTTCTTCTGGATTCTCCCCCCGCTGATGGGAATGATCGTGCAGCCGCTGGTGGGTAAGTACAGCGACAAGACCTGGAACCGTCTCGGCCGCCGCAAACCCTACCTCTTGGTGGGTGCACTCATCGCCGTGGCTGTTATGCTGCTCTTGCCGAACGCAGGTGACTTTACCTTTGCGCAGTCGGCTTTCCTCGGCCTGAATGCAGCTATGTGGTTCGGGCTCTTCAGCCTCATGTTCCTGGATACCAGCATCAATATCGCCATGCAGCCCTTCAAGATGATGGTCGGGGATATGGTCAACGAGGAACAGAAGGGTACTGCCTATGCCATCCAGTCCGCGCTCTGCAACGCCGGTTCGGTCGTAGGTTACCTCTTCCCCATATTCTTCACATGGATTGGTATCGCCAACACGGCTCCCGAGGGCGTTATCCCTAACTCCGTGAAATGGTCGTTCTATATCGGCGCAGCTATCCTTATCCTCTGCTCGCTTTACACCTTCATGACCGTCAAGGAGCTGAACCCCGAGGAATACGCCGAGTTCCACGGTATCGACAAAACCAAAGCCAACGCCAATGCCGAAGACGACAAGGGCTTCATCCAGCTCCTCAGGGAGGCTCCCTCTGCCTTCTGGACCGTCGGACTCGTGCAGTTCTTCTGCTGGGCAGCATTTATGTATATGTGGACCTACTCCAATGGTGCTATTGCTACCCAATGCTTCGGCTGGGACGGCGTGAGTGCAACCGACGTCGCCTTCCAGGATGCCGGTAACTGGGTCGGACTCGTCTTCTGCGTGCAGGCTGTCGGCTCGCTGCTCTGGGCGGCTTTCCTGCCCAAACTGGAACATTGGTTCGGCAACAAAGGTGCGTATGCCATCTCCCTCGTGGTGGGTGGTTTGGGCTTTATGTCCACGATGTTCGTCACCAATCAATATGTCCTCTGGCTTAGTTATGCCCTCATCGGCGCCGCTTGGGCTGCCATGCTTGCCTTGCCCTTTACCATCGTGACCAACGCTATCAAGGGCGGCAATATGGGGTATTACCTCGGTCTGTTCAATTGCACCATCTGCGTCCCCCAAATCGTAGCAGCTCTCTGCGGCGGGCTACTCCTTAAATATATATGCGGCGGAAGTCAGGTGATGATGCTCGTTACCGCTGGCGTGCTCCTCTGTATCGGAGCTCTCTGCGTGATGCTTATCAAGGAAGAAAAATAATTAATCCTATTCTAATAACTAATTTATTATCACTACGATGAAGAAAGCCTTATTCCTTCTCCTCGCTCTGCTGACCATGAGTTCTGTTATCATGGCTCAGACTGCGTCAGGTGTTGTTTTGGATGCATCGAATGGTGAACCTATCATTGGCGCCAACGTCATTGAAAAGGGTACTACCAACGGTACTATTACCGACTTCGATGGTAACTTCGTTCTCGAGGTACAACCTGGTGCTGTGCTCCAGATATCCTATATGGGATATAAGTCACAGGAACTGGCTGCCGCTGCGAACATGCGTATTCAACTGGGTGAAGACTCCGAGCTTCTCGACGAAGTGGTCGTGGTCGGCTACGGTGTGGTTAAGAAAAACGACGCCACCGGTGCTGTTACCGCTATCAAACCCGACGAGATGAACAAAGGTCTCAACACTACCGCTACCGACATGCTTTCCGGTAAAGTGGCTGGTGTGAACGTGACCTCCAACTCCGGTCGTCCCGGTGATGGTGCTACCATTCGTATCCGTGGTGGTTCGTCTCTTGCCGCATCCAATGACCCCCTTATCATTATCGATGGTCTGGCTATGGATAACAACCTCCTGACCGGTATGTCTAACGCCCTCTCGATGGTGAACCCCTCCGATATCGAGACCTTCACGGTGCTCAAGGACGCCTCCGCTACCGCCATCTATGGTAGCCGTGCATCTAACGGTGTGATCATCATCACCACCAAGAAAGGTGCACAGAACCAGAAACCCAAATTCTCTTACGAAGGTAACGTCTCTTTGGCAACTCTCGTGAACCGTCTGGAGACCCTATCGGGTAACGACATCCGCGACTACGCCAAGACCCTCGGCCACGGTAATGACAAGACCCAATGGCTCGGCCTCTATAACACCGACTGGCAAGATGAGGTTTACCGCGCAGCCGTTTCTACCGACCATAACTTCTCGGTAACCGGTGGCGTGAAGAATATGCCTTACCGCTTCTCGCTGGGTTATACCATGAGCAATGGTGTCGTTAAGACCGACGCACAGCATCGTATTACGGCTTCGATGAACCTGAATCCCTCGTTCCTCAACAAGCACCTCACCTTCAACCTCAACGCTAAGGGTATGTACATTCACAACCATTATGCTCCCGGCGTGACCGGTGCTGCGTTGAATATGGACCCCACTCAGCCTGTTTATGGTGGTAACGCTACCCGCTATACGGGTCAACCCGCTACGGTTAAAGGTGCCGGCGGCGTCATCATGACCGAGCAAGAGATTGCCGACAACTGGTTCGGCGGCTACTACCAGCGTGCCGCTCGTTCGAACTATTCCGATAAGGCTTGGCCCTATACCGTTAACCGCAACACGACCGGTAACCCCGTTGCAGCTCTTGAACATGAGAACTACAATGCCAACGCCGGTTCGTTCGTAGGTAACCTGGAGGCTGACTATAAGATCCACGGATTCGAAGACCTCCGCCTGCACGCTAACTTCGGTGCGGACTATACTGAAACGAAACAGGTAACATCCATCAGCCCCTATTCCTTCTCTAACCACTATACCGGATGGGAAGGCTGGGAGAAAAACCGCAAGTATAATCTCCTCTTTACCGCGTACGCGCAGTATTATAAGGACTGGGAAGATGCCGGACAACACTTCGACATCATGGCAGCCTATGAGTGGCAGCACTTCTATCGCGACGGCTCACGCGACGGTTGGGGCGTTTATCCTACCAATTCGCTGAAGTCCGACGGTACGCCCAACCCCAAGGCCGGTCAGATGAAGGATGATACCCGTTCGCAGTATAAGTGGATGACGGAGAACTACCTCGTATCGTTCTTCGGCCGCTTGAACTGGACAGGTTGGAACCAGATCATGCTTACCGCTACCTTCCGTGCTGACGGCTCGTCTCGTTTCCACAAAGACAACCGCTGGGGCTACTTCCCCTCTGTTGCCGTGGGTTGGAAGATGAAGGAGACCTTCTCCGCTCTGCGTGACAACAATACCGTTTCCGAGTTGAAGCTTCGTCTCAACTACGGTATCACCGGTCAGCAGGAAATCGGTCAGGGTGACTATCCCTACTTCGCTACGTATTATGTTAGCCAGAAGGGTGCTTATTATCCTGTAGGTGGTGACAACTACCTCTATTATGATGAGAATGGCAAAGCCGTTTTTGATGGTACTGGTACCCAAGTAAAGGATGCCGATGGCCTTCCTCTCTACTACCACTATCGTCCTGATGCCGTCAATACCGAACTGACCTGGGAGAAAACCACTACCTATGGCGCCGGTCTTGACTTCGGTTTCCTCAATAGCCGCGTGACCGGTTCGTTGGACTACTACTATCGTGTTACCAATGACCTCATCAACGTGGTGAATGTACCTGCAGGCGCTAACTTCCGCAACAAAGTGGTCAGCAACATCGGTTCGCTCTACAACCAAGGTATCGAGTTCTCGCTCAATGCTGTCGCTATCGACCGCAAGAACTTCAAGTGGGATCTTACCTACAACTTCACCTGGAACATGAACCGCATCACCAAGCTTAACGCTTCTGACAACGATTCGACCTATTATGTTCCCACCGGAGGTATCAGCACCGGTACCGGTGGAACCATCCAGGCCCATAAGGTAGGCTATGCTGCCAGCACCTTCTATGTATACGAGACCCGCAAGGGTACCGATGCACAGGGCAACACCATGTACTATGCTGTTGACCGCAACAAAGACGGTCAGGTTAACGGCGAAGACCGCTATATGTACAAGTGCCCCATGGCACCTGTTACCATGGGCTTCCAGACCAAGTTCCAGTTCTACGGATTTGACCTCGGTATGAGCTTCCGTGTATCCATTGGCAACTATGTATATAATGGCGTCCTGGCAGGTACTATCTACAATGTGGCTCCCGACAACGTATATACCAACCTCAACGGTGGCTACTTCGGCCTCACCCGCAAAGCCTACGATACCTATTGGAGCGGCATGAAGTCTGACGGAATGGTGGACCTCGTTTGGGATGCTACCAAGAATGAATACGTTGACGGCAAGGCCTTCAGCGACTGGTTCCTTACTGACTACTTCGTGGAGAATGCTTCGTTCCTGCGCTGCGACAATATAACCCTCGGTTACACCTTCAATGAAAAGGTTACCAAGAATAAACTCAATGCGCGTATCTATGCAACGGTTCAAAACCCGTTTGTTATCTCACCTTACAAAGGACTTGACCCCGAAATCTCCGGCGGTATAGACAATAACATCTATCCGCGTAGCATGACTACGGTTCTCGGTGTTAGCCTGCAATTCTAATTATAATCGTGAAAGGAGATAAAGTTATGAAGAATATTAGTAAATTCGCGTTTTGTTCTGTTCTTGGCGCATTCCTGCTGACGTCTTGCGTAAAAGACCTGAATGTTACCCCCAAGGATGAAAACAAGATAATGACCTTCGACCAGGATGCTATCTTCACCAAGTGCTATGCCACCCTCGCCCTCACAGGCCAGCAAGGCCCTGCCGGTAGTGGTGACGTGGACGATATTGATGAAGGTACTTCCGCATTTGTCCGCATGATCTGGGAGCTTCAGGAGTTCCCCACCGATGAGTGCTGGATCCCCTGGAACGACCCCGGACTGCCCGAGATTCGTACCATCAAGTGGAACTCGCTGAACCAACTTGTTCAGGGTCTGTACTACCGTTTCTACCTCAACATCACACTCTGCAACCACTTCCTCGAGAACGCAACTGCTGATGGTGATGGCGCTAACCAAATCGCTGAGGTTCGTTTCCTCCGTGCATTTAACTACTACTACCTGCTCGATATGTTCGGCTCCGTGCCTTTCTCCGATAAGGTTAATGCGCAGAAGAAACCCCAATACACCCGCGTAGAACTCTACAACTGGCTGGAGGCTGAACTCAAGGAGCTCGAGGCTATCCTGCCTGCTACCCGTATCAACGACTTCCGTGTTGACCAGTATGCCGCCAAGATGTTGCTCGCTCGTATGTACCTCAATGCTGAGGTCTATACCGGTACTGCTCACTATGACCTGGCTGCACAGTATGCCAAGGAGGTGATGGATGGTCCCCACAAACTCCATACCGTTAGCACCGGTGGCGTTTATTCTCCCTATCAGGAGATGTTCATGGGCGACAACTATCGCGTCATGGGTGGCCCCTCGGGCGAAGGTCTGCTCATCATCTATCAGGATGGTATCAACGCACAATGCTGGGGTGGTTCTACCTTCCTCGTTGCCGGTTGCCGCGACAAAACCGTCTATGTTAACCCCGCTACCTCCGAGGGTTGGGCCGGCTTCCGTTGCACACCCGAGTTCGTGGATAAGTTCATCGACGTGAGCCTGACCGGTACCACGCTCTACAACGAGTTCGATATGCCCGGTATCCTCGGTGATGACCGCGCTATCCTCTGCTCGAAGCTCAATACCGGCAAACCCGTTGTCAAAGCTGATACTACCCTGCTGGCTGACTCACTCGTAACACGTGGTAATATGGGCGAGTTCTACGATGGTTGGTCTATGCTGAAATGGACCGGACGTTATATCGCTAACCCCCTGGGCGAAGATATCACCGTCATTCCTCACGGAACGCAGTTCCCCGACACCGATATCCCCTTCATGCGTGTAGGCGAAGCATATATGACCTATGCTGAGGCTCAGTTCCGTCTGGGTAACACCACCGAGGCTGCCAACGCCATTCAAGCTCTGCGTGACCGCGCTAACAATACCACTCCCTTCACCCTCAGCCTCGACTTCCTTCTGGATGAGTGGTGCCGCGAGTTCTATGCCGAAGGTCGTCGCCGTATTGACCTCGTACGCTTTGGCAAGTTCGCCGGACCCACGGCTGACTACCACTGGGAAGGCCGCGGCGGTAACACCAGCGAGCAAGGTCTCGTTACCCTCGACAAGAAATTTAATGTATATCCTATCCCCGAGTCCGACATCGTAGCCGGTGGCCTGACCCAGAACGAAGGATATTAATCCCAAATAAGTACAAAACTTATTATTAACCCTTTTAATTAACTAAAAACAAAAAAAGTATGAAGAAATTCTTTTTAGCCTTTATGGCTGTTGCTACCATCGCAATGGTAGGTTGTAAGAAGAACAATGATCCCGTTCCCACGCCAACTCCCACGCCCACTCCCGGTACAGATACCACTGTGGTCGATGACATCCCCGAGATAGATGCTCCTGAGGCTGGCTATGTAACTTTCGTTATCAACATCCCCAAGGGTACCGAGTGCAATGGTATCGCTTTCAAAGGCACGGTTGACGGTATTGCTTGGACTGGTGCTAACCAATACCTGGGTGAGGACGGTCCTGCTGATGTTGATAATTGCATCGTCTTCGAGGAAATTGAAGGCTTCGATGGTTGGTTCGCTGCTACCTACAAACTCGGTGCTGAGCCTTGGGGTGACGGTACGCTGCTGGCTGGTAAGATTTGCTTGATTTATACCGACGACGGTTCGTGGGAAGGTCAGTTCGTTAACTGGACTGTTAACGAAGACTACAGCACTGCTGACAATGGTCGTGACAAAGACGGTAACATCGCAATTTTCGGCGAGGGTCTCGTTTACGTGACCATCGGTGGATGGCAGGGTTCCGAGTGCGCTACTCCTCAAGACTACAACATCACCGTGATTGTTCCTGAGTTCTGCGATGAGCCTTTTGATATCGAGCTCATTGGTAGTTTCTGCGGCTGGGCTGATGACAAGACCGTTGCCCTTGTAGCCGGTGAGAACAACACCTACACAGCTACTATTACCGCTACCGAGAACGCTGAATGGAAAGTTCGTGGCGTAGGTAGCTGGGACAAGGAAATCCAATACTTCGATGAAGAAGAGGAAGATCCTACGAAGCAGTGGAAAGGTGTGCCCAACAATGTTCTTGGCAAAGACCTCAACGTGACCGTTGACTACAGCGATGCTGAGACCTATCGTTGGAACGTCTGCGCTGACGAAGAAGAAGGTGGTGAGGAGTAATCTTCTCAATTCCTTTAATTCCTGAAAAGGAGGCTTCGTGCCTCCTTTTCTCTGTCTATCTATCGTATGCTCTTATGATTAAAAACGTATTATTTGACCTTGGCGGCGTATTGGTTGACCTCGATGTGCGCCGCACGCTTGATGCCTTTCATAGCCTTGTAGAGCTTCATGATGCTTCCGCACCTATCACGGCGCAAGGCCTCTTGGGCGGACACGATTCGGAACTTATCGACCGCTACCAAACCGGCGATATATCCACCCCCGACTTCATCCGTACCATCCTCTCCGTCTGCCTTCCCGGCACCACCGAGCAGCAGGTGCGCGATGCCTGGTTCGCCATGCTGCTCGGAATTCCCGAGGTGAACAAACAACTTCTGCGCGACATCCATGCTGCCGGCTACAGCATTTATGTACTCAGTAATATCAACGAGATGCACGTGGAATGGGTGCACCAATGCTGCCCCGAACTCCGGCCCGCGAAAAGGCTCTTCTTCTCCAACGAGATGCACCTTTCGAAACCCGATCCCCGCTGCTACTTGCAGGTTATCAGCGAGGCGGGCATCCTGCCCGCAGAGACCGTCTATGTTGACGACCTCCTGCCTAATATTGAAGAAGGGCGCCGTCATGGCTTCCTCACCCTGCACGCTACGGATACTTCCTGGCGTAACGAACTAAGAAACCTCTTACACCTATAATAGATATGACAAATCAACCCTGGGCTCTCATCACCGGCGCCTCCGGTGGCATCGGCCGTCAGTATGCTATCACCCTCGCGCGTGACTACAATTACAACCTCTTCCTGGTCAGCAATCAGGAGAAGGAACTCGCAGACCTTGCCCGCGAGATAAGCGACACCTACCACGTTCTCGCTGAGTCGCTCTGCCTCAATATGGCAGCAGCTGATGCCGCAGAACAAATCTATGCATTTGCCAAGCAGCACGAAATGGTGGTAGAGGTACTCATCAATAATGCCGGCATGCTCATCTTCCAGCCCTTCTGCGATACGCCTGTCGCGAAGACGGAGACGATGCTCATGCTCCATATGGTAGCCCTTACCAAACTCACCCGCCTCTTTGCCGCCGACATGCGTACCCGCTGCAAAGGCTATATACTGAATATGTCGTCCATGTCGGCATGGATGGCGATGCCCAGTATCGTGTGCTACAATGCTACCAAGGCCTACGTACTCTCCTTCTCCAAGGCGCTCAATTTCGAGTTGCGTCCCTTCGGCATCCATGTCCTGGCGCTCACGCCCGGCTCTACAGACACCGGCCTCTTGCCCTTTGGCGATAAGTTTGCCGCCATCTTGCGTGCCGTAGGCATCACCATGCCGCCCGCACGCCTCGTGCGTCGTGCGCTGAAGGTGCTCTTCCGTACCAAACGCCAACGCTGCATGCCCGGACCGTGGAACTACATCATCGTACCCATCATCAATCATCTGCCGTATTGGTTGGTCCGCATCGCGATGAAGCGTCTGCCGATGTTTGGCTTGTCGCAATCCAAATGAGTACGTGGCAGAAGCGAATAGATGAATTTGCCCTCCCCGTAGCGATGATTATCGGGGTGGTCTTCTGGCGCGTGTTTATCCATGTGCAGTTTCTGCTTGCGCCCCTACTTTTCCTCATGCTTTTCTTCACGTTCTGCAAGATTAACCCTCTCGACTTGCGTCTGCGCGTATGGCATTGGGTAGTCTTGGCGGTTCAATTGGTGCTGAGTTTTCTCACCTGGCTGCTTTTTCACACTCTTGGTTCGGAACCTTTGGCCCAGGGCCTGATGCTCTGTTTCCTCATGCCTACGGCAACAGCTGCACCCATCATAGCCGGCAAATTAGGTGGCAGTATTCAGAACCTCACCACCTTCACCCTGCTCTCCAATTTCGTCACTTCGCTCATTGTCCCCCTTTTCTTCCCCTATGTTAACCCCGCGGCAGACCTCTCATTTTGGCAAGCCGGATGGCTCATCCTGCAGAAAGTCAGTACGGTTCTCTTAGGCCCTTTCATCGCTGCATGGGGTTTGCGCTTGGTGTATAATGCGGTGCAGAAACATCGTTACCATCTCTCCGAATCGGTCTTCCGCCTCGCCGAGGACTATGATTTCCGACTCACGCCTTTTTGGGCGTCTATGCCGTTCTATGTCTGGGCGCTCTCCCTGGTAGTGCTGATGGGTGGCGTTACCGAGACGCTTCTCTCAGCCCGTTATTCTATATGGACGGTTCTCGGCCTCTGTATTGGCGCACTCATATCCTGCGTCATGCAGTATAAGTTAGGTCATTGGATTGGCTTCCGTTTCCCGGCTTCCTCCCACGGCAAGGACTACCGTGATATAGTCATCAATCCTGCTGCCGTGCCTACCGACAAGGCGGGTATCTCGCGCATCACCGCCGGACAGGCTTTTGGGCAGAAGAACACCTCTTTGGCGGTATGGATGGCGCAGATGTACCTGACGCCACTCGCCCTTATTGGCCCGGCTGCGTATATCATCTGGCAAAATCTCTTTAACTCATACGAACTCGCGCGCGCCGCGAAAGGCAAGAGAGTATGATGCTATGCCGAAAAGTTTTTCTGCGCACGTTTTGTGGGTGAAAATCCGTTTGGCACGATGTTTGTAAGTACCATTGTGAATCTATAAAAATTATGGAGGAAACAAGTATGAAAAAGATTTTGATTCTGGCCCTTAGTGCCATTCTTGCGGTTAACATTAGCGCGCAAGAACAACAGAAAGAACGTGTGGCAGGTAAGCCGCTTAGTAACGAAGAAAAGGTAGAACTTCAGATTAAACACCTTAGCCGGGAACTGATGCTGAGCGAGCAGCAAGCCCAGAAGTTTGCCGTCACATTCCGCGAGTACGCAGCCGCTAAGGAAAAACTCTTCCCTAAGAAGGCGAAGAAAATGGTCGAGCAAGGCAAGGAACTTACCGATGCTGAATTAGATCAACTGGCGAAGCAGCGTTTTGAGTGCAAAAAGAAGTTCGTTGACTTACAAACTAAGTTCTATGATAAGTTCCGCAAAGACCTTAGTGCCCGTCAAGTTCAGAAAGTGCTTCAACTCAATGAATCCCATGACCACCATCCCGCTATGCGGCACCATAGACCGGCTCCGGTAATGGAACCCCGATGAATTCTAACCCAATCACTAAAATCCGCATCCTAATTGCGGATTTTTTTGATTTTTTCTGCTGAAATATTTGCATATATCGCAAAAAAACAGTATTTTTGCAACGTAAATACAAATTACTATGACTTATACATTTGCAGCAAGCCGAATTTCAGGCAATGGGAATGCCATTTTCCCGGATAAAATAATCATCGATGATGACAAAGTAACCTATTACAAAGGCAAAGTCATCGGCTACGAGCAATCGGTTATCATGCGCGAGCGTATCGGTTCTGTGAACGTCTCTATGCATTTGCTCTTCGGCGATATAGTCATTGAGAGCAAGGGCAGCCAGACTATCCATGCGCAAGGCTTCACGCGCGCTGATGCCAAGCAAATACTGCAATTACTTTCGTAAATCAACCATCTATAAATTATAAAATTATGATTTCTAAACGTTTAGAGGACGCTATTAACGCCCAAATCAATGCCGAGATGTGGTCGGCTTATCTGTATCTGAGTATGTCTGCTTATTGCCAGGACAAGGGTTATACCGGCATGGCAAACTGGTTTGCTATCCAGTTTAAGGAGGAGCAAGACCATGCACAGATTTTCTATAACTACCTCATCAGCCGTGGCGGTCGTGTGCTACTCAAGGCTATCGATGCCGTTCAGACGGAGTGGGATTCGCCCTTAGCAGCTTTTGAGCATACCTACGAGCACGAGCAACATGTTACTTCGCTCATCAACAACCTCATGCACATCGCTGTTGAGGAGAAAGACTATGCCTCGCAGAGCCGTTTCCAATGGTTTATTGACGAGCAGGTTGAGGAAGAAGAGAACGCCGTTGAGATTATCAACAAGCTCAAGATGTTAGACGGTAACAGCTATGGTCTGTATGTCCTGGATCAGGAACTGGCTGCTCGCGTTTATTCGACACCCTCGCCGCTTGCTGCAAAAGCCTAAGTCTCTTTCTTCTCAAGATGACCAAAGAAGAAAAATACCAATCTGTCCTGCCCCAGATCCGATCGCTCCTTTCCGGCGAGGCTGACATGATAGCAAACATGGCAAACATGGTTGCCGTCTTGCACGAGACCTTTGGCTTCTGGTGGACGGGCTTCTACCGCGTTGTTCCGAACACTGACGACCCTGCCACAGCGGGGGAGTTGGTGCTCGGACCATTCCAGGGACCCATCGCTTGCACGCGTATCCCCTTTAATAAAGGCGTATGCGGAACGGCTTGGGCTCAATCCAAGACGATCATCGTGCCCGATGTACATCTTTTCCCCGGACACATAGCTTGTTCCAGCCTCTCTAAAAGCGAGATCGTCGTGCCCTTCTTCAGTCACGGCCAAGTCTTTGCCGTCTTGGATATTGATAGCGCTGAACTCAATACCTTTGACGCTATTGACCAAGAATACCTGGAACAATTGGCTACGTTACTATAATCAAGAAAAAAGACGTCTCACGACGTCTGTTTTTCCAGGTATTAGTCTGTTTTAAGGTACAAAAAAGATTGTGTTGTTTCGATTACGGTGCAAAATTACTGCTTTTTTCTCAATTTGCAAAACATTTTGGTATGTTGTATAACACAAATGCGCTTTTTTTGCATCAAAGTGCTACTTTTTTGCTACTTTCTATCCAATTCAATGACCTCCAGGTCTTTAATCTCCTTGCCGTCAATGGCAAATCGTAGCAGGGTTTGTACCGTTTGCCATCCCTGTTTGCCTGCCGCGCCCGGGTTCATGGTGAGCATATTCCAGGTCGTATCATATTGTACTTTCAAAATGTGACTATGTCCGCACACAAATAGGTTTGGAGTCTCTTTCTTAAACATCGGTAGCAGCCACGGATTATAGTGCCCGGGATAACCACCTATATGGGTCATCAGCACATTAACCTCCTCTACGCGGAAGCGGTAGAACTCGCTCAGCGAGTACCGTACATCGCCCGAATCCATGTTGCCATAGACGGCGCGCGTGGGGCGAAACTCCCGTAGGCGTTGCAGTACCATTTCGCTGCCGATATCACCGGCATGCCAAATCTCATCGCAATTGCTGAAATGCTCCAGTACCCGCGGGTCCAGGTAACCGTGCGTATCCGATAATAAGCCGATCTTTGTCACAATTAAAAATTAAGAATTAAGAATTACTTTTTAGTTATTCTTTCAATGATAACGATGGTAAGGATGATGCCGATAGCGGCTACGCTGAGGAAGAATACCACATCCCGTAGGTCTATCACGCCGCGCGATATGCTGGTGTAGTGACTCTGTATCAGCAGCCAGTATAGTACAAAATTCACGACAGTACCTAATATGAACGCTACTATCTGGCTTCGTGTCATGGAAGCAGTCGTGAGGCCGATTGCCGTAAAACTCATACTCAGGAACAATAGCCCGATCATCGACCCCGCAAACTGTGCTCCATCCACATTACCTACCGGTTCGGCGATCGCCGACACCAGAAAGTAATGCACCACGCAGGGCAGGATGGCTATGACGGTCAGTGTCCAGGCTGCCATGTACTTGCTCAGCACGATTCGCCATACGGGTATCTTCTTGGCTATCAGCAGATTCCAGGTGCCTGTCTGCCGTTCTTCGGCAAAGAGACGCATCGTCAGGGCAGGGCAGAGTAGCATCAGAAACCACGGACTCAGCTGAAACAACCCGTCAGACTGCGCGTAGCCTGACTCCACGATGTTCCACTCGCCGGGTATCACCCACAGAAACAGGCTCACCGCCACGAGATACAACCCCACCACGATATACGCTACAGGCGTCGCAAAATAATATCCTAACTCCTTTTTGTACATAGTTTAGAGTTTATAGTTTAGTGTTTAGCGCAGTTTAGAGATTATAGTTTACTGTCAACTATCAACATTCAACTGCACTCAACTCTCAACATTCAACACTCAACTATTTTTCACCGGCGTTTTGGGGAAGAAAATCCAGAATGCGATAGCAACTACCAGCGCAAACGCGGCGAAAATATACCATGCCTGTTGCCAGCCCGCCCATACAGCCATCGGTTCGCTTTGTGTGAACACCAGGCGATTGACTACCTCCTGCGCTGCGAGCGTACCGATGGTAGCACCCAAGCCGTTGGTCATCATCATAAACAAACCTTGTGCACTCGACCGCTGTGCCGGTTCGGTCTCCTGATCCACGTACAACGCACCCGATATATTGAAGAAGTCAAAAGCAAAGCCATAGACGATGCAGCTCAGTATGAAGAGCAGCACGCCCGGGAAACCCGGATTGCCTGCACCGAAGAAACCAAAGCGGAATACCCACGCAAACATAGCCATCAGCATCACATTCTTTATTCCGAACTTCTTCAGGAAGAACGGGATAGCCAGGATGCAGAGTGCCTCACAAATCTGTGAGATTGAGATTAGAATATTGGCATGCTGTACGCCAAAGGTATCTGCAAATTCTTCAATGGCGCCAAACGATGTGATAAATGGGTTGGCATAGGAATTGGTCACCTGCAGGCACATACCCAACATCATCGAGAAAACGAAGAACAATGCCATCTTTTTCTGCTTGAAGAGCCGGAATGCTTTGAGACCCAAGGCCTCTACCAAATCTACGTCACCCTTGTCTTTGCTAATCTCGCATGCGGGCAACGTGAGCGAATAGACGGCCAGTAGGATACTCAGGCCGCCACTGACCACAAACTGCCAAGGTGTCGATTGGAATCCCAACAGGTCAATGCACCACATCGTTACGATAAATCCCACTGTACCGAACACGCGGATAGGCGGGAAGTCTTTTACTGTATCCATGCCCGCTTTCACCAGGGCATTGAAGGCAACCGAGTTCGTTAGTGCTATTGTCGGCATGAAGAAGGCTACAGAGAAAGAATAGAGCGTAAAGAGTGTGCTAAACTCTACCGCATCACCGGCTGTGAAGGCGTACAAGCCTGCTGCACACATCAGCACACCTGCTAACATATGACAAAGGCTGAGGGTTTTTTGCGCTTGAATCCAACGGTCGGCTACTATACCCATCAGCGCGGGCATAAAGAGACTGACAACACCCTGAATGGAGTAGAACCATCCGATATGCTGACCCATACCATGTTTGAAGAGGTATGTGCCCATGGAAGTAAGGTACGCTCCCCATACGGCAAACTCCAAGAAGTTCATCACGATGAGGCGAATTTGCAATGCTCTGTTCTTCATAACGTTATTTACAATTTAATTATTTACAATTTACAATTTTGTTAGCAACACTCGACTTAGAGTTTAGCGTTTAGAGTTTAGTGTTTAGCGCAGTTTAGAGATTATAGTTTACTGTCAACTGTCAACTGTCAACTTTCAACTTTCAACTGCACTCAACTTCACTAAACACTCAACTCTCAACACTCAACTAAAATTCACTCTTGAAGTGAAATTTGATTTTCTTATAGTCGTTCTGCGCCATACTCAGCACATACGCGCTATCGGCCATAAACACATCGCGCCCATCCTTGTCGTAGGCCAGGTATTGGGCCTTGCGTTTCTTGAATAGGGCCAATTCTTCCTCATCGTCCGACTCTATCCAGCAGGCTTTGTACATCGCCATATTTTCCCAGCGGCATTTGGCGTTGTACTCGTGCTCCAAGCGATACTGGATGACCTCGAATTGCAGTTGACCCACGGTACCGATTATCTTACGGCCGTTCAGTTGGCTTACGAATAGCTGTGCCACACCCTCGTCCATGAGCTGATGAACGCCCTTATCCAACTGTTTCTGCTTCATGGGGTCGGCGTTCTCAATATACTTGAACATCTCCGGCGAGAAAGACGGCAAGCCCTTGAAATGCAGGTTCTCGCCCGATGTCAGTGTGTCGCCTATCTTGAAGTTACCCGTGTCGGGCAGACCCACAATATCGCCCGCATAAGCTTCATCGACGGTCTCTTTCTTCTGCGCCATGAAACAGGTCGGCGCCGAGAAACGCATCTGTTGATCCTTGCGCACATGTTTGTAATAGACGTTGCGCTCGAACTTGCCCGAGCATATCTTGAAGAACGCGATGCACGAACGGTGGTTCGGGTCCATGTTGGCGTGTATCTTGAAGCAGAAGCCCGTGAAACCCTCTTCCATCGGATCCACTCTGCGTTCTACCGCCTCGACGGGAAGCGGCGAGGGGGCGTTCTCCACAAAGAACTTCAGCAGCTCCTCCACGCCTATCGTCTTGTATGCCGAACCGTAGAAGACGGGGGCCAAGTCGCCCGCCAGATACGCCTCGCGGTCAAACTTCGGATAGACACCTTCAATCAGTTCCATATCCGCTTGCTCCTTCTCGTTGAGTTGGTCGGGGTGATCGATGTAGAAGACGCTCTCGAACTTCACACCCTGACCGTGCGCCCAGGTGACGGGGGTCACGTGTATGCCCAATTCCTGTTCTACATCGTCCATCAAATCAAAGGGGTCCTTACCCTCGCGGTCCATCTTGTTCATAAAGACCATGACGGGCGTCTTGCGCATGCGGCATACCTCCATCAGGCGGCGTGTCTGCGTCTCGACACCTTTGGCGGAGTCGATGACAATGATGACCGAATCCACTGCCGTCAGCGTGCGGAATGTGTCCTCCGCAAAGTCCTGGTGACCCGGGGTGTCCAGAATATTAATATGATAGGTTATCGGAGCCCCTGACGAAACTTGATTTGTAGGGGACGAAGGACTGCAAGCGTAGTCGAAGCCCATGACAGAGGTCGCTACGCTGATGCCACGCTGTTTCTCTATCTCCATCCAGTCTGACGTAGCCGTGCGCTTGATCTTATTCGACTTGACGGCACCCGCCACATGGATGGCTCCGCCGTATAGCAGCAGCTTCTCTGTCAGGGTCGTCTTACCGGCATCGGGGTGGCTGACGATGGCAAATGTCCGCCTCCTGAGTATCTCTTGTTGTTCCGCGTTATTTAACACAAAATGTCAATTATCAATTATCAATTATCAATTATCAATTATCCTTATCTTAGTTTTGCGCCGAACTTCTCCTCAAACGCTTTTTGCAGACGGCTCATGATGGTATCAATCTGTTGGTCTTTGAGAGTATTCTCCTTGTCTTGCAGGATAAAGGACAGCGCGTACGACTTCTTGCCTTCCTCCAGATTCTTACCCTCATACACATCAAACAGATAGACGTTCTTCAGCAGTTTCTTCTCCGTCTCAAAGGCTGTACGAGCCAGGGCGGCAAAGTCAACCTGTTTATCCACCAGTAGTGCAAAGTCGCGCTTTACCTCCGGGAACTTAGGCAGATCTTCGATGATCGGCTTATATTGTTTGTTCTGCTTGAGCAGCTGTTTCCAGTCCAGGTCGGCATAATAGACGGGGTTGCTCAGGTCGAACTGTTTCAGTACCGTCGGCGCTACGATGGCCATGAAACCGAGCTCCTTTCCGTTCTGTGCCTTGATGACAAGACCATCGCTATAGAGCCGACGCTCATGGCTGTCAGCCAGCGGCTCCAGCGTGCAGCGGTCCAGGTTCACGCCCAGGCGGCGCAGCACGTTGTTCACATACGCGTGAAGCTGATAGAAACTGCTCTCTTCCTCGCGGCGCAACCACGATACCAACTCTTTCTTACCCGTTACCCATAGGCCCAGGTGCGGCTCCTCAGAGTATGCCTGAATAGGAGCAATAGGTTGATTGGTTTCCGAAGCGCGAGAACCGAGAACCGATAAGCGCGAACCGTCGTAATGGTAGCAGTTGCCAAATTCGTATAGCTTCAGGTCCGCATTCTTGCGGTTAGCGTTGCGTTGGATGCTTTCCAGTCCGCCGAAGAGCAAGGTCTGACGCATCACGCCTAAGTCCTGACTCAGCGGGTTCTTCACCTGCACGCAGCTATCTAACCACTCACCCGGGTAGTACGACACCTTCGTCAGCGAGTTATTCATGATCTCATAGAATCCCTGTGCCGTCAGCTGCTCCGAGATACGCGTTTGTAGGGCTACGGGGTTGGGCTTCGGATTGTACGACAGATTGCTGTTCAGTTTCTCGGGGAACTCTACATTATTATAGCCGTAGATACGCAGAATATCTTCCACTACGTCGCACTCGCGCTGTACATCTACGCGGTAAGGCGGCACGGCTATCTGCCATACGGGACCCTCTTCGCGTTCGATTCGTATCTCCAAGGCTTGCAGTATCGTGCGGATGATATCTTCGCCTATCTCCTTACCGATGAGGGCATTGACGCGGCGGATATCCAATGTCACGGGGAAGAAGTCAAACGCCGTCTTTCCTTCATCTACAGGCTCCATGGCTACTTCGCCACCGGCTACTTCCTGAATGAGCAACGCTGCGCGTTTCAGTACGTACATCGTGTTGTTGGGGTCGCAGCCGCGCTCGTAGCGGAACGAGGCATCGGTGCTCAACTGATGACGGCGGGCGGTCTTACGAATGCTGACGGGATCGAAGTAGGCGGACTCCAGGAACACATTCTTCGTCTCCTCCGTCACGCCGCTCTCTTTGCCGCCGAAGACGCCGGCAATACACATCGGCTCTTCTGCATTGCAAATCATCAGGTCGGCAGCCGTCATGGTGCGTTCTTCACCGTCCAGGGTCACAAACTTCTGACCCTCCTCGGCATTCTTCACGATGATTTGGTTGCCCTTGATCTTGTCGGCATCGAAGGCGTGCAGCGCCTGACCGTTCTCGTGCAGCACGAAGTTGGTCACATCCACGATATTATTGATAGGCCGCAGGCCGATTGCCATCAGGCTGTTCTTCAGCCAGTCGGGCGACTCCTTCACCGTCACACCCTTGATGCTCACGCCCGAATAGCGCGGGCAGGCTTGCATATTGTCAATACGCACGCTGATAGGCAGGGCATTGCTCGCAACCTTGAACGCACTCACGTTCGGCTTCGTCAATTCAATGTTCAATTTTAAATTTTCAATTTTCGATTTGCTTACATAGTAAGCATACAGGTCGCGTGCCACACCGTAATGGCTGGCGGCGTCCGAACGGTTGGGCGTGATATCCACCTCGATGATGGTGTCGCTCTCCAGATGGAAATACTCTTTGGCGGGCAGGCCTACGGGCGTATCTGCGGGCAGCACCATGATACCGTCGTGCGAGGTACCCACGCCTATCTCATCCTCGGCGCAGATCATGCCTAACGATTCCTCGCCGCGTATCTTGCCTTTTTTGATGACGAAGGACTCATCGCCCTGATACAGACGTGTACCGATGGTAGCCACGATGACCTTCTGGCCGGCAGCTACGTTCGGGGCGCCGCATACGATTTGAACGGGTTCTTCGCCCTCTTTCAGACGCGTCTTGGTGATATGCAGGTGGTCGCTGTTGGGGTGGGGAACGCAGCTCACTACTTCACCCACTACCAAACCTTCCAGTCCGCCTTTGATGGACTCTCTTGTCTCCAATGTCCCGACTTCCAATCCTATCGAAGTCAGAATCTTTGCCACGCTCTCCGCATCATCCGTTAGCGAGAGATAGCGCTTCAGCCACTTGTACGAAATATTCATATCTTTTGTTCAAATTATATTCTTTCTATTTTTGGTATTGCTTTACCGCTTCTACGATGCACTCCTTCATTGAATCCCAGGTGTCAGCAATAAACATAGTCGGCATTTCTTGCGGTTCGGCGTCTTCAAAATAAACCAGACTTCGCAATGCTCGGTATTCTGAAAAATCAGGATACTTCTGTTTGTAAAAGTTCAAAATTTCTGCCAAACTATAGTGTTGCAAAAGCAGGTATATGTCGATAAAGTCTTTTTTGCTGCCTCGCCCTTCAATCGCATTGATTTTCATTGCAGCGATATCTTTATCAGAGGCGAGTACAACACCTTGTTCGCAAATCGGCTGGTCTATCCATTGGTATCGGCTGTAGTCCACAAAGTCCACCTTGATACTGTTTACTACAATTTGCCAAATGTGGGACGAACGGTTTAGTGTCGTATAGGTCCCGAGTCCGTCCAGCATATCAGCGATTGTCTCTTGATCCGATGGCATCTTGCCGAAAAAATCCAAATCTACAGACTGACGATGTCCGTATTGCAGCGCGAGAGCCGTTCCTCCGACCAATCTCATCTGCTGCATTTCTTCTCTGGCGGATAGTGTCTTTAAGAGTTCCAGAGTGTTGGGAAGGATTGTCTGAAGTGATAACATCTGTAGTCTTCTTTTTTAGTGTCGGATACTGCGCAAATAAAAGCCAGCGACTTGGGATTGAGGCTACGGAGTTGTTGGCATTCACTAACCACACGGTTCATTCCGTAATAGTCGCGCGTAAGCCGCCAATCATCCAGATTGCCATATTCCAATACACGTTGAATCAAGTGGCGCGAGTTGCGTTCCGCGTCCACCCGTTGGCGGTCCATGTCCCAAAATAAATAGGGTGACAGCCGTGCTATGTATGTCTCGCTTGGCATAAATTTCAATTCAGCCTGCAAATTTACAACAAAAATTGCACATACGCAAATTTTCGGAACCTTTTTTGCAAAAATAGAGTATATACTCTATATTTTGTCGGGAATGAGGGTATTTATGTTCGCATAAGTATGCCCTCATACACGGCAAAATAGGGGTGCAGCCCTTTTGCAAAAAGATTCCGAAAATGGCAGTATGTCCGTAAAAAATCCCCACCCGGTTTCTGTGCCGAGTGGGGAAGGGAATTGTGTCGCTTAAAAAGCCTTATCGTACCTGCTGACCCTGGATGTTGTAGATGGCTTTGCCGCGGATGATGTACAACTGTCCGTTGAGAATCATCTTGCGGATAGCATCATCGCTGTCAAGCACAACATCCTCCAAACCGTCTTGAGGCGGTTGCTGCGTGGGGTCTTCATCCCACATACCTTTGTGGTCGCGCACACTGGATGAGTAGGTGGACCAGTTGTACGAGTTGCAGAACAGCTCCAGGAAGTTGCCTACATATGTCTTGCCATCTTCGCCTACCAGGCGGAACTTACCGGTGTAGTACGCGTAGCGGTAGCCGGCTTCGGCCATCTCCTCATCGTAGCCGTCGAACTGCAGTCTCAGTTCGGCATCGGTCGCCATGATACAGCCCGCCTGCGTGCCGTTGGTATTGAGATAGGTGCTCTCCAAATCGATGTTCTCGCGTGATACGTTATATACGCCTGAGATAGCACTCTCTTTCTCCGTGTAAATCAGGAACCACGGCATCGGGTAGCCGACCGAACCTTCCTCGCCCGTGGCGAACATCACCATCCAGCCGTGCTTGCCCTCCTGATAATAACCGCTTGCCTTATCCAGATAGGCAGCTTCCATACCCCATACATCCAGTTTGATGGCATCATCCGGAATCGGAGCACCTTGTGATACAAAGTCATTACCGCGGACTATTTCGCTGGCGGGGAAGTACTTGCCGTTGGTGCCTTTGGTAAAGGCCTGTACGGTCCATGACCAGGTGCCATCCTGCGGCATGGTGGTCGTCTTGGGAATCGAACGAACATTCAGCGTCGTGTAATAAGCGCCGTCGCAGTAGAGAGCCAGCTCGTAGAAGTCGGCTTGGGTCGTTGCCTCCCATGAGAAGGTCACGTTGTCGCCACCAAATACTTCGGCATGCAGATTGCGCGGCTCGTAGTTATTCGTGCCTACGGTAAACGCGCAGCTGACCTCTTCGCCCAGCGGGTTCTTCTGGCGGTCAATAACCACGACGCTCACTTGATACGACTTGCCGTTCAGTACATCCACTACCAGCGGCGAGGTGGCGATATCGGTGGTCTCGTAGTTGTCGTAAGCAACCGTCTCGCCTGCGCGAACGCTGACATAGAGTCGCTCGCCGTTTGCCAACTCCGGCTCTACCCAGGTGATGGTAGCTTTGGTCAAGTCTGTCGATAGCGTGGCTTGCAGGTTGGTCACTTTCTTCTCGCTGAGCGTGAACGGAACGGTACCCAAGAGTGTATCCATCTCGTTGTTGACAACGTCGTAGGCATAAATCTGCACTTGGTAACTGCCGGGTTTGAGACCCAACGCAGGCGTGCGCGCAGTACCTATATTGATGACGCAGCTGTCCCATGCCGCACCTTTAGACAGGCCTGACTCGTCCACATTCAGTATCCACTTGGTGGAGCAGTAGTAATGGTTGTCGGGGTCTTCGTATTCCGAGAAGGTGATGCCGTCTTCGTAGGCGAAGCGGTCGCACTCGCCGGTGGTGACGACGATACCTGCTATCAGCTGTTGTCTGGTGGCATCAAACAGACCGATAGCAAAGGCCTCGGCATTGTACGAATACCATGATACTTGTGCCTCGCAGTAGGTCTGGCCTAATAGATATGCGTTGGCATCGTCGATGATTTCTTCGGGTGTGAACTCGTCTGAGTGTCCGATAGGTGCTACGACGAAGTTATCCATCGATACGCCGTTGAAACTGCTGGTGCCACCTGCAAAGCGGAAGGCTATGAAGGGTGCGTCAGCCGGCATGGCTGTCAGCGGGCAGATGACATGGGTCATGGTGTCCACCTGCGGCAGCGTGTCTATGGCTACGAAGGTGTTGGCGTCCGCCGGATTGGTCATATAGCCTATGGCTAATACGCCATATTGCTCGCCGATATAGCTGTGCTTGTAGTCGAAGGCTACCTCTAAGGTGTCCAACCGTGCTGCCATAGCCGGCATGGCGAAGGTCTGTTCCGTGCCTGCTGCACCACCGGAGGCGTAGATATGCTCCGAAGCGCGCACCAGTGTACCGGTTCCTTCATCGTCGTAGGTCTTGGTGCTTACTACCCATACCTGCGGAGTGGGGGAGGCTACCGTCCAGCATTCGGGCTCTACGACACCTGTGGGGTGACGATAGAAGTCCTGCACGTACGGAATAGTCATCGGCGTGCAGGGTGTCTTAAACACGGTTTTGGGCGCAAGACTCTGTTCCGCTGCCGAGCAGTAAGAGCGTACGTAGAAGGCGTATGCCGTAGCCTCAAACAGGCCGCTCAGCGTTACCGTGTTGGTGCTGATGGTCGTAGCAGCACTCCAGTCCGGAGTCTGGTCTGCGGGCAGGCAGATATACTGGTATTGCGTTGCATCACCGGTCCAGGTGATGGTAGCGCCCGACGAAGTCAGGTTGCTGACCGTCAGGCTGTGGGGAGCTTCGCACGAAGCGTCACCTGCCAGCGTGATGCCATGCACTTTGTCCAGGTAAATCTGATCCGCTTCGCCCACCTGGTGGAATGCCACGAAGATGCGCTGACCAATGTATGCACTCAGGTCCACGTCAAATACCTGCCATTCGCTCTTCGGCAAATGACCTTCTGCTCTGGAGGATGTCGAATACGAAGCAATCTCGGTAAACGAAGCAGCGTCTGTTCCGGTCGTGGAAACCTCAATCTTGAGCATGCCTTGCGAGGCGTACTCTTTGATGCGCGAGGCAAAATGCAGCGTCTCGCCGGTCTGGGGACGCAGACAGGGCGTGATCAGATAGTTGGTGGTGCCGTACGAACCGGGTATAACAGCGCACGCTCTGCCATCATAGACGTCCAGCGTCGGATTGTCATCTTTCGAAATGCGTCGCCATAGCGAATACTGGTCATTGTCAATACTGGTCCATCCGTTGGGTGGGAACTGGGCTCCTTCGAAACTCTCATCGATTAGCTGAGCCTGCATGCTCGTGCAGCAGATCGCCGCTACAAGCAGATAAAAAAGTTTTCTCATTCGTTGTTTTTTTTTGTGTTTTGGATGATATTATATTGCATTTTTTTTATGGTATATTATCAAAAAGCGTGCAAAGGTACTGCTTTTTTTTGACATACACAAATGTTTTAGAGCATCTTATGTCGGAAGTAAGATAAAATAATACCATTTGGCTCCGGTTCCCGACGTATTGTGAGAACCGGTTGCTGTTAAGAGTGTCAAAATCACAGGATAATATACATAGTATATTATAGGTATTAGTATGATGCGAGATTGGTTCGATGAACCTCGGTAATTCGCCCGAAGAACCACAGTATTTCCTCTTGTTGCAATAGTATTTTTATGCAGTTTAGAAAATGAGAAATTCCGATTTTGTGCAGTTTAGAGTTGCGAAATATGCAAAATAAGACGGTTAAAATTGCAGAAAATTGCAAAATAAGATAGTTTGGTAAGATTTTTTATGCAAATTTTGACGTTTTATTTGCATATAAATATCAATTTCAATACACATTTAATCTTAGAAACGATACAGATTTCGCAGATTTCGCAAGATATCTGCGAATTTTTTTGCATCCGGAAGCAAGAGAACCAAATATCGAACCATAATGTATCAAAATATGCTAAAATTGCCAAATTTGGTGATATTTTTTTGCATATATGAATTTTTTTTTGTAATTTTGCAGGCGATAATGGAAATTTAACCCAATAGCACTATGGAACAGGCTCGATTTCAACAGTATTCTGATGCGGAGTTCAGAGCTGCCTTATTGGCGACTATGAACCTCAAGCAAGAATGGATGGCAGCTGTCGATAAGCGCGAAAGAGAATTAAGCTTACGATGAGATTGAAAAAATGAACTAATCAGGCGAATTGTTGAGCGTGTTGAAATAATCGTTCGAACGAACGTGAGATAAGACAATCCGATAAAGAGTAGGCAGTATCTATGTTTCTCCGAATATCGTGATGGTTTGGATAGGCCTTTATTTATTATAAGGAAATAGAAAATTTAACAACTTTGACTTATCATCGATTATTAACAAGAATAACTCATTATCGTAATGGACAAATATATTTCTACAGAAGATATCTATTCATTTCTCTTGAATGAGAATGAACAAAAGAGGAAGGATATAAACGAATATTATATGCTACCCGTAGAGGAGCGTGTTAAAAAACGCAAGTGCATAGCCGGTTTGCGTTTTGATGTGAAATTTAGTGAATATAATAGAAATAAAGGGCACTTATTTCGTTTTACTTTCGACAAGAATATTTCTGACTTTAAGGTTGGAGATTATGTTCTATTGACCAAGAATGCACCTATAGGTTGGGAAAAGGTAAGAGGCATGGGCAGTCCCATTGTGGAGATAGGTAGTAACTATGTGATTTTAGCTAAGGTCGTAAATTCGTCGATAATTGATACAAACTCAGAGTATACCATTGATTCATGGTATTTTGATAGTAGTGATATTAATAATAGTTTTATCGTTTCGAATAATGAGCGGAAAGAACAATGGCTTAGTGTTATTAACGAAATTCCCAGCTTGAAATTTGGAGAATTTCCACAATTAGAGAGTTTGCTTTTAGAATTATGTGAAAGTTTAAATGTAGAATTGACCTCATCTCAACACAGAGCTATTATAGAGGCTGTTTCTAATCAAGAATACTCACTAATACAAGGTCCTCCGGGGACCGGAAAAACTTTTGTTATAGCTATAATTGCTATCTTGCTGTTAATGTATCAAAATAGGGTGTTAATCAGTAGCCCTAATCACATGGCGATCAATAACGTGTTATGTAAGATTCATAAGTCTATTGCACAGAGATATGACCTTGACCCTAAAAAGTATAAAGTAACGCCATCAGAAGAGAACCAGAGCCCAATAAACACTCTACATCTGCCAGTTTTCAAAATAGGGCAAGAATACCAAACAGATGGTTTGAACTATGAGTTTAAGGGTGAAGAGATTAGTGTCCAAAACCTTCCTTATCCCAATGTAAATGTATTTGCAAAAGAAGGTGAGAGTAATATTAACCGGTGGATAATAGGAGTTACGCCCCAAACTTTATATACGCGTGCGTCAGGTTTAGAAGCAGATGTTCTTATAATTGATGAAGCGGGGCAAATGACGATACCTACTGCTCTAATGGCAACGCAAAAAGCTGATTATGTTGTTCTCGTAGGTGATCATAAGCAATTACCTCCTATATGTTCGTACAAAGAACATCCGGAGTTTCTACAGCAATCTATATTTCAAGCTTTATATCGCGATTATAACTGCGTGACACTAGATCAGTCTTATCGCATGAATGCTCAGATTTGTCAATTGGTATCAGACTCTTTCTATGATGGAACTCTACAATCTAAATTTCCTAATCGCACTTTAGCGCAACATGACGATGAGTATTTGTTGATAAATAGTCAATCGGTCTTTTTTAAGGATATTTTGCATATGGGAACATGCTCATCGGAAGAAGAAGCGGAATATATCGCCGGTCTTATAGATGAATATATTAATAGGCATCATGTCTCTACTGATCAAATAGCTGTCATAGCCCCGTTTCGTGCACAATGTGCCTTGATTCGCAGAAAATTATATGCCTTAATGGATGAAATTCCTGTTGTTGAGACAATAGATCGCATGCAAGGACAAGAGCGCGATATAATATTTTTCTCATTTACTGCTGGTAATTGTGATTATGCATCTGACCTTGTTGATTTCTTATACAATGCAAATAAGATTAATGTGGCAGTCTCCCGTGCTCGTTGTAAACTTTTTATGGTAGGTAATAAATCCTGTATTTTATCTTCTATTGGGAAATCAGAGCATCCGGACAAGTTTAATTCGTTAATAAACTTGCTAGAGCATCCTCTAGTTCAGCCTCTGTAAGAAGGATTTGCTTGGCTGCACTCAATATGCCGGCTGTTTAGGTAAAATTGTAACTGAAAAAACAGAACTAACCGTATCAAAATTTGAAAAATGATACAAAAATTTGCACAAGTCAAAAATTTGTAGTATCTTTGCACCAAATTTAAATATGTCAAAGTTGAATGCAAATACTTTAAATCCATAATAAGAGTTATGTATCTTGATTTTATCATAGACTTTGTTCAGGCGGGTGATTATATCTCCATAGAATGTGGAGAGTCGAAATATTCGGGTTCTATTGTTAAAATTACGCCAGATCTGATTGCGATTAGGACTGGTCAAACAATTATTGTCAAGAAGGATTCTGAAATAACAAATCCGCCTACGATAGGGTCTAATGTGACGCCTATAATTGAACAGACAATTAATGACACTAAAGAGATTGTCGAAGAAACGGAAGTTGTAGATACTCACATAGAAAACGGAGTCGGCGCCGAAACGTCAGTTACTATTAAATCCCAAAGCACTCCAATAACTGATTCTATTGCTTCTCCAAAATTACCAGGAGTTAAAATCGTAGGTAAAATTGATTTGGATGCTATTTCAGGAGCATCAAAGAAAAATTCGGCTGGCATAGCGCAAAAAATAACTATGACCCCTACTAAGAACAATAAATCTACTGTTTCTTTTAAAGATTTAGGAGAACTTCGAGTATTGGTGGAAGACGAACATATTGTCCAAAACAACAAATTCGTACCTGCTATTGGAGAAGTAAAATTGGTCTGCCCAAATCGAAATTATGGCTTTATAAGAGACGCCAAGACTGGAAAAGATGTTTTTTTCTCCTTTAACCAAATAATTGATAGTAGCATAGATAAAACTGTTCAATCTATGCTACATATGCATGTTATATATTCAATACAAGGAAGTGAGCGTGGAAATTCGGCAATAACAATACATCGTCCAAATACGGTTAAAGAGTTAATACAATTAGCCAACAAACTCATAAATATAGAAGAATTTAGACACGCTGTTCGCGTGTTAGACCACATCCTTGATGAATACCCGGAGAATTTTGCTGCAAATGAGTTAAAAGAAACTATTAAAAACACTCATATTGGTATAAAACCTAGAAATTTTCCCTCTAAAACAAAACGAGATTCTAACTTATATAATCAAGCCAAAGAATGTCACCTTGCCAAAAAATATTCCCAAGCCATTGAATACTATACGCAAGCAATCAAGGCAGGAGAAAAGCTTGAGGCTTCAATTAAAGATTTGGGCATGTTGTACGCACAACTCTATAAGCAAGGAGGTGAAAACTCCAATAACTATAGAGAAGACGTAGTAACGCTCCTTTTAGAGCACCGTAAAGATTTGCCGCGTAATATATCCACGCTTTATTATCTCGAAAATCTATATTCTGCTATTCAAGATTATAACAAATACCTTGAAGTGGCAAGAGAATTATTAGAAGAACAAGAAATAAAACGAGATAATAATAAACGCATTCAACTGTTGCGCAAAATGGCTGCTGTTTATGTTCAAATTGAAGATATTGTGAAAGCACTTGAGGCAGTTGAGACTGCGTTAGAACTTGATCCTGAGAACATTTGGGCCTTACAACTGAAAGCTGCAATTGAATCCGAAAATAAAGCAAATATACAAGAAGTTATATCTGCTACGCATTTTGAGTCATTAACGAGTGGTGGCTTTAGTAAGTATATTCAACAAACATTGGAAGAATATACAGAATATGCGGGTGTTAAAATAAAGGATTCTGGGCAGTTTGATGAAAAAACACTAAGTGGTATTAGAAGTATCATTGAAAAATTAGGAGGTAGAGCAAAAGATAGGGCTCCGTACCTATTGACGGAGGCTAAACTTATGCAAGATGTAGAATCGGAAAACACATCGCAATTAAGAACTGTTTTAGCAAGATATTGTATCGATATGGCCACAACACATATAGTGGACAATAGTCCCTTAGATGTTATTCGCTTTTATTACAATGAGGCCTTCTCCCTGGAAGAAAACTACGATAATAATGCTCAGAATGTGGCCATATATTTATTAACACAAATCTATGATTATAACGGTTTATTACAAGCAACAAATCAGCATGTGCCTGTAAATACTGCTCTAAAACATTCTATTGGAACAAACGTGGATATTAAATGGTGGATTAATATTTTGTACATGTGTATATACAACAGAGCGATTGCTGCAAACATATCTTCTTTATTATATTCTAATTTAGAGTATCAAACGAAAGCATTACGGGCATTGAATACAATTGGAATTTCGGTTAATCAAAAGCCAACCAAAGAAACGTTTACTGATGCGTGGAATAGTGCTCGAGAAAAATTATTACTTTATAACCAAAAGGTTGTGGCAACCATTCGAAACGTTTCAAATACTTCAAATCTTGATGATTTATATCGACAACTATTGTCTTTAGATAACATCAATAAAGAATGGATGTGCTGGCTTGACATAAATCATCTTAATTATATAATAAGCAATATTGCGCCAGCAATCGGCACTTATTTAAAATCCTCAGGATATAGAAATAAGGAAACAAATATAAATAATGCATATGGTCAAATCAATCAACTTGTAGCCGATATTAAAACTGCTCCTACAAAACTATCATATGAAGAATTGCTTCCAATGCTTGATAAAATAGAATGTCTTCTAGAAAAATCATTCAGTGAAGTTGTTCGTATGAGTGTGCCTAAAATTTCTATCAAGCTCCTTTCTGAACAAACTGTTGTTGATGCTAATGGACTAGTAAACATCCAAGTTGAATTGTCAAATCATAAGGATTCCTCTCCAATCAAAGAAGTGTCCCTTTATATTGATGAGAATAACGGAATTAAACAAATTAAATCTGACGATATCCTATATAATGCAATCGAAGGTGGTGAATCTCATATCTTTAAACTTCAATTAGAAGTCGAAGAAAATGTGATCCAACAGAAGGCTGCTGCTGTTACAATTCTGTGCAATTATAAAAGCGGAGGAGATATAAAACAAATTTCAAATCAATTATCATTAAAACTATACTCTCAAGAAGAATTTACTCCTATTGAAAATCCGTATGCTCCACTTGCGGATGGCGGTCCAGTACCTCTTAATTCAAAAATGTTTTATGGCCGTGAAACAGAAATAGAGAATATTGTAGATGCAATCATTAAATCTCCATCAAAACAAATTATTATCTACGGTCAAAAGCGGAGTGGAAAATCTTCTGTTATGTTGCATCTTAAACAAAGTCTTCTTAATACAGGGAAAACGTTTTGTGTGTTTTTTAGTTTGGGAGAGATTCTTAAAAATTTGAATGAAGCATCCTTTTATTATAAAATACTATATTCAATTAAACAAGAACTATACTTTATGGCACTGGATGGAAAGCAGATTCCCAATTTTGATATTCCAACCGTTAAAGACTTTAAGGAAGAAGATGAAGAAAATCCCTTAAACACATTCTCAAAGTATATGATAAATTTCAAATTATTATGTAAGCAAACACAAGGATGGGAAGATAAGAATCTGGTCGTTATGATTGATGAGTTTACATATCTATATTCTGGAATTAAGAAAGGTAATATATCTCCGTCTATAATGAAACAATGGAAGGCCATAACACAAAATGAACGAGCGCAATTCTCGGTTGTCCTTGTCGGGCAGGATGTTGTACCTTCGTTTAAAAAAGAAGATTACGCTCGCAATGCTTTTGGCGTTATACAAGACATGCGGCTGACATATCTAAAAGAAGAGCCGGCTAGAGCATTAATCGAGAAACCTATTCTTGATGAGAATGGTCATTCGAGATACATTGGTGATGCAGTATCACGGATTATTGAATGGACTTCACGTAATCCATATTACATCCAAATATTCTGCTCTCGATTGGTTGACTTTATGAATAATAACAAATCTATAAGTGTAACTGAAGCGGATGTAAACGAAGTCGCTCGTTCATTTATTGAGGGATCGGATGCTCTTGAGGAAGATAAGTTTGACAATCTTATTCGTGCCGGAGAAGAATCTGACGATTTACAGGAATATGCGGAAGAAGATGTTCTTTCTGTATTGCGTCAAATTGCACTACGAGCTAAAAACATTGGCTACTGCAATCGTGCTGATATTGATGTTTTTGTCGACAAGAATAAAGAAACTGCGATAATTAACGATTTATGTAATCGCGAAGTTCTCGAGACTAAAAGTGATAACAATTATAAAATTCAAGTAAAATTGTTCCAAGAATGGCTACTGAAACATTAAATAATCCTTTTGCAGACTTTGGCTCTATAGTATCAGGTCAAAGATTTGTGGGGCGTAAAAAAGCCCTTGAAACCATCACGCAGCGCGTTTTGGGAGATAATTATGGAAATTTGGCAATTATTGGATTGCCCCGTATTGGAAAATCGAGTCTTGCTTGGCAGGGAATAATGTTAAAGGAAAACGAATTAAAAGCAAAGAAATGCATACCGATATTTTTTCAATGTGGCAGTTATAAAGACGCTAGAAGTTTTTTTTCTCTACTAATTATGAAGTTGCATGATGAGATGAAAATGTCATTTAGCGACGAAAAATATTTCAAATATGCTGATTCCTTAGTTATGGAATTGGCAACGCTCGATGATGATACTTTTGAACTTTCCATCTATAGATTTTTCCAAATAGTAAAAAGATTTGGATATAAAATCATATACATCCTTGATGAGTTTGATAGTGTTCGAAAGATTTTTGATGTGGCAGAATTTCAGCTTCTAAGAGAACTTTCATATAATCCAGATACTAAATTATGTCTTGTGACATGCTCAAGAAAAACAATAAAGGAAATAGAAGCAAAGGATGGCGCTATTTCGGACTTCTCTGGGACATTCATGGATTTGAGATTAGGAATGTTTGATGATGACGATATTAGATTATATTGGAATAGAGTGGCATCGTACAATTTTACATCATCATATAAAGATAAAGTTGAATACTATGTCGGTAGGCACCCATTTTTGTTGGATTTGTTTAACGATTATTGCTATCGAACAAATACATATAATCTTGAAGATAATTCAAACGACATTGTCGCAGAGATACGATTAGAGTTATGGAATCAATTAAAATCTATAATTAACACATTAGAATACGAAAAAATATTTGACAAAGCTATTCAATTAATACTTGGTCCAGTCTATGATGTTTCTACAATTGATGAAGAAAAATTACTAAAATACGAATTTATTAGAATAGTTGACAAAGAAAGCAAACTAAATGTACTTGGACGGATAGTCGGTGCACAAATAGAGCAAGGTTCATATATTTGCTTCTCGGATTATTTTACTCAACTAATCGATCAAAATTTCATAACGAATGTTGAATATTGGCCTCTCTGGACTGAAACCGAAAAGAAGATGCGCGAGCTAATCAAAATATATATAAAAGAGACATTCCACGCCGATTGGGAAACAGAGATTGTCGCTAAATATGAGAATAATATCGGATTTAGAGACTCGAATTGGCTAGAGCAATTTAATCGGTTAAAGGATACTAGAGAAAAAAGTAAACGCATATTCCCAAGTGCCAGTTCAAATCTAATTGACTATACTTTAACTCGCGACATGTATAATGTTTTTATGGCTATAGATTGGAATTGGTTCGGTAAAGTATTTACTGGGCAAAAGAAAGACTGGGCAGAAGAATTCAACTTCTTAGCTGATATTCGAAATCCCATGGCACATAATAATCGTGAATTCATTTCTCAAGACCAAATTCTCAAAGCTACAGAATACTGCAAAATAATTATCAGGACCATCTCTGAATGGGAGGCTAAATAATCGATATTTAAGAGGAAGTGCACGCATAAAAATTATAATAATTATGCCACGTAAACGTGAAGATTATTTCTCCGGTCGGACAGACATGTCGCTTTGCTTCCGTGAATTATATGCTCGTCTCATGGGGGGCGATTGGGTGCGATACGCAGAAGTATTAAAAGCGATATGGCCGAACTATATTGAATTACATCCGGATATCAAAGGATACCGCCGTGAATGGCCTGAAAAATCTTATTCCACGGATGACCGAACTCGTCCCTTAAACAATACTCTAAAAAAGACATGGGTATTGGTAGTAGATATGCTTCGTTCAAAAACGGGACATCCGGAATGCATTATTGAAGATGGAAAACAAAAGGGCAAGGCTATACGCTATGACTTGCGTTTCGGCAATGATCCATTAAAAGAACTACGAGATGCAGAAGCCATTCAGAGTATCAAGCGATATGTTCAGTTCTGCCAAGACTTAGATGGCTTGATCCCGAGAGTTTGGACCGATTATTTTCTTCGTAATACGAAAGACCTGTTAGATATCAAGGAACGACGTTCTACTCAATGTATCAAAGCAGATGTTAATCCCGAGTTACGTAATCTCAATTTGTTACCGAGACTATATGAGGCTATTATCCATCAAGAGGTTCTCCAATTTGATTATTGTAACCTAAAGGGGCAATATTATTCCGACATCGTATTCCATCCGCAATTTTTACGTGAATTTAATGGACGATGGCAATTATTTGGGGAGACAACCTCCTTTGGGGCTGAATTTGATGCACCGTTTTGTAACATTGCTATAGATCGCATTCAAACTACGCCCATAGTTGTTACTGCGGAATCTTATCGTAAGGCGCCTGCAAATAGATACTCCACTTATTTCGCTAATATTATCGGTGTAACGCATCAGAATCTTAATAATCCACAAAACAGAAACGATGCGCGCGTGTATACGGCGCGCCTACGCGCTCTAAATTATAATGTGTACCATTTAATTCAAACAAAAAAACTCCATCCTTCTCAAGTTGTAGTTACTGAATATGGACAGTATACTGATGGAGAATATGGTGAATTTGAGTTACATGTTGAACTGAACTACGAATTCGTTGGCAAAGTGTTATCCTTTGGCCATGGAGTACAAATAATGGGTGAACCGGATCTTTTACGTTATTTCCGAGACGAAGTGATAAAACGTATGGCAGAGCTGTACGAATTGGTTCCTAAAACGCAATAGCATTTTCAATAACTGATACGTGTCGATTTTTTTATAAAAGGCGATTATTTGTGGCCAAAACAGCCAAATAATCGCCTTTTTTATGCTATTATTGGTTCTTTATTAAAGTGAACCTACGAAAATTTGGCCATGTGATAATAAAGCAGTACTTTTGCAGCATCAAATGAAAAATGGAACGAATATGACTAACAAAAACAATGACATATTACTTGCCTTAAAGGCTGCGAGAAAGCAGAGCAGAGAAGCTGAAATTGCTTTATACGGAAAACCTATATGTCATTCCAACATGTATAAGAATAAGAAGAAGTATACGCGCAAGGCTAAACATAACAAAATATATTAACTTAAAATCAACTTATTATGGAAAATGTATTTAAACAAAAATGTCGCTTTATCGTAACCATCCATTAAAATGCATATTGTAGGATTTGTAGGAAAGTTGTAATTTTGCAGCCGATTACAAATCCTAATTTTAAATGCATATGGATAAAGAAC
>ONBH01000020.1 GCA_900316005.1 uncultured Bacteroidales bacterium | reverse complement strand
TCGCTGACAGAATACAGAGTACAGAGTACAGACTGATAATCTATAGCGAGAGTCAAATTGTTTTTTAGACCGCTTCGCTGACAGAATACAGAGTACAGAATACAGACTGATAATCTATCGCGAGAGTCAAACTATGGTCCCCAGTTTGGTTCCGTTGGGGTATGACGGAGTACATGTGTTATGCTTATGTTATGCTTATGTTATGTAGTTCACTCGACTGTATCAAGTTTTTGTCTATATTTATCATAACACGTATTTCTTTCCGTTTTGGATGACGATGCCGTGGTAGGTAGCGGGGTCAACGCTTTGCCCCTGGAGGTTGTAAGTGGGTAGCATCGGATCAAATGGTTGCACGTTGGTATCGTAGTTTTCGTCTATTTCTTCCAGTTCAGTCGGGGTGCGGGGTTGAGCACCGTTATTATTGGCGGGTGAGTCGCAGGAGTAGAAGTAGTGTTTGTCGGTAAAGGATGTGACTATACCACTACTCCACGAACCCGTTTTTTCTCGGCGGAGCTTATTATCTGCATCATCATAAATCTTCTCAACTAATGAAGTAGTAGACCATGCATTATTAAGCCATTCAAAATTCTCCGTTCTATTATTGGTTCCGCGAGAGTTGTAACCATATTCAACTTTGTTCACGTTTGCCCAATCGGACTGTGCTACACTATATTGCAAGTAAATACGTTCAATCTCTCGACCTTGATTGTCATGAACGTATGTATATTTGTATGATCCCGTCCAACTCCACAAGTTCATATTCCAGATGAAACTCGTTTCAGAAATTTTCTTCGTACCAGTATATTCATATTCTAAACGGGTAAGGCCTTCCCAATCGTTATGTGACGTATTCCACTTATACCAAATATCTTTTATCTTCGTTCCATTTGCGGTATAATCATATTCATATCTATAATTACCGATGAGTTTTCCATTTGACCAAGTAGAACGAGTATCTAAAATCAGTTTACCTTGCGCGTTATATTGCTTTTCTACGACCCAGTCTTCACGCCAATCAGTTACATTCCATACGAAATGCTTTTGCAGTATTGGGTTTTTACGGAAATCGTATATGTATTCAAATTTATCAATTCCACGCCAAGTAGAATCGGCAATATTAAGAACGTATGACGCATTTAAAATATTATTGTTAGCATCGTCATACTCCATATCCAATCTACGCCGGGCAGTAAGTCTCCAATCATTTATATCTAAAGACCATTCATACTCTGACGAAAGGGAAGTATTTCCATGGGCATCATATACATAAGTAGTCTTATCTACTCCAATCCAAACGGAATCGCTATCACATTGCCAATTTGCCAATAAGGTCACACGTCCCGAAGTGTCATACTGATAGTCAGCACGCGTCATCGAACTCATCACCCAAGCGGTTCCATTCCAAGTCGCAGCATACGAAAGAACCTGATTCCCATGCGAATCAAACGAATTGACAGCACAAGTTACATACTCCCAATCTGAATTTGTCCACGTATAAGTACGGGTCGTATCGTTCTGACCGGCTGCATTATACAAATGTTCTTCTTTGGTAGTACCCACCCATTGAGAATCTGACCAAATATAATTAGCTTCTGTTATGGTACGACTACCAGAATAAGTATATACCACTTTGCTCGTACCTACCCAATCCGTATTGCCCCAAGAATAGGTAGCTTTCTCTAAAATTTGTTTTGATGCATTATACACAGTTACGGTACGGGTTCCACTACCCTTCCACGCACCATTCGACCACGTATATTTTGTGTTTTCTGTCTGGTTATTATAGGAATCGTAGGGCGTAACTGTTTTGGTATTATATGCCCATCCGCTGGTTGTCCACTTATAGGTAATTGTTTCTATCTTCTTTTTTGCCGAATTGTATGTATAATCTTCTTTCTTCGAGCCTTTCCACTGATTATTTGAACCCGTATATTTCTCGTAGAATATGTTATTGCCTGCTGCATCGTAGTCAAATACCTCCTTCGTATTGGTCACCCAAGCACCATTTGACCATGCGTATTTCTCATACAAAGTCTTTTTGTTTGAGGCATTATAGGTCCAAAGTTCGTGAGTAGAGTTGCCCCAATTACCATTGGTATAAGAACTATAGTAGATATAATCTATTTGGTTTCCTTTACTATCGTAGGCATATTCCTTTTTATTACCAGCAGACCAAGCGCCATTACTATATGCGGTATAATTTATATCAAGTGTCTTTTTCGAATTGTTATACCAAACCTGAATATGGCACTGAGATGGAACAAGACGATTGAGTGATGCATTACGTGTATATGTCGTATATTCCGTTTCACGACCTGCTGCATCCCAAACATAGGTATAGGCTGCTTGTGGAAGCCATGACTTATTAACCCAAATATACTCAATTCGTGACTCCATCTTATTGATTTCATTATACACGTACTCATTTTTCGTACTTCCCACCCAATCCTGCATAGTCATATTCCATACAAAAGTTGCAGTATATACTTGCTGGCCACGTGCATCGAATCCATATTCAACCTTGCTAACACCGGTACGAACTCCGGTAGCGGGATTATAGTTCCAACTCGTTTCACGGATAACTCGACCGGCCGCATCGTAGTCGGTATAGATCCCTTCGATTAAAACGGAATCCGCATTGAAGGTCAGGATGGAGTCCGTCAGGCAGGCGACAGCAGCAGCGCGCATAGGTGCGCGCAGGGCTTCGGGAATCTCCGGGGCTACGTACCAATCCGGTACGCTATCTTCAACTACGGCCACCGAATCCATCGTTACCTCGAGGGTATCCGATATGACAGTATCCTGCGCCTTTATCAGGAGCGGGAGCGCCAGGATAGCGGCGAGGAGCGATATGTAGAGTTGCTTACGCATAGTTCTCAACTAGTGTTTTAGTGTACTAGAGCTCTAGCGCTCTAGATTTTCTCATAGAAAAAGCGGAACACGAATGTGCTCCGCTATCTTGCTCGAAGGTTAAATATGTATCATCTGACCGGATGGACTGCCCTTGCCGTGACTATCGCGTTCTGCAACAGATTCGCTATGGTCAATACCGCTTGGCTAAATTGACAGGCGACCTGTGCCTCCGCTCTCCCCAAAACCTCTTACAGAGTTTTCGGGGTCCCCGAGGTGGTGGGGCCTCGCGCGCGAACCTTATAATATTATACGCATACATACCACCTCTATGTGTAATGGCCCATGGGCTGATGCCCAGGGTGATTCGCACACAATAGTGGAATGCAACGTACCGGTTCGTGTTCGGTCAGTCACGGCGTATAGAGCAGCTGTTGTGTCGGGATGATATAGATGAAATTGCGAGTTTCAGATAGCCAAACACAAAGCGTCGTGTACGCCTTTCGTATGTATGATAATGTTGTATCAAGTGCTCAAACACAGGTGCGCGTCCGCACCTACTACCACCTAATAAATCAAAATCGCTGCAAAGATACTGCTTTTTTTTGATATGAGCAAATTTTTTCAATAAAAAATGCAAAAAAAGCGCGGGGCGGTAATAGAATGACCGCGAATGCGCGGGCGGTATCGCCCAAGATTGGTCGATAGACCGACGATGGGAGGAAGAGGGGAGGGGACGCGGGGCGGTATCGCCCAAGCTTGGTCGATAGACCGACGAGGGGAGGACGGGGGGAGGGAAGGGGAGGAGGGGACAAGGGGAGGGGGGAGGGAAACGCCAAAGACTCTTTCTCCTACTCAAAGGGTGCGGCGAAGGTGCAGCCTTCGCGCCAGCGGGAACAGCCATAGCGCGTGCGGCCACGGATGATACGGCCCTGATGGCATACGGGACAGAGACAACCCGCCTGGTCGGTCTTGACCTGACGGACGACATCAGCAGTCATCTGCTTGAGTTCGTCCAGAAACTGCTGCGCCTGAAACTCGCCACGCTCTATCTGACGCAGTTTCTGCTCCCAGATACCCGTCAGTTCGGCGGACTTAAGCAGGGGTGAGATGATCGTAGCGATGAGTTCGATGCCGAGGGGTGTAGCGCGTAGCGACTTACCCTGCCGAACGATATAGCCGCGCTGGAAGAGTTTCTCGATGATAGCCGCGCGGGTGGACGGACGGCCTATACCGTTCTCCTTCATGGCATCGCGCAGTTCCTCGTTATCAACAGTCTTTCCCGCCGTCTCCATGGCACGAAGCAACGTTGCCTCGGTGTAGTACTTAGGCGGCGTGGTGGTTTTCTCCTGGAGCGAAGGCTCGTGCGGGCCGCTCTCGCCCTGTACGAAATTGGCGATGGGTTTCTCATCCGGTTTCTCTTCTTCGGCGTCGGTATAGATAGCCCGCCAGCCGGGAACTAAGATTTGTCTTCCTGCTACACGGAAGACAATAGTTGATAATTGATAATTGACAGTTGATATTTCGGCGAGGACGGTGGTGTTGGCGACCTGGCAGTCGGGGTAGAAGACGGCTATGAAACGCAGGGCGACCAGGTCAAAGACGCGTCGTTCTTGCTCGGTGAGGTTGTCGGGTCGCTGGCCGGTAGGAATGATGGCATGGTGGTCGGTTACCTTTTTGTTGTCAAAGACGCGTTTGGACTTGGGCAGGGTCTTGAGTTCCAAGAGGGGTTGCACCTGCGGATAGTAGTCCTTGATACCGCGTAGTGTGCCCGGCACCTTGGGGTAGATATCATCGCTAAGGAAGGTGGTATCTACGCGCGGATAGGTGGTGATGCGTTTCTCGTAGAGCGACTGGATGACCTTGAGCGTGTCGTCCGCCGACATCGAGAAGCGTTTGTTACACTCCACCTGTAGGGAGGTGAGGTCAAAGAGTTTGGGTGCATACTCCACCCCCTTCTTGCGTTCGACGGAGGTGATGGTGAGCGGTTGCCCCTGTATGGAGGCGAGGATAGCTTCCGCCTCGTCTTTGCGGTCGATAGACCATTGGGTGGCGCCTTCTTCCTCGCCCTCTTCGCCCTTGGGCGCCAGCGCGGTAAAGGTGGTGTTGCGGTAGAGGGTGCGGAGCACGTAATAGGTGCGGGGTACGAAATGCTCAATCTCCTGCTGCCGACGGACGATGAGTGCGAGTGTAGGTGTCTGGACGCGGCCTACAGAAAGCACTTTCTTATTCTGACCGGGTTGTCGATAGCGGATGGTATAGGCGCGTGTGGCGTTCATGCCAAGCAGCCAGTCGCCTATAGCGCGCATGAGGCCTGCCTCGTAGAGGGAGCGGTAGTCTGCCTGGTCGCGCAAGAGTCGGAAGCCCTCGCGGATCGCTTCCTCGGTAAGGGAGTTGACCCAGAGGCGCTTGACGGGCACACGGCAACCGGCTTTCTGATAGACCCAGCGCTGGATGAGTTCGCCCTCCTGCCCTGCATCACCGCAGTTGATGACCTCGGTACATTGAGCGATGAGGTTTCGCAGGATATTGAACTGCTTCTGCACCCCCTGGTTGTCAATAACCTTAATGCCGAAGCGCTCGGGCACCATAGGCAGCGATGACATATTCCACGACTTCCATTGGTCGCCGTAGTCCTGCGGCTCGAGGAGCGAACAGAGATGCCCGAAAGTCCAGGATACCCAGTATCCGTTTCCCTCGTAATACCCTTCGCAACGTTTGTTTGCGCCCAGGACAGAAGCTATATATTGGCCTACGGAAGGCTTTTCGGCAACACAGAGAACCACAATTTAGTTGATAGTTGATAGTTGATAGTTGAAAGTTGATAGTTGATAGTTCTTATCTCGGCTAAGCCTCGAACGATCGGCTAAAGCCGTACGATAGTTGATAGTTGATATTTTATTTCGTTATTTCGAGATGTCGAGATCTCGAAATCGCGTAACGAAATTCGGGTCGCGGAGGATGACGATGAGCAGGAAGATGCAGAATGGGATAGCAAGGCCGAAGAAGATAGCAGCCATGCCAATGCGGCTAAGGCGCGGACTATCGGCTATGGGGTTAGCCTGCGGCGGATCAACGGTACGCGCGGGCAGAGCATACGACGACTGCAAGAGGTTGTTTTCCTCGCGGCGATTGGTGAGATAGAGGTAGCTCTGCTCAATGACTCTCTTGCGGCGGAGCAGTTCCATGTAGCCGCGTTCCTGTTCGGGCATGGACTCCAGACGGTCGGAATACGCCGTGCCGGAGGAGGAGAGATTGCTGCGCCGAATGAGCAGGGCGGAACGCACATTACCGACGCTGAGTAGGATATTGGAACGGAGCACCTCAATCTGTTCCCGAAGGCGAATATAGAGGGGGTTCTCCTCTTTGGCCGAGCGAGAGAGGTAGATGAACTCCAGCATACGGGCGTTGTAGGTACTGATGAGGTCGTTGAGTGTGCCGTCTTGGATACCGAGATTGGCTGGGATGAGTGAGCCGTTGTTGGCGGGGTCGGATACAAAGGAGCCGATGAAATCCAGCACATCTAACTGCATCTCTATCTCGCGGCGCATCTGGTCGTACGAGGTGTTGGTACGCATATAGAGGTCGGCTGTCTTATCGAGGTCGGCTATGTGGTAGCGTGCTTTATAGTCCTGTATCGCCATTTCGACGGAGTCGAGCGAGGCGGTGATGATTGTTAGGCGCCGGTCTATAAAACGCGCGGTGTTGTCTGCTATGAGGTTTTTATCGTCAGCCGCCTGCATGTTGTACGCCTCGATGAGAGCGGCAAGGACATCGGTAGAGAGGTCGGGCGTTGTGGTGGCTGTGATGATGCGTATGCCCTTAGATTCCTTGGCGATACGGCCGATATGAATGCTGCGACACAGGCTCGCTACGCGCGACGGCATCGTAGGTGTTGAGAGGCGGTACTTACGTCCCTTGAGGGGCTTATGCGCCGTGAGGCGGATGGTACCGATATGGGTTTCAATGGGTTCATCGAGCGAGGGGACATCGGCGGTCGAGGACTCGAAATAGCCCGTTTTCACTTTGACACGGTAGCCGTCGCCGTGGGGTTTCACCAAGATGGTTGCACCCTCAGAGGGGAGGCTGTCGTAGCTAACAGTAAGGTCAGGATTGGGGTATTGGGTCTGCCAGAAGCGCAGCGTGCGCACTTCGGTCAGGGTCTGGATATCCAGCTGACGTACTACCTGCTCCATGAGGTAGCGCGAGGAGAGGATTTCAATCTCGTCGCCGGTGATTTTCTCGTCGCCGTAGCCCATCATACGCAGCAACTCGTCCTGCGCCGAACGGCTGGTAGTCTCCGACGAACGAACCATCAGCGTAGCCAGGACGGTGTAGGTCTTGGGGGTAAAGACATAATACAGCACGCCTGCAAGGCCTGCCAGCACGATGGCAAGAAGGTAAACGTACCAATAACGAAGTGATAATTTAAGAACGCGGAGCCACATGGAAAATTGAAAATTTTATGTACGATGTACGATGTATGTACGATGTACGATGTACGATGTACGATGTACGATTTATGTACGATTTAATAGTATGTACGATTTAATAGTATGTACGATTTAATAGTATGTACGATTTAATAGTATGTACGATTTAATAGTATGTACGATTTATCCTTCGTCCTTTCTTCCCTTCGTAAATCCTTCGTACATTGTACATTTTTCCTTTGTACATAATTATTCATTTACCCTTCGGCTGCGGCGGGGGGCAATGATGATGACATCATCGCGGTGGAGCCAATAGCAGGGGGAAGAAAAGAGAGAGTTATCGGCGAGGGAGAAACGGTATTGGGTGACGCTTGCGCCTTCCTTGCGGATGAGCAGCACTTCGTCACGCCGTCCGTTGGGCGTCAGTCCGCCCGCCAGACCGATAACATCCGTCAGGGTAAGAGCCGGACGAATGGGATAGCGTCCGGGCTTCGCTACTTCGCCGAGAATGGTGACATAAAGCGATTCGTTGTTCACCTGCACGGCAGGTTGCTTCACACCGGAAGCCAGCAGCGATGCGATCGTATCGGCTGCTTGCCATTCGGTCAGCCCCTGCAGGCGGATGGCGCCCAGTATAGGCATGACTATCTCGCCACCGGAGGAAACGATGTATGTGTTGCCGAGGTCGCGATAGGGGGTGACGGCCGCACCATCAAGGGCTGAGATATGTATCGTCAGACAATCGTAAGGTGCGATGAAGGGTTCAACGGCAGCAGGCAGGGCAAACGTGCGGGTATCCTCGGGGCCGAACATCGTCATCTGACGCGGCGAAGAGCAGGCTGCCATGAGCACCAGTAATACGAGGCTGAGGAGGTACGAATAAACTTTATGCATAGTAGATTGTTTTGCGCTCGCGCGCATACGTCATATACGCGCGCATACGTAATATAAAAAGGTTCGGGCTGACGCGCGAGGGGGATAGTAAATCCTATCGCGCGTCAGTCCGAACGAAAAGGTATTAGTAGAGCAGGTACTTCTGTCCGTTCTGGATAACGATACCGCGGAAGGAAGCGTCAACCTGTTGACCGAGGGTGTTGTACATCGGCTCGTTGAGGTTCAGCTGAGCGGGCACGATGGTAGCGTTCTCGATAGCGGTGCGTTCTTCAGCGAAGTGTGCTTCACCATACTTAATCTCAATAGTGGTGTACTTCTCGCCAACATACTTGGTGAGCTGACCGGTAACGAATACGTAGTCGCCAAGCATGATGTTGTTGTCAATAGCGCACTTGTAAGCCTCGAAATCGGAGAAGCTCTCGGCCTCCATCTTGGTATCAAGCATATACCAGGAAGCGGAGTCGTTCTTGGTCTGATATTGCACCTTGCAGATATAGCCTACAACGGTATATTCCTCTTCGGTAGCGCCGCCGTTTTCGAGCGCAGCGCCCATCTCCAGCGCCTCAGCCACGGTGATGGCATTCTCGGGCACGGGCAGGATGTTCAGTTCGCGCTCCTCAGGAGTAGGTTCGCCCTCCAGGTAGGTGATGCTGCCGTTCTTCATCTCGGGAGTCGAACCGTAACGCATTAGTTTACCAGTGATAGCCAGCTTGGCACCTACGGGAACGGGAGTAGTCTGATCGGGCAGGTTGCAATAGTAGCCCTGGAAAGTCTTCTTGCCGCTATTCTTCACGTCGTCAAGCCAGAAACTCTGTTGGCCACGGCTTACGTTGCCATTGAAGTTGTCGGTCACGTAACCGATGACGGTTACCTCGAACTCGGTGGAAGCCTGGTCATCGAGCGTGAGGGTGTATTCCTTAGCTTGCGCGCAAGTCAGGGTGTCACCCGCCTGCGGAATATACGGCTGGTCGTCCGTCAGCGCATAGGGCTCAGCATAGTCGCTGGTGTAGCCGGCGATCTCGAGCTGGCTGTTGTAGCGATACATACCCGTTTCGGTAGCAAAGGTCAGCTCGATAGCATAGAGGTTGTAGTTAGCACCCTGACCGGCATAGGTCACGTTCAACGCGAAGGAGGTGAACACTTCCTCTACAGCCTCGCTGGGCAGATAAGCACCGGCTTCGGTCGTATAGTAGCGACCGGCAATACCGCGGGTCATATGGTTCGTTACCTGGAAGGTAGCACCCGGCAGCACATCCTCCTCCATGGAGAAGGTGAATACCCATGTGGTCACATCATTTTCGGTACCCATATAACGTACATCGGCATAGCCGAAATCCAACACATTGATGGGAGCTTTACCCAGAATCTCGGCTACATAACCACCGTAAATCTCATAGATGGAGTTGTTGTAGAGCGCAAGTGCGCTAGCATAGAGCAGCACGGTATCACCGAAGGAAACGGGGATGTCTTCCTTAGTAGCGATAGGCTGGTCGTTCAAGCCCTGAATGCGATACCCCTCCAACGAATCGGTGGGATTCTCAATATCGGTCATCCAGAAGATGGTGTTACCATACGTACCGGGGTCGGAGGGATTGGTAGCAACCACACCCTTTACGTAGCAAGAAATCAGGTTTCCGGCATTAATACGTGCCAAAGCCTCGGTCACACCGATGGTGTCCACCGTGGGAGGAACAATCTCCTCGTCGGTGCGATAGAGTTGGATGGGCATGTGGTTAGTGTACGATGTGGACCTGTAGTAACGGAAACGGATACCGGTCTCGTTACCACCCGTGATGGTCGATTTGGAGTTAAAGCGGAGCACCGAAGTCTCGGAAGTCATCAGCACGCCGGTAGCGTCCATGGCAAGGGTGTTGAGCTTGGGAGAAGAAGCAAAGTTCAGCTTGTTAGAGCCACTGGTACCATACATGTACTGCGAACCGGCTTTCACGGAATAACCGCCTTCCATCGGCTCGACGGTTACGACATATGCGCTGAGGTTGTCGGCCGTAATAGTGCCGTTGTCGATGGTCGCTGCCACAAAGTTCTGGCTGGCATCCACGCAGGTGAATACCTTGGCGCCGTTGCCGATGGTATCCTCGCAGACGATGATGTAGTTACCTGACCAATCATCAGGAGCCGTTGTTACTTTGGTAAAGACGGTAGCCGAAGCCGCCAAAGCCATTACCGAGCACAAAATGAGAGAGAAGAATTTCTTCATGATGTTAAGTTTTTAGTTAATATTGTTGTTTTTATTTGTCGTTATAATGTTCTTCCATTTGGATTACAAGGACGCATATACGATCGTCATAAATATCATAAATAATACGATCTGAGGCAGTAATATGACGAGAGTATGTAATATCGCCACCGCCTACCAAAGCTTCAGGATGCCCAAGTCCTGTACGAGGATGTTCGCTAATATCATGAAGCAATACTGAAGCTTTTTGGTACAAGCGAAGATTGGATTTTTTCCATTTGGATAGTGTTTTATCCGCTAACTTTGTAAACTCAATCGAATACGTCATAAGCTATCCAAATGCTGCTGTAATTCTTCGCGCGTTCTGCATACTGTTGTTTCTCCTCGTTTTGACTCCTCCCGGGCAGCTTCGATAATCGCACGCAATTCCGGGGTAATCACATCATGACTATGTAGCACATCCGTTTTAGACCGTAGCGCAAATTGCTCAGCCAAACTCGTAAGATAATTGGATGCCTCACGAAGTAAACCCTCGTCTTCGGATATAATACCCAAACTACGATATATGTTAGTATTCAGTTGTAAAGCGGTCATAAAAAAGCCTCGTTTTGCAAATTCGGTGCAAAGGTACAACAAAAATTGCACATATGCAAACTTTTTTAATGAATAATGAATAATTCATTATGAATAGCTGTATTTTTTTTGAAAAAAGATGATGCTAAGCATATAGTATGGAAATAATAAGCAGATAGTCCGCGGAATGACTAAGAACGACTAAGAACATCTAAGAACATCTAAGAATAACTAATGCTGCATTTTCGGACATAGGGTTCGAAAAAATGAACAAAGCAATTTTTTGCATGACCAAGTTGACCAAGTTGACCAACTTAAGAAGGGGAACTTGGTCAAGTTGGTCAAGTTAGTCATGCGCACAACATTGACCAATTTATCATTTTTTTATAAAAAATTCTTTCAAAAAGCGTTTTTATTTGCACATATCAAAAAAAAGTTGTACCTTTGCAGGCAGATTGTGTAATTAGTGAAGATTCTGCTTTGAAAAACGTTGATACGAATCTGGATAAAAGGCGAGTATATCTGAGGATATTGAATATCGTGCTACCGGTGGCAGCGTACGGTTTTCTGATTTACAAACTCGCCACATACGACAACTATGCAGCTATGGTTGGTCACTTTCAGACTGCCGATGTCGAACAATACTTCTGCCTGCTGCTGGCATTCTGCCTGTTTCCGCTGAATGTAGGTCTGGATGGTTTCCGCTGGCGTTACATGCTGCGTCGTGTAGAACCCATGACGTTGTGGGACGCGAATCGACAAGTCTATTACGGCTTCTTAGGTGCCTTTTTGACCCCCTACCGGATGGGCGACTACCCCACCCGTGCCATGCTGTTTCATAATCCCGGGAACTGGCATATGGCCCTCGCCTACGGTGGTGTGACGGCGTTTGCGACGACGATGGTTATTGTGCTATCGGGTCTGCCGTCCGCCTTTGTATTCTTCAGCCAATCGGATGACCGCACGCCGTTCTGGATAGCCTTGGGGGCAGCCATCGGGCTGACCATCATATTGTCAACGCTGCCTCTCATCCTCCGCAAGCTGAAGAATATCCATTACTGGCGTTCTGACCGTATGCGTGAGGTGACCGAAGCGCTGGCGGGTATGCGGATGGTGGAGTTTCTGTTCATTCTGCTGCAGACCCTATGCCGTTACCTGTGTTTCATGACCCAGTTCTACCTGGTGCTGCGTTTCACGGGCATCGAGTTAGGCTTCACGGAGGCCTTGGTGATTTTGCCCACGTACTATATGCTCATCACCCTGACGCCCTATGTACCGGCTGCGGAGATAGGTATCCGCGGTTCGTGGGCAATGGTGGTGTTCGGATACTACAGCCACGAGATGGCGGCGTCGGCGGCGCTGGCTGCGGTACTGGTTTGGGTTATCAACACCATTCCGCCGATGATCATCGGTAGCCTCGTGCGAAAGCACGATTAAACAATTGATAGTTGACAGTTGATAGTTGACAATTCTTATCTCGGCGAAGCCTCGAACGATCGGCTAAAGCCGTACGATAATTGATAATTGATAATTGATAATTATATGAAGCTGACGTTTCAAATCAACTATCGCACAGTCTATGGTGAGACTATGTGCGTGATTGGGGCCGACGGTTCTGTACCGGGCCTGAACGAAGAAAACCCGTTGTTGCTGTCATGCCAGGGAGAAGATTTCTGGCAAGCAACCCTTGAGTTGCCGGACAAGACCTGCGAGTTGCACTACAAATATGCCGTTCGCAACGGCGACGGTCAGTTCCGTCACGAGGCCGGCCTGCCGCGCACGCTGCGCCTGAAAGCTGCGGACAAGAACGTGACGGTCTATGACACCTGGCAAACGGTGGACGGCGAGAAGTCGTTCTACTCGACCGCTTTCCTCAAGTCCCTATTCCGTCGCACGCCGTCGAAACTGCCCGCAGTCAAAGGCAACGTACGTCTGTCGATTGACTTGCCACAGATCTTGCCGACGCAGGGCGTTGCCGTGATGGGTAATGTACCGGAGTTAGGAAACTGGAACCCCGCTGAAAAGAAAGTGCTGAGTGATGCCGAGTTCCCCATCTGGCAGGGTGACTTCAGCTGCCCTGCAGACACCATTGTCGAATACAAATACTGCATCTACGACCTGCAGACGGGCAATGTGGTGGACATGGAATGGGGTGAGAACCGTCATATCTGGGGTCTGAAGAAAGGCATGAAGGTCGTACATCACGACCGTTCGTTCCGTCGCACCCAGCCGCGCTGGAAAGGTGCCGGTGTAGCAGTACCGGTCTTCTCGCTCCGGACAGACGAAGGCTTCGGTATCGGCGAGTTCTTGGATTTGAAGAAGATGGCGGACTGGGCTGCCCTGACGGGTATGAAGATGATTCAGACGCTGCCTATCAACGACACCACGCTGACGCACAGCAACATTGACTCGTACCCCTACAATGCCGTGAGCGTGTTTGCGCTACACCCTATATATATAAATATAGCGCGTATGGGCAAACTGAGCGCCACGCTGCAAAAGAAATACGAGGAGGAGAAGGCCGCATTCAATGCCAAGAATATAGCCGACTATCAGAACGTGTATGACGCCAAGATGGTTTATTTCCGTGCGCTGTACAAGAGTGACTTCAAGAAACTGTCCGAGAGTGCCGATTATAAGGCTTTCGTAGAGAAGAATAACGGTTGGCTGGAGCCCTATGCCGAGTTCCTGCACAAGCGCGACGGCGAGCCGAAGCAGTTCTACTACTTCCTGCAATACCACGCCGACAGCCAGTTGAGCGAAGCGGTTGCATACGCCCACAGCATCGGCGTAGCCATGAAGGGTGATATACCCATCGGCATCTCGCCCGACTCGGTGGATGCTGCCGTAGAGCCCGAGCTGTTCAACCTGAACGCCTCTGCCGGTGCTCCGCCCGATGACTTCGACGCCAGAGGCCAGAACTGGGGCTTCCCGACCTATAACTGGGATGTGATGGCGAAGGATAACTACGACTGGTGGCGCCGTCGCTTCACCAAGATGCAGGATTATTTTGACGCCTACCGTATTGACCATATTTTAGGATTCTTCCGTATCTGGCAGATGCGCAAGAGCGATGTATGGGGGCTGTGCGGACACTTTGTACCCGCCATGCCCTACAGCCTGCAGGATTTGTGGAACATGGGCATCAAGCTGGATGAAGACCGCATGGTGAAACCCTATATCCGCGCTAACTTCCTGGGTGAGACATTCGGCTACGACACCGAACTGGCCAAGGAGAAATTCCTGCTGACACAAGACGGCTACGTGTATTACTTCCGCGATGAGTTTGACACCCAGCAGAAAGTACAGGCCTACTTCACCACCGGCGAAGGTAAGGATATGGAGGAGAGCCAGCGCGAGAACCTGAAGAACGGTCTGCTGTACCTGCATTGCGAGGTGCTGTTCGTGCGCGACCAGAATCACCCCGAGATGCTCCATCCGCGTATCTCCATCTACCAGTCGCACTCGTTCACCGAGCTGTATCAAGACCAGAAAGATATCATCATGGGTATCTACAACGACTACTTCTACCGCCGCCACACCCACTTCTGGCGTGAGTCGGCTATGCGCAAGTTGCCGACGCTGATCTCGTCCACCTCTATGCTCTGCTGCGGCGAGGACTTAGGCATGGTGCCCGCCTGCGTGCCGGAGGTGATGCACGAGTTGCAGATTCTGAGTCTGGAGATACAGCGTATGCCCAAAGACCCAACTGTAAAGTTCGCCCACCCCGCCGATGCACCTTACCTGAGCGTCTGCACGACCGGCACGCACGATACCAACCCGCTGCGCGCATGGTGGGAAGAGGACCGCGCCGTCACCCAACAGTTCTACAACGAGCAGATGGGTTGGTGGGGCGAAGCACCCGAACATATGACGCCCGAGATAGCCGAGTTCATCGTGAACCAGCATATGTATTCGCCCGCTATGTGGGTGATACTGCCCCTGCAAGACTGGCTGGCTATCGATGGCGAGCTGCGCCTGGCAGACCCGAACGGCGAGCGTATCAACCTGCCGTCGAACCCGCGTCACTTCTGGAACTACCGTATGCACCTCTCCATCGAAGATCTGATGAAGGCCGATGCATTCAATGCCAAGGTTCGCAACCTGACGAGCGTCAGATAGTTGATAGTTGACAATTGACAGTTGATAATTGACAGTTGATAATTGACAGTTGATAATTGACAGTTGACATTAAAAAATCCGCGGGCTGATGCTCGCGGATTTTTACTTTGGCCATTGGCTGTTAACCATTGGTCATTGGCCGATAGCCATTAAATGGCGTTGATCTCGTGGAGAACAGCAGTGGTCTTGGCTACAGCAGCTTCGCTGGCAGCGAAGAGAGCCTTCTCGTCGTCGTTGAGCGGCAACTCAACAATGCGCTCGATACCGTTACGGCCGATGATACAGGGCACACCGATAAAGATATCACTATAGCCATATTCGCCCTCAAGGTAAGCCGAGCAGGGGATCATCTTCTTCTGGTCGTTGATGATGCTGTCAACCACGCTGGCTGCACTGGCGCCCGGAGCCATCCAAGCGCTGGTACCCAGCAGACCGGTCAGCGTAGCACCGCCTACCATAGTCGATTTCACCACTTCGTCCATCTCCTCTTTGGTCAGGAAATTGGTAGCAGGCATACCTTTGTAGGTAGCGAAGCGAGCCATAGGAATCATGGTGGTGTCGCCGTGACCGCCGATAACGAAACCTTCTACCTCGTTGGCATTGCAGTTGAGCTTCTGCGAGAGGAAATATTTGAGACGGCTGCTATCGAGTGCGCCACCCATACCGATAACGCGGTTCTTGGTCAGGCCGGTAGCCTTCAGGGTAAGGTAAGCCATGGTGTCCATCGGGTTCGATACGACCACGAGGATAGCGTTCGGCGAATATTTCAGTACTTGCTCGGCTACCGACTTTACAATACCGGCATTCACGCCAATGAGCTCCTCACGGGTCATACCCGGCTTGCGGGGCAGACCGCTGGTGATGACCACTACATCCGAGTTGGCGGTCTCCTCATAACGGTTCGTAACACCCTTTACCACGGTGTCGAAACCCAGGAGCTGAGCCGTCTGCATGATGTCCATAGCCTTACCTTCGGCAACGCCTTCTTTGATATCGATGAGGACTACTTCGCTGGCCACTTTCTTCACGGCCAGAACATTTGCACAGGTTGCGCCTACATTACCGGCGCCCACAACAGTTACTTTTGACATAATTTTTATTTTTTTAAGTAATTTTTAGTTCATTTATGCCTTTTCGGACCCAAAAAACGAGTTCAAGTCACAAAATTCGTGCAAAATTACACTTTTTTTTTGATATATCAAAATATTTTCGTAACTTTGCACGAAAAATTTGTGTTCATGGGTCACTTTTAGTGTCCGAGACAACATGAATGATAGCATATTAACACAAGATTAGAGAGTTATGTATTGTCCTGAATGTGGAACCCGGCTGGATGATGATGCCTTGTTTTGTCCGGAATGTGGTACGAAAGTGATGCATGATGCTGAACCCCCTGCAGCTGGCACTTCGCCGGAGCCTCAGCGTGAGCAACAGCAGCCCGAGCGCGACGAGCCTCAGTCCTCGCCCACTCCGCAAGAGCAACCCGACACGCGTGCCGTATTTGCGCGCGGCCTGATTCTGACCAATATCGCAACGCTCAGTCAGCGGCTGAAGATAGATGGCGTGGCGCTGAAGGGGATTATAGAGAACTATATTGAGGACCTCAAGAATATCGGGTTGAGTTACCGGCTTATTGATGCTTCGGACTACACGTACCTCAAGTCGAATCTCTTCGGGCAGCACAAACACGTGAGCCTCACGAGCAAAGACCCCTGGTGGGCGTATGCCGACCTGACGCTGGATCAACATGAGTGGGAACAGAAGAAGGGGATGCCCGAGTCGGAGTACCTCTTCATCATCGGTGGCAGTCACGATGTGCCGATGCCTACCGTGCCCAACTTCCTCGCTTCGCACATGAGCGGCAAGGATAAGACCATGGACACCGACATGCTCTACGCCTACCCCTTTGGTCAGAAGATGGAGCAAGACCTGCTCTCGCAACGCCTATTCCGCTACGATGCGCTGTTCTATGTAGGCCGTCTGCCGGTGGCCGACAACGCGTCGTTAGAAGACCTGACGGGCTACCTGGACCGCAGCGTACAATTAGAGTGCTCGGTACCCTTGGGGCGCGCCTACAGCCAATGCGACCCGCACTGGAAGCAAATCACCGACGTCATCACAGCGCCGCTGACCAAGACAGGCCTCTTCCCCGACTATCCGCAGACACCCGAACAGGTGCTTTTCCGTCAGCATATCTTCCTGACGCCGGCTGTGGTGCTGGACGAAGAGGATCAGCATCCGTTCTTCAACACGAATGCGGGCTATATATTCTTCAACCTGCACGGGTCGGGCGACATGCGTTCGTACCATTACTACGGTCAGGAAATGGGCAATCGCGGTCAGTTCTACCGCGCTTTCTCTCCCCGTTTGATTGCATCATCCGAGCGGCCTAATATCCTCTTCACGCAGGCATGTTACGGCGGACGCTTTATCGGTTTCCCAAAGGAATACAGTATGGTGCTGACGGCATTGAGTTCGCTGACAATGGTATTCGTGGGCAGTTCGCGCACGGCATTAGGCGGAGTGGATAGCGGCGGCCGGTTGTCCACCTCGGATATCTTAGCGGAGGCCTTCAACCGCCATATGCTGACCGGTAAGAGTGCCGGTGCTGCGTTCTTTGCCGCGCGGATGGCTACCTTCAAGCATAAACCCGGCGACCCCGCCCATGCGCTGACAATCGCCGAGTTCAACCTATTCGGCGACCCGATGATGCACCTGGCTGTACCCGATTCCGAGTTTGTCACCGCACACGTGTCAAAAGCCGCTCCGATTGGTCAGAACGATGTGCTCAACGTGCCGGAAGAAGAGGTCCTGATGAGTAAGAATGCCGATGCTGCACCGCAGTCGATGTTGTCACAGTTGAGGCAGGCGGTAGATTCGAATATCATGAAGATTCACGAAGTCATCGCCAAACAGCTCTATGAGCAGTACAACATCCCTGCCCGCGAACCGCTCATCATCACCCGCAAGACCTACCCCGACGGCCATCGCGAATTAGGGTACGACTACCCGCTGGAAACGGTGCCGGGCTCCGAGAGCAACGTGGCGATGGTAAGCGCCGATGAGAAAGGAAATATTCAGGACGTCATACTCACGAAATAGTTGATAGTTGATAATTGATAGTTGACAGTTGATAATTCTTATCTCGGCAAAGCCTCGAACGATCGGCTAAAGCCGTACGATAGTTGATAATTGATAGTTGATAATTGATAATTGATAATTGATATTTATGGATAAGTGCCCAAGATGTAACGCACCGGTGAAACCCGGTCAGAAGTTCTGCACGAAGTGCGGCGAGAAACTGATTGATACCGCTGCTCCGCAGCAAACCCAACAGGCTACCCAAGCCGCAACGCCTGCACAGGCAGACAATGCGCACGCCCGCCAACAAGGGGCGCCGGATGTCGTTCAGACCTCCAGTCAGCATATCTATTGGACCATTCAGCAAGGTCAGATAGCCCGCGTCATCACGCCGCAGGAGTTGGCGGCCTACCGCGACGCCAAGGGTGTCATCGTATCGGAAGGCACCACGGCCTATGTGCGCGTGGACGGCAAGACCGTCGCTACCCTCACCGGCGGCGTGTATGAGTTCAAGGAGGCGCTCGTCAAGACCAAGGACGGCAACGCCCTGCAGAAAGCCTGGGGATTTGTAGAACAACTCTTTGAGAAGAAACCCGATCCCAGCGAAGAAGAGAAGAAAGCGTTGCTGCTCAACCTGCAGAAAGCCGCTGCTTTCTCCATCATCATCCTGGTGGACAAGGCTTTCCCCGTGCTGGTAGGTGCCAAGCAGCCGACGATAGACGACTATAAGACCTTCAAGCCCATGGTCATCAAGACCAAGTACTACGACCTGCAAGTGGGCGTGAATGCGATGTTCCAGATTCAGGATAAGGAACGCTTCATCGCCCACTACCTGACGGACTGCACACTGCTGACCACGGCTCACATCGTGGATAGCATCTCTGATGCCGTACGCACAACGCTGCAGCAGCTAATGGAGGACCGCGAATGGGATGGTTCGAGCCTGCCGACAGAGATACGCCGCGAGATGAAGGACAAGATCAACGAGGTAGCACCCGAACTGTTCTACGGTCTGGGTATCGCACGCATCGTTGAGATAACGGCTGATAGCACAGACATGGAACGCTTCCGCAACCTCAGCCGCGAGATGTATCTGAGCGAACAGGAGTTAGACTACCTGCAGCGCACCAACGAGTTCCGCAACCGTATGACAGCCGTTCAGAACGCCCAGCAGATAGCCGAAGCACGGAGCGAGAGCGAACTGCGCGCCGAGTTGGATAAGATCAACAAAGACAACCTGCTACGCAAAGACGAGATGGACAAGTTCCAACTTATGCTTGACAGCCAGCGTCGATTGCGCGAAGCGCGCACGAAAGAAGAGGAAGATGTCATCCTGGCCGAGATACGCAAACAGGGCTTGCTGCGCGACATTGACTACCGCCGTCTGGAACAAGAGGCAGACCTCGAGCGCCGGCAGAAGGAGGCTGACTTCGCCTTCCGCGAGCAGCAAAGGCAGGAACAGCTGAAGCTGGAACGCCGGCAGAAGGAGTTCGAAATGTTTATGTCCATGGAGAATGCCAACCGCGAGCACGAACTGGAGATGGCACGCCTGCATTCCGAGACCGACAAGGAATGGAACGAGCGCATGCGCGAGCAACAACAGCGTCAGAACGACCAGATGATGGAACTGCTGCGCACGATGGCCGCCCATCCGCAACCGACGAACAATAACGGAAATAACGCAAACAACGGAAACAACTAATACAACGCGAAGCTATGAAGTACGAAGGTTTTATCCGTTTTGTCCACGAAATGGAGGGTACGAAATCAGAGGGTGACTATGCCTACCTGGAGGTGGACGAGAATACCCGCTACCGGCTTTATCGCGCCGGCAAGATGGCTGCTGATAGCGACTTTCTGCGCCCCTACGAAGACATGCAGGTAAGCGTGGAAGGTGAGATAGAAGAAGAATCAATGTGTATTAACTCTGTAAACAACGAACAAGTATGAAATGTCCTGAATGTGGCGAAGAACTGCAACCCGGTGTACGGGTGTGCCCGAACTGTGAATACGAACTGAGCGATGCCGAGATGGCTGCAAATGGCGGAGCTAAGCCCTCAGCGCCGGAGAGGCCGGCGGCTTCTGCCCCGCAGAAACCGAGTGTAAGCACACCGGAGCGTCCCGCAGGTTATAAACCGCAGAAACCCGCGCAACCCGAGGTTGCCATGCCCGAGTCAATCTTGTCACACGGCGATGTGAATGTATCATCGAACCAAGACCACTCGGTGCATCAGACCCAGAACACCACCAATAACACCCAGAACAACACGACCAATAACACCCAGCAGACCATCATCATCAACGTGGGTGCCGGTGGTCAGTTGCCCGGTGGCATCGTGGATGAACAGACGCGTCGTGCGGTGAACGAAGTAGCCCAGCAGCAGGCCGAAGCACAGGCGCAACAGCAACGTCAGCGCCCGCAGCAGCCCAAACCGCAGAAGCCTCAGCAGCAAGCGCAACAGGAGGAGCCTACCTTCTCTGACCGCAAGCCGCAGAAGGACGAGAAAGGCGTAGGCAGCATTGCAGGGCAAGGAACCATCACCGTGCAGACCGGACGCAAGATGCCCGGTTGGGTTATCGCGGTGATTATCGTTGTGGTGATCGGCGTAGCAGGCGCGTTGGTATTCGGCGGCGGCAAGAAAGCTTCGCCCGAACCCGAAGGACAAAAGGCCGAGACCGTAAGCAACACCCCCGCAAAAACGACTACCACACCGGCAAAGCCTGCCAAAACGCAAACTACACCATCTGCGCAAACGACGCCCACAACGCAAACAACATCGACCTCGCCGACCTCCCCTACCACTACCACCTCGCGTGCTGTAGCGCCCGCACAGGCTGACCCCTATCAGGAGGGTATGAATGCCTACAACAGCGGTGACTATGGTCGCGCCGTAGAGCAACTGAGCAAGGCAAGCGCGTCAGCCGAGAAGAAAAAAGCAGCCGATGCTGCCTACAAATTGGGGTTGATGTACGAGACCGGCGACGGCGTGGCCGCCGACAAACAGCAGGCCATTGAGTGGTATCAGAAAGCCGCCAAGTTAGGCAGCAAAGAAGCCAAACGTAAACTGATGTAAAAACCTAATGAGTATGAAAAAGATATTTGCCATACTATTGCTCTGCCTGCCTATGGCAGTCATGGCACAACCTCGCCCCGAAGATGCGACCGACGCTACCTTGGCTGAGAAAATCATCATCATCCCCCATATCGCCATCACCAGCGACGTACCCGACAGAGCTCAACCGCTGTTGCTGGACAAGATGAAACAGGCTCTGCTACGCCAGGGCGTGATGGACTCCAGCGACCGCTCGCGTTTTATACTGACTGTACGTTCCAACGTGCTCGAGGAAGGTATGACGGAGACCACACCCGCCAAGGCGTATCAAAAAGTCAGTTTCACTTTCTACATCGGCGATGTGGATTCCGGAATCCTCTTCTCGTCGAAGAACCTGATACGCAAGGGCGTAGGCGACGACAAAGACCAGGCTTACCTCAATGCCGTCAAACAGATTCAGACTACCGACCCCGCCTTCAAGCGACTCATCGAGGAGGCCAAGATTCGTATCGTAGAGACCCTCAAAGCACGCGAAGATGCGGGCGAGTTTGATAAAGAATCGTACGACATCAACTGGTGGTAATCAGACTAACGACAAACGACTCATCAATTAAAAAACGAAATAGAGTATGAAACGCTATTTTTTACTTGCCATCTTGCTACCGCTGACTGCGATGATTTGGGCGCAGGCTGTAGCCAAGAATAAAGCCAACAAAGACACGCGTCATTGGCGCTACGAGCTGCAACCCGCCGTCGGGCAGGCGCAGCAGGGCTGCGTCATCGTGCGCGTGTGGTCGTATTCCAAGAACGCCACTGTAGCTACCGCGCAGGCTGCCAAGAATGCCGTGCACGGCATCATCTTCACAGGTTATGCCCCTTCGGCTGACGCCCAACGGTTGCCGGGACGCAAGCCCCTCATCGATGACCCCGATGCGGAAGACAAGTTTGAGACCTACTTTACGGATTTCTTTGCAGACGGCGGTCTGTACCAACGCTATGTATCCCTCATCGGTAACGGCGTTCCGGACCAAGTAATGAAAGTGGGTAAGGAATACAAGGTCGGGCTCATCGTCACCGTCATGGTGGACGAATTGCGTCAACGTCTGGAGACCGATGGTGTTCTGAAGAAGATGGACGAGATTATGGAGGGCAAAGTACCGACCATCATGGTGGTGCCTTCCGACCAATGGTGCAAGCAAAATAAGTTCGTGACCGCCGACGGACAACCCGACTATATGGCTGCCGTCACCACGCATCCCGAGCTATTGCAAGCCATCGCACAGGTTAACACATTGTTTGCCGACCGCGGCTTCCCGCTCAAGAACTTGGAGTCGCAACTCAAGACCCTGAAGACGCAACACGCTGAGGATGTGATGACCAGCTCCAAAACAGGCGCTGAGATTATGGAGTCACCCATAGATCAACTCAAGAACGTGGCGCATGCCGACATATGGGTAAAGATGGGTTGGACCATCAACTCCGTAGCCGGAGGCAGTCAGAAGACGCTGAGTTTCGTACTGCAAGGTCTGGATGCCTACAGCGACAAACAGGTAGCCGGTGCCACAGGCACGGGTCAGCCCGTCTATTCCTCGCAGGCTCAACTGCCCCTCATGCTTGAGTCGGCTATCCTCGGTCATATCAATAGTTTTGCAGACCAACTCATTACGCATTTCACCGATCTGCAGAAGAACGGACGCGAGTTGGTAATCCGTGTACGCGTCTTTGATGACTTTGACGGCGACCTCGAGTCCGACTACGACGGTGAGGAACTGGGCGTACTCATCGAGGAATGGATAGCCGACAACACCGTGCGCGGCAAATTCAACACCTCGGTCGCCACCGCTAATCAGATGCTCTTTGAGAACGTGACCGTGCCCATGCAGAACGACCGCGGACGCGACCTGGATGCACGCACGTGGCTGCGCGGATTACAACGCTACTTGCAGCAACGCTACGGCATCGAATCCAAGATTATGACACAGGGTCTTGGGGCCGCTACATTAGTCATTGGCGGCAAGTAGAGATTGCAAAATTCAGAAAAAAGTGCATAATTGTTATCAATTGTGCATTTTTTTTGTGATTTTTTTTGATATTTCAAGAAAAATATGTAATTTTGCAGGCTATTTTGTGAATAGGGATGAAAAAGGGGGAAGATGAAGAACCGATTTATAGGCAAAAAAGAAGTATGGATTTATTTACAAAGTGTGACTACAATCGTCTGAAAGTGATACATGAGATGGATGTTTATCCGTATTTTCATGTTTTGGAATCGCGTCAAGCTCCGGTCGTGAAAATGGAAGGACGCCGAGTGATTATGTTGGGTAGCAACAACTATTTGGGGTTCACCGAAGACGAAGATGTCATCAAAGCGGGTCACGCGGCTTTGGATAAGTACGGTACAGGTGTGAGCGGCAGCCGCTTCCTGAACGGTACGCTTGATTTGCATCTGGAGTTAGAGAAAGCCCTTTCGGAATTTACGGGCTACGAAGATGCCATGACCTGCTCTACCGGTTTCCAGACCAATCTGTCGATTATCTCAGCCATCGTAGGCCGAGACGATTACATGCTCAATGATAAGGAGAACCACGCCTCCATCTACGATGCCTGCCGCCTGTCGTTAGGCACCATGTTGCGCTACAAGCACTCGGATATGGCGGACCTGGAGCGTCAGCTGCAATCCATCCCCGAAGATGCCGGCAAACTCATTATTACAGACGGCGTATTCTCCATGCGCGGCGACATCTGCAAACTGCCCGAGATTGTGGAGTTGGCCAAGAAATACAAAGCCCGCGTCATGGTGGATGATGCACACGGATTCGGTGTGTTAGGCCCCGGCGGACGCGGAACAGCTGCCTATTTCGGGCTGACTGACGAGGTGGACATCACCATGCTCACCTTCTCCAAATCGCTCGCCAGCATTGGCGGCTGCATGCTGACCAAACATCAGGTATGCGAATACCTGCGCCATGTATCACGCCCGTTTATTTTCTCGGCATCTATTACGCCCTCCAGCGCAGCTACGGCGCTGGCATCACTCCGTAAACTGGAGGCTGACCCTGAGCGCCCCGCTCGTCTGATGCAGGCTGCCAACTTCTTCCGCGAGCAGCTACGCAAGCGCGAAGTACCCATCATCGATGCTCCCACGCCTATCGTGCCCATCTTCACCTATAAGACCCTTGACACCCTCTTCTTCGGCAAGAAGATGTTCGAGAAGGGCGTCTATGTCAATCCTATCATCGCGCCGGCATGCGTCGAAGGCGAGTGCCTGCTGCGCACCACGATGATGGCTACGCATACCGAGCCCATCCTGGAGGAGGCCGCCAATATCATCGCCAAGGTGCTGCGCGACGGAGCTCCCGATTTCGGATTTGATTTGACAGAACGATGAAGACACTGGTCATCACCGGCGGTTCGTCCGGCATCGGCAAGGCTACGGCCGAGCTCTTTGCCGCACAAGGATGGAAGGTATTCGAGTTGTCGCGTAGCGGTCAGTCGATGGATACCATCACCCATATCGCCTGCGATGTCACACGCACGGAAGACACCCGTAAGGCTGTAGCGGAAGTTCTCCGCCGCGCCGGAAAGATTGACCTACTGATCTCCAATGCCGGATTTGGCATCAGCGGAGCCATTGAGTTTACCACGTCCGAAGACGCCCATCGCCAGATGGAGGTCAATTTCTTCGGCGCACTCAATACCGTACAGGCGGTACTACCCTATATGCGCGAACGCCGCGCGGGACGCATCATCTTCACCAGCAGCGTTGCTGCGGTGCTCAGTATTCCTTATCAGAGTTTCTATAGTGCCTCAAAGGCTGCTATTAACGCCCTGGCGCTCGCCTTGCAGAATGAGGTGCGCGAATTTGGCATCTATGTCAGCGTGCTCATGCCGGGTGATGTATCCACCGGCTTTACCGCTGCACGCGCCAAGTCTGAGGCTGGAGAAGAGGTTTATGGCAACATTCGCAAAGCCGTCTCGGCGATGGAGAAAGATGAACAAGCGGGCATGAGTCCTGCTTCCATGGCGCAATGCTTCTGGCACATCGCCAACAAACGCTGCCCCGCACCGCAATACGTCGGTGGCTTTACCTACGGCATATTCTGCTTCCTGGACCGCATTCTGCCCAAGCGGCTCGTCAATTGGATTGTCGGAAAATTATACTAAGCCCTCATTATTTACCGGATTGAAAATTCCGGCGCGAAGCCAAGAGTACGATGACGGCCGTAATAGCCGACATCGTGTCGCTGACGGGTATAGACCACCACACACCATCCAAGGGGTCATTGAAGATAAGCGGCAGCCATATGGCCAGGGGAATAAGATATAGAACCTGACGCGTCAGCGAGAGGAATATAGCCTTTCCAGCCTTGCCAATAGAGGTAAACAGGTTACCTGTGACCATCTGAAAGCCGATAATGAGCATCGTCGAGCAGATGATGCGCATGGGCCGTATGGTTAGGTTGATAAGCTCAGGGTCATGGGTGAATATCTCCGTCACCAACCTGGGGAAGCACTCGCCCAGGATAAACACGATAGCCATAACTCCAGTCGCATAGAGGCAGGTGAGGTAGAAGGAGCGCAGCACCCTATCATATTGCTGCGCGCCGTAGTTATAGCCCGCAATAGGCTGCATACCTTGGTTGAGCCCCATCACCATCATCGCAAAGACAAAAGTCAGGCGATTGATAACACCATAGGATGCGATGGCCAAATCGCCACCGTAGTTCTTGAGCTGGTTATTGATGATTATCACCACAAAACAATGGGCAATGTTGTACAGGAAGGGTGACATACCGATGGCCAGCGCCCGGTGCGTTATCTCGCGATTGAGGCGCCATATACCACGGTGGAAACGAACCAGTTCGCTGCGATCGAGGAATTTGGTCAACTGCCAGACCACCGCCACTACCTGGCTCAGCACCGTAGCCAATGCCGCACCACGCACACCCATATCCAGCACAAAGATAAAGATGGGATCCAGAATGATATTGACCGTCACCGCTACGATGGTCGCCACCATGGAGAACCGCGGGTGACCCGCCGAACGGAGCATGGCGTTCAAGCCGAAATAGATATGCGTCAGGATATTACCGTAGAGAATTATCTCCATGTACTCATGCGCATAACCCAAGGTATCCTCACTCGCGCCGAAAGCCATCAGAATGGGGTCTAACCAGATCAGGCCCACTACCATCACGATGGCGGACAACAACACATTCAGCACGATGACGTTACCCAGCACGCGGTTGGCTTTGTCGTAGTCTTTCTCACCCAGATAGATCGCCAATAGCGACGACGCCCCCACCCCTACCAGACTGCCGAAGGCGGCACAGATATCCATAAAGGGTTTGGCTACCGTCAGGGCGCCTAAAGCCAACGCACCACAGCCGTGACCGATATAGATGGAGTCCACAATGTTGTACAGCGAGGCGGCTGTCATCGCAATGATGGCAGGCAAGGCGTACTTCCAGAGTAGCTTATGTATCGGCTGTGTCCCGAGTTCGAGCGTGCGCGACATAACTGTCAACTATCAACTATCAAATGTCAACTATCAATTATCAACTGTCAACCGGCGTGCAATTTCTTCAAATTGCGCCGCGGCAGGATGTCCTTTTTGCATGGCTATCGGCATACCCTCATCACCGCCTTCGCGGATGGACTGCACCAGGGGAATCTGCCCCAACAAGGGCACATGCAACTCTTCCGCCAGCTGTTTGCCACCATCGCGACCAAAGATATAATACTTATTCTCCGGCAATTCGGCAGGTGTAAACCAGGCCATATTCTCGATAAGCCCCAGTACGGGCACATTGATTTTCTCGTTGCGGAACATATCCACCCCCTTGCGTGCATCAGCCAGCGCGATGGGCTGCGGTGTTGTGACAACAATAGCTCCGGTCAACTGCAGGGTCTGTACCAACGTCAGGTGGATATCACTTGTTCCGGGCGGCAGGTCGATTAGGAAGTAGTCTAAGTCTCCCCACGCGGCGTCTTGGATGAGTTGTTTAATGGCATTCGAAGCCATACCTCCGCGCCATACGACCGCCGATTCGGGGTCAACAAAAAAACCGATACTCAGCATCTTGACACCATACTGTTCGATGGGTTCGATGAGGGTACGCCCATTTTCTTCTACCGACACCGGACGGCAGTCCTCGGTATGGAACATCTTAGGCTGACTCGGGCCATGGATATCGGCATCCAGCAGTCCGACACGCTGTCCCTGTTGTGCCAACGCAACCGCCAGATTAGCCGCCACGGTTGATTTGCCTACTCCACCCTTGCCGCTATGAATGGCGATGATGTGACGGGCTCGCAGCGGGGAGTCGGGTGCCCCGGTTTCCACCTTCGTCTTCTGAGTCAGGAACTTGGTATGGATATGAGCAACCACATTGGGGTCGATATACGTTTTGAGCGCCGTCTCAGAGGCTTTCAATACCGATTTGAGGAACGGGTCATTGTCTTTCTGGAATATCAGTGAAAAACTTACCTCAAAGCCTTGGATGCGGATATCGTCTTCCAGCATACCGCTCTCGATGAGGTTCTTACCCGTTCCGGGATACCGCACATGCGTGAGTGCATCAATGATTTGTTGGGGATACATAGTTACGTCCGTAGGATCTATAGCTGTCTTTTTCGATTTCTATTTCGGGTTCCTGCCATGCCTCGGGTACCCGAAGTTCCCATGCCAGGTATTTGATATTCATACCGCGGTCGAGCCACTGGTGCTCATAGTGGGTCTGCAGTGCTTTTGCTTCCTCATACGCCGCGCCGTCTGTACCGGGGCCGTATAGGTCTTCGGTATCCGCCAAAACGGGCAAGGCATTCAGCCGCACCATCTCGCGCGTATAAGTATAAAGGAATGGGCTGTCGGTTTTAAGGCGTATCTGACCGCCCGGTGCAAGCAGCTGACGATACCGCTCCATGAAGAACGTGGAGGTCAGACGCTTGGTCGCCTTCTTCATCTGCGGGTCGGGAAAGGTAATCCATATTTCGCTTACCTCGTCTTTGTCAAAGAAACGGGGCAGCAGTTCGATATTGGTTCTGAGGAATGCCACATTCTGCATGCCGTCCTCTACAGCCTGCTTGGCTCCCGCCCAGATACGCGCGCCCTTGATATCGATACCGATAAAGTTACAGTCCGGACGCCTACGCGCCAAGCCCACGGTATATTCGCCGTGCCCGCAACCTAACTCCAACACAATAGGGTTCGAGTTATGAAAGACCTTATCGTGCCAGTTCCCCTTGAGCCAAACCGGTGCATCGGGGTTGTCGAGTTCGCGCATAGCGCACTGATAGACATTCTGAAATGTCTCCATCTCCCGAAATTTCTTGAGTTTATTCTTGCCCATAAACTATCAATTATCAACTATCAATTATCAACTATCAATTATCAACTATCAATTATCAACTATCAATTCAATTCCCACGTCCTGCACGCCGCATAGCACACTATCGCGCATACCCTGTCTGATGTTCAGAAACAGTGTGTCTCTTCCTAACCTGCGGTGCTCGTCGTAGATAACGGGCATCGTCGTCAGGCCATTTCGTCCGTTGCCAAGCCATGCGCCGCGGTCATCAGCCAGATAGAACTCCATCGTATCCGTCTGCTGCGTATCGCCCGATGTAGCGCTTACAAAGAGCCACATATTCTGGTAGGGATAACTGTTCGTATGGCGGATATGGAACAGAATATCATACGCCGCAAGTGTATCGTCAACGGCGATAGCAAATGTGAGCACGCTGTCTTGATGCCATTCTGCCAGGGGCAGAGACTCAAAATGCAGATAAGAAGGTTTACTGCCGCATGCCGTCAGGATTATTGATATCAGCATTGCGGCCACGATTCGGCCGGCCTTCGCGATTACGGTCATAGTTTTTGTTATTGTTACGGTTTTTCTGTTTTTTGCGTTTGTCAAAACGTGTTATCTCGCCCTGCCCAACAGCATTTTGGAAACCCAAATCGGGTGCTACTTCTTCTACCTGCACAGGTGTGCCGATACGTTCGCCACGCTTGGCTGCATCCTCATAGACGGGCACCTCATAATTGAGGCAGCACTTGAGTTTTGCACAGAGGCCAGCCAGCTTTTGCGGATTGGGTGATAGGTTCTGCAGGCGTGCTGCACCCGTGCCGACACTCTTGAACTGTGTCATCCAGGTCGAGCAACACAACTCGCGACCACACGGGCCAGTTCCGCCAATACGACCGGCTTCCTGACGCGCACCTATCTGCTTCATCTCAATGCGGATGCGGAAGGTCTCGGCATAGACCTTAATGAGTTGGCGAAAATCGACACGACCGTCGGCAATGTAGTAGAAGATGGCCTTTGTACCGTCGCCCTGGTACTCAACATCGCCGATTTTCATCTCTAACTGCAGATCCTTGGCCAACTGACGCGCCCGAATCATCGTAGCCTGTTCTTTCTTGTGGGCCTCAGCTGCGCGCTCAAGATCTTGCTCGGTGGCAAGGCGGTAGATGGAACGTATCTCGTAGCGCGTCAGGTCAATACGGTATTTCTCCATCTGGCGCTTTACCAGCCGTCCGGTCAGGGTCACCTCGCCTATATCGTGCCCGGGGTTGGCTTCAACGGCCACCAGTGTGCCTTTTTCCAACGGCAGGTGGTTATTGTTGTGATAATAGGCCTTGCGGGTGTTCTTGAACTGCACCTCTACCAAGTCGCTCTCGGCGATATTCTCGGGCAGGTCGCACAGCCAATCCGTCACGGGCAGCATATGCGCTGCATTGCGACGAAATCCACGTATGTCGAGACGGCACGAACCGTCATTCAGTGTAAATTCTGTATTCATATATATATTATCTCTAAACTCTTAATTTTCCATTTTTCCAATTGTTTCCCCTTTGCAAAGGGGGCGGGAGCCTTCAACTCTTCTTCACCAACATAATCATCTGCAGACAAAGGTCAAAAAATATCATCTTGGCATTGCCGTTCTGGCTTATCTGCTGCTCCGCCTTATCCAGTTCTGCCATGATTGCCTCCACATTTCCCTCGTGGATATAGGGTGCAAAACGGCTACTGAATTTTGCCTCTTCATCGGTCTGATAATTGAGCGCAGGTTGATGCAGATTGTAGATGTAGTTCTCGCGCAACTGATTCTGGATATATTGCAGGAAAGCCTTCTGCCGTTCGCGACCGACTTTAGCGTCAGCTATATCCAGGCTCCATTGCTTGAGTCGTGCGAGCGACTCGTATTTCTTTACCGCATCGTGTATCTGACCTATCGTATAGGCATCACGCATCAGGCGAACGAAGTCCTCAAAGTACTTCTGCTGCTGTTCGCTACCTTCCTCCAGACGCTTGGCTTGCAGGTAACTGCCACCGGCTATGCGTACGATATCCGGACGGAAACGCACAGCCAACTCCGACTCCTCCAGCCGACCGATACGTGTCTGCTGCACGCGGCTCAGTATCGTCTGCAGCAGCCATTCGGGATGCTCTGTGATGAGGATAAAGACGGTCTTATCAGCCGGCTCTTCCAATATCTTCAGCAGTTTATTGGCACAGGTAGCATTCATCTTGTCCGCCTGCCAGATTATCATCACCTTGTAGCCGTCGCTAAAGGACTTTAGAGCCAGTTTGCGTAATATCTCGCCGCTCTCCTTCTCGTAGATCATCCCTTGCTTTGTATCCACGCCCAGGGCGGCGTACCAATCATCCAGGTCAAAATAACCCTTATCCAATATCAACTGACGAAAACGCCCCACAAACGCATCGCACGTATCGCCGGCATCACCTTTGACTATCGGAAACACGAAATGCAGATCCGGGTGCTCCAGACGCCGGAATTGCAGGCACGAGGGGCATTGACCACAACTATCCTCCGCCGTACGATGTTCGCAGGCTAAGTACTGCGCATAGGCAATCGCCAATTGCAGTTTACCCACACCCGCCGGCCCCATAAACAGCCGAGCATGCGATACACGGCCCTCACGGACGCTGCGACGAAGGGCTTCCTTCACGCTCTCATGACCTATGATATCCTTAAATTGCATCTCAATTGCTATATTAAGCCTGCAAAATTACTACTTTTTTCTGATATATGCAAAAAAAAGCCGAAAAAATTTGCATGTTTCGTAAATTTGTTGTACCTTTGCACGCTTTTTCGAGTAAGAAGCATACCATTTTTATTAACCCGGACACGCGACTCGTGTAGTCGTAGTCCATAAAAAACAATTAAAACAACAAATGGCAACTAAAATTCGTTTGGCTCGTCACGGCCACAAAGACTACGCTTACTACCACATCGTAGTGGCTGACAGTCGCTCCCCGCGTGACGGTAAGATTATTGAACGCATCGGTTCCTACAACCCCAACCTCAATCCCGCCAAGGTTGACCTCAACTTCGACCGCGCGATGTATTGGGTATCGGTTGGCGCACAGCCCACTGACACGGTTCGTAACATCCTCTCCGATGAAGGCGTTATGCTCATGAAACACCTCCGCGGCGGTATCGCCAAGGGTGCTTTTGACGAGGCAGAAGCTCAGCGTCGTTTCGATGCTTGGAAGGCACAGAAGGACCAGAAGAACGGCAAGATTTCGAAGGAAGAGGCTGATAAGAAAATCGCCGCCCAGAAGAAACTGCACGCTCAGGAAGTAGAGACCAACAAGGCCAAGGCCGAGGCTATCGCTGCTAAGCGCAAAGCTGAAGCTGAAGCACTTGCTCAGGCTGCACAGGAAGCCGCTCAAGAGGCTGCTGCCGCTGAAGCTGAGGCAAAAGCTGAATAAGCGTCCTTTCTTACTAACGAAAACGAACATTCGGAAAGTCTGCCACGCGGCAGACTTTCTTTTTTTCATCCTGACATCTTTTTCCGGGGATTATAGCTGACCGGCCTCTACCAGCGTGATGACCCGCTCGATGATACGGTCCTTGTCGTTGCCGTCGTAGTCTTCCTTTAGGTCGTTCTTGAAAATCTTGGCTACGATCTGCCAGAAATCAGCGGTAGCCTTATTCTTGTACCTGCGAATCAACTCGTAGCTGGTAGTATCACTCTCGCGCGCCAGAAGCAGCATCAGCATCCGCCCCTGCGAAGCATACATATTGCGGAAGTCGTCTTCGTATTTCTTAAACAGATATTTCTCGTACTTCTTCCACCAGGCTTTCTTCTCTTTCTTGGTCGTCAGTTTCGCCATCTCCCGGTCTGCATATTCCATGTCGGCCTTTATCATCTTGGCGTAGGGTAATGTTTTCTTGACATCCCGTACCGTGCGCCAATAGAAGCGCTCCTGCTGTTTGCTTTTGAACTTCATCTGCGGATAGACGTACACCGTAGGCAAGTAGGCTACATAGACAGTATCCGTATGGTTTGCCTGCATCACCAGCGAATCCAGATTACGTTTGCTTCCGGGCCTGGAGAAAGGTGGCCGAAACGGCTCTGCCGCCTCCGCCAGCCATACCGAGCTCGCCAGCACCAACAATAATATGTATCGATACCTTTTCATTGTCGTTTGTCGTTCGATAATCCATAACCGAGAACCCATAACCGAGAACCGATAATCCATTCCCTGCAAATCCCGTGCCAGACGAATAAAAAAAAAGATTTTCCATTCTCCATTTTCAGACACGAAGCATTCAAACGTCATGGTGTGATGTACAAAAACGAGGCAAAGTTACAACTACTTTTTTTGCGAGATATGCAAGAAAAAAGCGCATTTTGATGCCTATTCCTGCAAAAATGGTATATTTTTGGCTAATTTATGTTTGCGTATTTGAAAAAAAAGCAGTAATTTTGCAGCGTGAATTAAATAACACCCGTTTTGTGATTGCAAATAGAACTACTTTATGAAAAAAATCTTCCTATTTATCTCCGCAGTAATGCTCACAGCCTGCGCAACGCAGAAGCCAAGCGAAGAACAAGCCATCCGCACAATGTGCAGGGAGATAGCAGAACACTATCCTCAAGCCACGCTTCAGGATGTCTATAAGACTTGTTTTCAGGATTTCTTCGGAGCAGAACATCTAATGAGAGACACAGCCGTGGCACATCAATACCTAAAGGAAGAGATAACGGCTACTGAAGCACAAGACTTGAGTGCTATGCCGATGTATGAACCGACGGGTTTCCGGCATCGTTTTACGCGGGTTAATCTGTCTCTTGTTCATAACGGAGCGATGAGTGAAGATGAACTCTTTGCGCGTTTTGTGGAGGCTGCAGATACAAATAATGCGTTCTCAGACAACTGGGCAGAGGAATGGGAACAGATAGAGTCCATAGCTCTGGAGGTTCACCCTGCATGGGCAGACTCGTCACTACAAGCTGAATTGCGCTATGCGGCCTCGATACCGAGCGCAGTACGGCATAGCGAAGCATTTAGACAGCACTACCGTCCGCATTACAGGATTATTAAAAACGAAAGAGAATAACTAAATTTCCAAACCGACAAAAAAAAATAAAACGATATGCAAAACTTTGATTATCAGACACCGACACGTCTTATTTTTGGTGAAGGCGTAGTAGAGAACCTGCAGAAAGTAATGAGCGCTTTCGGCAAGAAAATCCTCCTGACTTATGGCGGAGGAAGCATAAAAAAGATTCCGGCTTTCAGAGGTAAGGCTGACAGCCTTTATGATTATGTACGCGAGACGCTGAAGGATTTTGAGGTAGTGGAACTAAGCGGTATTCAGCCGAATCCGAAATATGATCCTTCGGTATTGGATGGCGTGCGGCTGTGCAAGGAACATAAGATAGATGTCATTCTTTCTGTCGGCGGCGGAAGTGTGCTGGATTGCTCGAAAGCGATAGCCGCAGGGGCTTGCTATGAGGGTGACCCGTGGGATTTGATTTCGTACAAAGTGAAAGCGCAGGCGGCCCTGCCGATTGTGGATATTATTACCTTAGCGGCGACGGGTAGCGAGTACGACTGTGGCGGTGTGATTTCCCGCACCGAGACGAATGATAAGATCGGCTACTTGGATCGGCACTTGTTCCCTGCCGTTTCGTTCTTGGATCCGACATATACGTTCTCGGTTAGCCGGAAACAGACTGCTGCCGGTATTGCGGACGCTATGAACCACACCATGGAGCAGTATTTCGTGGAGGACGCAACGTTGCTGAATGATGGTTTCTGCGAGTCGATGTTCCGTTCGCTCATGGAGAACGGGCGCAAGTGTATTGAAAACCCGGAGGATTACAAGGCTCGCGCAGAGATGATGCTCGCTTGTACGTACGGTTGCAACGGTATTCTGGCGCTTGGAAACAGCGAGAGCGGTTGGCCTTGCCACGGCATTGAGCATGCTCTGAGCGCATATTACGACATTACGCACGGCGAGGGTTTGGCAATCATCACCCCGCGGTGGATGAAGCATATCCTGAACGAGCACACCCTGCCGCGGTTTGTCAAATACGGCGTGAATGTGTTCGGAATTGACGCTTCGCTGGACGAATGGACGATTGCCAACAAAGCCATCGAAGCGACGTACGCTTTCTTTGAGTCAATCGGCATTCCGATGCACCTGCGCGAAGTGGGCATCGACGAAAGCCGGCTGGACGAGATGGCACATCATATTGCTGTGAATGAGGGACTGGAGAGTGCTTATGCTCCGCTGAGTGAAAAAGACATCAAAGAGATTTTGGTGGCAAGTTTGTAAAAAACATCAAACATCAAATAGTATGAACGTATTGATTCTTCAGGCTTCGCCGAGAGCCAAAGGAAACACCGCTTGGATGGCGGAAGAGTACAAGAACGCGCCGGCTAAAGTGAAGAAGATGGCGTTGCTCTGTTCGTCTTATTCGCCGGGGGTCTATGATGGCGCAACGGCTGAAGCAAAAATGGATTATTTTCCAGCCAGCGGCAGAGTTCGGCTACTTGCTCCGGGGTGTTGCCCATGAAGACGGCGCACTCCTTGTGTCCCTCGAACTGCGGCGTGACACCGTCCATGGCGCTCAGGGCAGCCACGGTGACGAGTTCGCGCTCGGCAGGCGTGAGTTGGTCGGAGGCGTAGATGTCGCCGAAGAGATGCGACTTCATGTAGTAGTCCGCCTGCGGGCAGAAAGTGTAGTTCCACGGCGTGCCTCCTTCGTCGCGTGTCTGCATGGCGGTACCGGTGCGCAATGCCTCCGCGGCATCGTCCCACACGGCAGGACGCACAAAAGGCTTACCCCAAGACCATTGGACTATTTTACCTTCGTACATCGTACATCCGTCCTTCGTACATTCATTCAGGATTTTCTCCAGCACGCCAAGGGCGTTGAGCGAACGCGGGAAGCCTGCATAGGCGTACAGTTGCGCGAACGCATCTTTCAGTTCGTTGATAGTCACTCCGTGGTTCAAGGCTTGCGGAACAGCCGTTTCCAAGTGTTCCAAGTCGCCCTTTGCCGCCCATGCCGCGCAAGTGCAGAGGTACAATATGCGCTCCGGGAGCGCAGAAGTCGTTGTTTCCATATGCTGTTTCATTGTTTATGGGTGGTTTAGAAGTGCCCTGTATTATTGTTTCTTGTAATACTTGCTATGCTGGTATTACCCGTTGCGGAGAAATAATATATCATGTGCTATTCGTTTTGCGGTGCAAAGGTACAACAAAAAATCCGAATACGCAAATTATGCTTGCATAAATTTGCTATTTGCAGGATTTTGCGAACGTAACTTCGGGGGAATTACAGAGTAAGGCGGAGTCCGAAGGTACTGCTTTTTTCAGACATGTGCAAATTTTAGAACAAAAAAGCGACTCACATTGTTGTGAGCCGCTTATTAAATATAGATGCCATCGTTAATGGTACATTCCGAAAGCGGATTGCTCGGTAAACTCATACCCCGGCTTCTTGCCCAGACTCCGGTATGTCCCCGATAGCGTATAAAAATTCGTAACTAATCTTGATTTTTGGTCTAAATATTTGCATAATTCATAAAAAAGTTGTACCTTTGCACCCGAAATGGTTGCAAAACTGCTGTCAAATACGTAAACGACACGTAAACGACACGTAAACGAGACGTAATCGACACGTAATCGGAAGCCGACGACTACGGGAGAACCTCGGAATAACAACGGTAGAACCTCGGTCCAAAACCATAGTATCGGCCATATATGGACAATCAACAACCTACCCCATAGTATCGACCATGCTTGGGCGATCTAAAAACACCGAACGCGTATGGCAAAAGCTGAATTAGACATCCTATTATCCAAACTCAAAGGCCGCCTCACCGGCGACAGCGAGTTTTATGTTACCAACCGTCACGGCAAGACGGTCATTAGTAATTATCCCTTGCACAAGAACAAGAAGAAACTCACCGCCAACCAGCGCGCCACTTTTGCTTCTTTTGGCGAGTGCTCCAAACAAGCAAAAGCGGAACTCTCCGACCCAGCCCGTCTCGCCTATTGGCAGGAGCAATACGCCGAATACAAGAAACTCGCGAACAAGAACCTCAACCGCGCCAACCGTCGTTTCTTCGGAGAGAACTCCACCGCCGCTGCGCAAGGAAAGTATTATACCACCCTCCGCGGCTTCATCATTGCCCAACTGCGAAAAGAAACAGAATAAACAAAGAGCATGACCAGTGAGCATGACATATGGCAATGGCAGGAGCCGGATACGGCATGGAAAGGTGCCGGGCTGTATCATATCACGCTGACCATCCCCTCGCGCGAACCGCTTCTCGGCACGCTCGTCATCCCCGACAGCGATGCCACCCAAGCGAGGGTAGAAGTGAAAGCGTTGGGGCGAATGCTTGTCAATGCGCTATGGGATGTGCCAAACAAGCACCCGGAGATACAAATTCTGCATTATTGCCTCATGCCCGACCATCTGCATGCAGTGTGGTATGTGCGCCGAGAAATGAAACGGGGGATAAGAAGTGTCGTACAAGGCTTCTGGCAAGGGATAAAACAGATAGGACGTGCATATTCTTCTATTGCCCCGACTGCCAGTCGGGAAAACTACCAAGAATTGCTCCGCTCTCTCCAGACGCTAACGCCACAACTCCGCGGACAATTGGGTGATGCGGCTTATTATGCCCTCCCTCCCATCTTCACCGAGATGCCCTTTGTGCGCCCGATGGGGCAGCGGCGGCAGCTGCCTGCCACGCTCCGTTATATCGACATGAACCCACAGCGGCTGGCTACCAAGCGTCTCATGCCGGGTTTCTTCCGCGTGCAGAAAGGGATAGAGCTCGCCGGGCGCACGTACAGCGGCGTGGGGAACATCGCCCTGCTGCAAGCAGAGCACTACGCGCCCGTCCATGTGCGGCGGATGATGGTCGAGGCGGCGGAACACGGCGAGCCGCAGCAGATGCGCGATTACATGAACGGCTGTGTACTGGCTGCCCGCAAGGGCACCGTGATGGTCTCGCCCTTCATCTCGCCGCAGGAGAAACAGGTCATGGAGGTGCTGCTTAAAGAGGAACGGCCGTTCATCTGTATCGCGGACAACGGCTTCCGTGATTACTACAAACCGTACGACGGACTCTTCGATGCCGTAGCCGCAGGGCGTGTGCTGATTCTCAGCCCGTGGGAGTACGATCCCGACAAACGCCATGTCACCCGCGCCGATTGCGTAGCCATGAACCAAATGGCGGAAGAGATTTGCAACCACTGTTCCCTTTCTTCCGCTCCACCCAACAGCATTTCCCTTTCTTCCATTGAGCCGGATTGAATCCGGCCCCGACTACCAAACAAAGAAAAATTCTTCTATTGCCCCGACTACCACAAAGAAAAATTCTTCTATTGCCCCGACTACCAAACAAAGAAAAATTCTTCTATTGCCCCGACTACCAAACAAAGAAAAATTCTTCTATTGCCCCGACTGCCAGTCGGGAAAACAACAGAATAAACACTACCAAACAAAGAAAAATTCTTCTATTGCCCCGACTGCCAGTCGGGAAAACAACAGAATAAACAAATGAAAAGAGCTATCTATTACATTTTAGCCTTTGCCCTCTGCTCCTGTGCGGTACAACGGGCAACCACAAGCGATGAATTCGCAAAAGACGTGCAGAAGGATCTTCCGTTTAAGGTCACCGAACTGAAGGCGGTTAGCAACCACGACAACACCTATTCTTTCCGTAGCGACGGATATATCAGCCTGCTGCCGGACTACGAAGTGGACAGCGAAGGGGCAACCATGATTTACCAGACTACGTTTGCCCCGACCCGCAGCACACAGCCTTCCAATGTCATCTGGCGGAACATCGTCATTAACCGCAAGGCAAAGCGTGTCCTCTGTATCGACCGCCTTACTCAAAACGGCGGCAATACGACTATTGATATTTGATGATCGGGTTGAGATTATCAATCCGGGTAGTGTTGTCGGTGGGCACACGATGGAAGAAGTGATGCATGGCAATTCCTTCCCGCGCAATCCGCTGATGGCTAATTTCTGTGCCAAGACGATGCCTTATCGCGGACTTGGTTCCGGCATTCCTCGCGTATTGAAAGAGGATAGCGATGTACAATTTGTTGACAACAAGGAAGGCAATCAGTTTACAGCCATCATCAAACGTCCGGTTCTGTCCGAGGCGGATACATGGATGCAAGAGAATAAAGTCATTAAAAGAACATCCAAAAATAGATATGGAGAATGGGTGATAGTCTATGATAATCTATGATAATCTATGATAATCTGCAAACAAGACATCAACCAACAACACCAACGAAACAGAAAGTAATTAACACCCCCGCGTAGATAACTACGCAAGACATACATAATAAGTGCTATGGGCTTCCCTAAAGATTGGGACAAAGAAACCCTTTGGCAATAATCCTGTCCCGGAAAGTCCTCTCCCGAACGTAGTGCCGGTGAAGCCCCCGGGTTTTCCCCAACTCGCAGCCCCTAACTGCGAGTTTTTTCATATTTCCCCTTCAAAATCCACTTTCTCCGCATTTTCTCGCCCCAAAATTTGCCTACGTCAATATTTTTTTGTAATTTTGCACCCGATTTTGAAATAAGCGCAAGCGTGCGCCACATATAAACTATAGCATTACTATTATTTCGCATTTACCGAAAGCCCACGAAACTTTAGGAAATAAAACGCTGAAATAATCAGTAAGGATTCCGTGTTGGATTCCTTTTACAAAGAAATGTAGAATGCTCGTAAGTTGAGTACGAGTATATCATTTTTGTAGAAGGTTTCCGTCGTGGGCTAACCTTGGTAAATGCAATGAGTACTCGTGCTCTTTGCGTTTATGTGGATTGATAGTATGCGTAACATAAGTTATTACTATCAATCGATGTTATTTAACTCTATCGAATTTGCGTTCTTTTTGCCCATCGTGTTTTTGATTTACTGGGCAATCGGGTACGCACACATAAATGACAATCTCAAGCTGCGACTGCAAAACGCATTTGTAGTCCTTGCTAGTTACGTCTTCTACGGCTGGTGGGATTGGCGTTTCCTATTACTTATTGCATTCACCTCGTTCTGTTCATGGGGCAGCGGATTGCTCATCGCCAAATCACCAACTCCCAAAGCAGCGAAAGCATGGACTGCAGTTAACATCGTTCTTAATCTCTCCATCCTCGCTATCTTCAAATACTACGATTTCTTTGTACGCGAATTCGGTCAGTTGTTCGGTGTTTCAACGGATAGTTTGCTTTTGCGAATTATCCTGCCGGTAGGTATATCGTTCTATACA
>ONBH01000012.1 GCA_900316005.1 uncultured Bacteroidales bacterium | reverse complement strand
GGATAATTGTTGTACTGACCACGGTTCATAAAACTAAAATCTTAAAATTTGACACTTTTTTAATGTTTTATGAGTAAACCTATTTCAGTATAAGACATTGAGACCATGTATGGCATGGTGAACCGCCGAGCCGGTTATTACATCCGCCGCTCGCCTACCGGCAAGTTGTACAGCTGCCGTTGCCCCGACCGTTCCCGTCATGTCAAGACACCTGCCGAATCCGCCAATCAGCAGCTTTTCACCGCCCGCTACGCCGGCCGCCATCAACACCCGCCGCCATCAACACCCGCCCTGACAGGTCTCGCTTGAAAGCGATGTCGTCGCATTTTTTTTTGTGCTATGTATGTTATGAAACATTTGTTTGAAAAAAATCAGAGAAAAATTTGCTCATGTCGGATTTTTTTTGTAACTTTGCAGCCAAATCGGGAAAAACCGATTGAAAGTATGTTGTAAAACATTTTATCAAAATATTTAAACACCATGAAACACTTACTTCTTGGAGACGAGGCTATTGCACAAGGTGCTATTGACGCAGGTCTGAGCGGCGTGTATGCATACCCCGGAACTCCTTCTACTGAAATCACCGAGTACATTCAAATGCGTGAAGCGAAGCGTCCGGAAGGACAGGCTCCGATTTTCTGCAAATGGGCAGCCAATGAGAAAACGGCCATGGAAGCCGCACTCGGTATGTCGTATATGGGCAAACGCGCACTGGTGTGCATGAAGCACGTCGGTATGAACGTCTGCATGGATGCCTTTATGGCGGGCAGTATCACCGGCGCTAACGGCGGTCTGGTAGTCGTAGCGGCAGATGACCCCTCGATGCACTCGTCGCAGAACGAGCAGGATAGCCGTTTCTATGCTAAGTTTGCCATGATACCCTGCTTCGAGCCCTCCAACCAGCAGGAGGCGTACGATATGGTGCAGGAGGCATTTGAGCTGTCGGAGAAGATCCATTACCCGATTCTGCTGCGTGTGACCACCCGCATGGCGCACAGCCGCGCCGTCGTTGAGACGCGTGAGAATCAGCCCAAGCAGAACGAGATGCGCATGCCCGACAACGTGAAGCACTTCATCCTGCTGCCCGCTTTCGCCAAAGGCAACTATGCCGAGCTGGTAGCTGCGCAGGACAATTTCGTAGCGCTCAGCAACGGCAGCACCCACAATACCTACGTAAAGGGTGCCAACCCCCGCAAAGCCATCATCGCTACGGGTATCGCTTATAACTACCTGATGGAGAACTACGACGAGAAGATGGGTTATTCCATCCTGAAAGTCAGCCAGTATCCGCTGCCCGCAGCCCTGATAGACCGGATGGTACAGGACGGCGCCGAGGAGGTCCTGGTAATCGAAGAAGGTCAGCCCGTAGTAGAAGAGCTGATCCGCGGCATGGTTCCCTCGACGGTGAAGGTAACGGGTCGTCTGACCGGTGCGCTGCCCCGCATGGGTGAGCTGAGTCCGGACTGCGTGCGCGCTGCGCTGGGCCTGGAGGCTCTGCCCGTTCGCGAAGCCGACACGCTGGTAGTCAACCGTCCGCCCGCGCTCTGCCAAGGTTGCGGTCACCGCGATATGTATTCCGCACTGAACGAGGTGCTGAAGGAGTACAAGAACCCGCGCGTGTTTGGTGATATCGGTTGCTATACCTTAGGCGCTCTGCCTCCGTATCAGGCTCTGCATGCCACGCTCGAGATGGGCGCATCGGTTACCATGGCCAAGGGTGCGGCTGATGCCGGACAACATCCGTCGGTAGGCGTAATCGGTGACTCCACCTTTACGCACAGCGGTATGACCGGTCTGTTGGACTGCGTCAACAGCAAGAGCAATGTGGTCATCATCATCTCCGATAACCTCACTACCGGTATGACCGGCGGTCAGGACTCTGCCGGAACAGGCCGCCTGGAGGCTATCTGCACCGGTCTGGGCGTAGAACCCGAGCACGTACGCGTGGTCGTTCCGCTGCCTAAGAACATGGAGGAAATCAAACAGGTTCTGCGCGAGGAGATTGACTACAACGGAACATCCGTGGTCATCGCACGCCGTGAGTGCATCCAGACGCTGAAACGTCACCTCAAAGCAGCCAAAAAGTAATTGACAATTGATAATTGATAATTGATAATTGATATTTTTGCCATGAAAAAAGATATTATTCTGGCCGGTGTGGGAGGCCAAGGTATTCTCTCCATCGCAACCGTAGTGGGCGAAGCCGCCCTGACCGAAGGACTCTATCTGAAACAGGCAGAGGTGCACGGTATGTCGCAGCGTGGCGGCGATGTGCAGTCGAACCTGCGTATCAGCAGCGAACCGATCTGTTCGGACCTTATCCCCAAGGGTGGGGCAGACCTGATTATCTCGCTAGAACCCATGGAGGCACTGCGTTATGTCAGCTACCTCAAACCCGAAGGGTGGATCGTCACCTCGAATGCTCCGTTTGTCAACATCCCCAACTATCCGGATATGGAAGAGCTGAACAAGCACCTGGCTGCCATCAAGAACCATGTGGCACTGGATGTAGAGGGCTTGGCTAAGGAAGCCGGCGCACCCGCACAGGCTGCCAATATGGTGCTGCTGGGTGCTGCTATCCCGATGTTAGGCATTGATCATGACAAGATGATTGCCGGCGTGCGCCGCGTGTTTGCGCGCAAGGGCGAGGCCGTTGTCGAAAGCAACGTAGCCGCCGTAGAGGCCGGCTATCGTAACGGTATAAAACTATAAGTCATGAATAGCATACCTCTGGATAAACAATTAGTAGACCAAACGTGCTTGAACTTTGGTCTCAGAAACGCACACGAGCTTGGCGCAGCTACGATACGTCAGCTGGTGGGTGTGGTCAAGGATATCGAGAAGGCTACAGGCATCGAGTTCGTCCACATGGAGCTGGGCGAACCCGGTCTGCCTGCCGAGCAAATCGGTATAGAGGCCGAACACAAAGCATTACTTGCCGGCAAAGGCTCCAAATACCCGATCATCACGGGTATCCCCGAGGTAAAACATTGGGGGCATGAGTTCATCAAGGCATTCATCAACCTGGATATCCCCGAAGAGTGCATCGTGCCCTCGGTGGGCGGTATGCAGGCTGCCTTTGCGCTCAATACCACGATGAGCCAGCTATCTAAACAGAAAGATACCGTCCTATTCGTGGACCCGTGTTTCCCGGTACAGAAGCAGCAGTGCAAGGTTATCGGTGTGCGTGTGGATGCGTTTGACGTAGCAGATTTCCGCGGCGATAAACTGGAAGCCGAGCTGGAGCGTCACTTCAAGACCGGCCGCATAGCTGCCATGCTCTTCTCCAACCCCAACAACCCGAGTTGGATGTGTCTGACGGAGCAGGAACTGGAGGTCATCGGCCGACTGGCTACGAAATACGACGTCATCGTCATCGAAGACCTGGCATACCTCAATATGGACTTCCGCGAGAAACGCGGCGTGCCTTATCAGGCGCCTTATCAACCCACTGTAGGCCGTTACACCAAGAACTGCGTGCACGTCATCTCGTGCTCGAAGATGTTCTCGTACGCCGGTCAGCGTGGTGCCATCATCGCCGTAGAACCCGAATTGGCGCAGAAATGCTATCCGTTGCTCGGCGAACGATATGGCAATGACGGACAGTTCATGCGCAACTTCATCTATATGATCCTGTACTCGCTCTCGTCCGGCGTGACGCACTCTGTGCAGTTCGGTATGGCGGCTATGTTTGAGGCAGCTTGCAAGGGTCAGCTTCGTTTCGTGGAGAACACGCGCGAGTACGCGCGTCGCGCGCAAAAGATTAAGGAGATCATGCTCCGCAACGGTTTCCGTATCGTCTATGACACGGATGCCGACGGACGCCCCGTGGGTGACGGATTCTTCTTTACCTTTACCTATAAGAACTGGACGGGCGAACAGCTGCTCAATAAACTCATCTACTACGGCATCTCGGCTATCTCGCTGAGCTCCACCGGCGCTATGCGCGAAGGCCTGCGCGGCTGCTCAAGTGCTATACGCGATGACCAGTATGAGGAATTGGAGCAACGCCTGGCACAGTTCAACCATGACTTTTGTCAAATTGATAGTTGATAGTTGATAGTTGATAGTTGATAATTGATAATTGATAATTGATAATGGAAAATTATAAGTATGTTTCGCCTGCGGAAGCGGTCAAGCTGGTCAAGAGTGGTGATACCATCGTGGTGCAAGGCTCTACATCCATCCCGACCGTGCTGCTAAAGGCACTGACCGAACGCGCACCCGAGCTGCGTGACGTGAAACTCATCAGCGGTTTCGGCGTGGAGAAAGAAGATGCACCCTATGCCAAGAAGGAACTGATAGATTCCTTCCGTGCACTCTCGATCTTCGTGCCCAATAACCTGCGTAACGCGATGCGCGAGGGCGTGGCTGACACCATCCCGTGCTTCTTGGGCGAAGTACCAAGCCTCTTCCGCAGCGGTCTGATACCCGTGGATGTCACCTTCCTCAATGTATCCGAACCCGATGAGGACGGCTACTGCTCGTATGGTGTGTCCGCCGATATTGCTTTCTCGGGCGCCGAGTGCTCAAAGACCATCATCGCACAGGTCAATAAATACATGCCCCGCACCTTTGGTGACCCGGTGATTCATGTGTCGAAGATCTCGGCGATGTGCCGCGGTGATGTACCCCTGGTAGAGGTGCCCACACCCGTGCCCTCACCCATCGAGACCAAGATCGGTAATTATATCGCTGCCGAGATACCCGATGGTGCTACCATCCAGATCGGCGTAGGCGGTATTCCCAATGCCGTCATCAACGCCCTGCGTGACCACCAGCACCTCGGTCTGCATACCGAAGCCATCACCGACGGTGTACTACCCCTGATCGAGAAGGGTATCATCGATAACTCGCAGAAGAAGATTCTGCCCGGTAAGTCGGTCGGCAGCCTCATACTCGGTTCGCGTAACCTATACGACTACGTGGACGGCAACCGCGACTTCGTCATCCGTGACGTGGCTTGGACCAACGACCCGCAGATCATTCGTCAGAACCCCAAGGCTATGTCCATCAACTCAGCCATAGAGGTGGACCTGACCGGTCAGATCTGCGCCGACTCCATTGGCGAGACCGTCATTTCCGGCGTGGGCGGACAGCATGACTTCTTCTACGGTTCGGCATTGTCGGAAGGCGGTAAGTGCTTCCTGGCACTCACATCGATGACCAACAAGGGCAAATCGAAGATTGTACCGCGTCTGGCACCCGGTGCCGGTGTCGTCACCACACGCTTCCAGGCGCAGTATATCGTTACCGAACATGGTATCGCCTTCCTGCGTAATCTGCCGCTTGCAGACCGTGCGAAGGCGCTGATACAGATTGCCGACCCGTCTGTTCGCGAAGAACTGGAGCGCGCTGCTGTAGAGCGCTTCGGCCTCGGCTTCCTCCGTTTAAAATAATAACAAAGCAATAGAAGAATGGAACTTAACGAACTAAAACAGGCCTTCCTACAGGCCTATGACAAGGAAGCGACACATGCTTTCTTCTCGCCCGGACGCGTCAACCTCATTGGTGAACATACCGACTACAATGGGGGTCATGTGTTCCCGTGTGCACTGAGTTTCGGTACGTGGCTCATGGCTGCGCCGAATGATGACCAAGTGATGCGTTTCCGCTCGCTCAACATACCCGATGTTGTTACCCTGGAGTTAGACTGCCTCACCACACCGCTGCCCGACAAGTCTTGGGTCAACTATCCCTTAGGATGCCTGGCGCAGTTCGTCAAGAAGGGAGTAGAGGTTAAGCAAGGCTACGACCTGCTCTTCTACGGAAATGTACCCCCCGGAGCAGGCCTGAGTTCATCAGCTGCCCTTGAGGTGGTGACGGCTTACGCCTTCAATGTACTGCTTGGTACCGGATACGATCGCACCCAACTGGCACTCATCGGTCAGGCGTCTGAGCATGAGTTTGCCGGCGTTAACTGCGGTATCATGGACCAGTTCGCTTCGGCGCAAGGTAAGAAAGACCATGCTATCGACCTGGACTGCGCAACCCTGCAGTTCGAATTGGTGCCCGTCAAACTGGACGGCATAAAGGTAGTGATAGCCAATACCCATTCGCCCCACCATCTGGACTCCGGCGCTTATAACGACCGCGTGCGTCAGTGTGGCGAAGCCCTGCGTGAGATACGTCTGCTACTGAACCGTCCGGACCTGAAGGACCTGGCATCTCTGTCGCAAGAGGATTTCCAATCCATCGAAGATAAGATGACCGACCCCATAGCCCGCAAACGTGCCCGCCACGTCGTGGGTGAGGTGCGCCGTACGCAGGATGCTATAGCCGCCCTGAAGGAAGGTAACATTGCTCGGATGGGTGAACTGATGAACCAGAGCCACGTATCGCTGCGTGACGACTACGAGGTTACCGGCCCCGAGCTGGATGCCCTGGCTGAAGCAGCATGGCAGGTGCCGGGCGTTGTCGGTAGCCGTATGACCGGCGGCGGATTCGGTGGATGCACCGTTTCGCTGGTACGCGAAGAAGCAATACCGACCTTTATCGAAGAGGTTGGCAAAGCCTATACCGCCAAGACCGGACTGAAAGCAGATTTCTATATTGCAGAGATATCCGATGGAGCCCGACAGCTATAAGAATTGTCCCCGTTGTGGGGCAGGATTCCTATGTCAACACAACACCCCCGCCATTTGCCAATGTGCGGGGGTGTATCTCTCACGGCGTGCGCGGCAATGGATAGCCATGACCTATCCCGGCCAATGTCTATGCCGCCGTTGTCTGGAGGAGATAGGGCTTACATATACGGATTCTGCTGCTTCTCTCGACCGATAGTAGTCGGATAGCCGTGTCCGGCATACACGATGGTGCAGTCGGGTAGGGTCTTGAGGTGATTGAGTGAGCGAATGATTTGCTGCATATCGCCGCCCGGCAGATCCGTACGCCCGATGCTGCCTTCGAACAGCGTGTCACCCGAGAATAGGGTGTTCTCTTCTTCAAACCAAAAGCAGAGCGAGTCCTCTTTGTGACCCGGCGTAGCGAGGATGCGAAAACGCATGCCTGCTATTTCTTGTACCTGATCCGGTTGGTCGGGCATGGTGAACTTGAGTCCGAGAATGGGTAACTCGGGCCACTGCCTGAGCAGGCATTCCAGCCCGCACACATGGTCGGGGTGTTTGTGGGTAATGAGTATAGCCGCAGGCTGCAGACCCTGTTCAGTTAGGTACTTCATCACCCGTTCTTCTTCCCGTTCGCCGTACATGCCAGGATCAATGATAAGGCATGGGCGCAGAGCCTGATCAGTCTTCAGCTCTTCTCTGTCCGCCGTTACGATATACGTACATTCGCGGTACGGATTGCAATAAAAAGTCTTAATCTGCATAAATGTCAACTGTCAACTGTCAATTGTCAATTGTTAAAACACACCCAGTCCGTGTAAGAATATAATGAATATTCCTGCCGGTACAACGGTGCGAATAGTCCATAGCCATGTTTGGAATAGCCATTCTCGCCCTTCGCTACCCTGTTTGATTTCATCGCGGCTCTCTTCTGTGGGATAGAACCAACCTAAGTACAGTACAAATCCAATGGCACTTAAGGGCATGAGGAACTTGGATGTAAGGTAGTCAAACCAGTCAAACAATCCCCGTCCGCCGATGCTCAGACTGCCGTCCAATGACAGCGAACAGAGCATTGCCAATGCAAAGGCTACAGCCGTTGTCCAGACGAGTGCCTTGCTTCTGCTCATTTGGTGCTGCTCGTTTAGATACGCAACCTGAATCTCCTGAATGGAGATAGCGGATGTAACAGCTGCAATGAGTAATAGTAGGAAGAAGAGCACGCCGAATACACTACCGCCGGGCATGGAGTGGAAGACCTCGGGTAGCACATCGAATACCAGTTGTGGTCCCTCCGTTGGCGAGAAGCCCAAGGAGAATACCGCCGGAAAGACCGCTACGCCCGCCAGTATGGCTACAAGGGTATCAATGCTCGCCACCTGAGCAGCGGTGCTCCATAGGTTTTGCTCCTTTTTCATATACGAGGCATAGGTCAGCATGCAACCCATTCCGAGACTCAGCGTGAAGAATGACTGCGACAAGGCTGCCAGCCATACGTCGGTCGTTATCTTCGTGAAGTCAGGCTCAAAGAGAAAGCGTATGCCTTCGCCGCTATTAGGCAGCGTCAGCGACCTTACAACCAGCATAACGAGCAATACCAAGAGTAGGGGCATCAGCACGGTAGAGACTTTTTCGATACCTTTCTCTACACCCAGACCTAATATCAGTACATTCAGCCCCAAGGCAATGAGCGTATTGATCCAATCAGCCGGGGCTGCGCCAAACAGCGATAGCAGGAAGAACTTGACGCACCAACCCGTCACAACCAGGTAAAAGGCCAGAATTAGTATGCTGCACAAGATGCAAATAGCCCCCAGCCAGTCCCATTTTCGTCCGCCGCTTAATGACCGCATCGCCCCAACGGCATTACCGCTGCCGCGACGGCCAATCACAAACTCGCTCATCATCACGGGTATGCCGATGACCAGAACGCAGATGATATAGACCAAGAGGAATGCGCCACCGCCGTTCTCGCCTGCCAGATACGGAAAACGCCACACGTTTCCCAACCCAACGGCACTACCGGCTGCTGCCATCACTACGCCTAATTTGCTTCCAAACTTATTTTTAGCCATTTGCACGTGTATTTTGGCGCAAAGTTACTGTTTTTTTCCAACATACGCAAAAAAAATCGCCAATTTCATGCGAAATGGCGATTTTTTTATTTTGAGAGACGGCATGGAATGCACGTCTCTACACGTGACGGGCAATCAATTGCGGCGTTTTTTCTGCATTTGAAGAACAGTTTGTACCAGATTTAGAGGATTTGAAACGCAGAAATAATACTTACTCTCGTCTGTCTTCACATACACCATACCCAATGGTTTATAGTACTCCACCTTGATTTCTTGAATAGCATCGATAGGAATACTTTTCATCCGGAAGGTTTGAATGCACCGTATATGCAGTGACTCGTTCGTCAGCGCGCAGTACGAAGCAATCCCTTCATACAATAGCGGTACAAACGCGAGTAGGCACCATAGCATATAGATATGCCCGCTCCAAAATGCCCATGCTGCAATCAAACAGCATACACCCAAAATCAGCAATATAAATGCTGCTCTTTCTGTGTTGGTTAATGAAAAATTGGTCATAATTGATTTTGGTATATTACGTTGCACGTATAATCTAAACAATTTGTAAATGTGGTAAATTTGTTGATTCGAGGTGTTATAATCTCATCTCGAATCGATATAAGTGGATCATAAATTACATTATCGACTTGATTTAAACAATTAGTATAGTTGCGATAGGCAATGTATACATTTCGTATCATTTCAACAGTTAATTTAAGACAAGATAGGATGATACCTGCAGCACCAATAGCTTCAGTAATAGGTAATGGTATAGACATTGTGCCTAAACTAAAACCTAATATTACTCCATCTAGAGCAGCATTAGCGGTGATGTATTCTATTTCTGAAACGAAATCGTTATAACAATCTTCTGCTGATACTCTTAGGTTATTGAGTGCATTATTATACGTATCATGCAAAAAATTTATCTCTAATTTAAGATTATACAAATGTGTGTAAAAGGTAGTTACAAGAATTTTATCTATATCTGACATTGAGGACATAAGGTATCCGTCTATTATAGATAGATTGTTAATCACGAAATCGTAGTATAGTTTTCCTAATGCTTCATAGCAATGTGATGAAAAGGTTGTGGAATTTATGTTGACGTTAAAATATTCGATAAGATAGTCTATAATATATTCATCATTTAAATTCCAATTAATTTGTGGAGCACTTGTACCGGATGGTAGATAGCCATCTAGTGCCAACATATGTTCGTGTGTTAACCAGATTTCCTCTCCCCACATATTGTAGTACATAGTATCGATGATGTTATACATCAGGGTTGAATTCATGTTGGAATTGTACACGTACCACATGAGATAATTGTTGCTATTTAGTACTTCAGCAACTACATCAATCCTATTATGTCTATCGGGTGCATACGTTGTAGAAAATGTCTCTTGTGATTTTGGTTTAAAAGAAGATTGTGATGTCTCATTTTTCTCACAAGCCATTAAGCCACCGCAGACGATTAGCAGAATAAATGCTTTAATAATACTTTTTTTCATTTTTTTAAAAATTTAATGTTAATAAATTGGGTTAATTTGACAATGCAAAGGTACTGCTTTTGCGGGATATAGCCAAAAAAATGTAGTGAGATAATGCATGCTATTTAGAATTATATAAGTCGTTTGTTATCAATAAGTTATAGTTTTATTGTCATAGAAAAAAGTGAGATGGAGTGTGTGTTATGTTTGCATATGTGCGTTTTTTTTTGTAATTTTGCGGTAAAAACACAAAAGAATGCTTAAAATGGAAGTATGTATATTGGTACTATTCGGACTTTTTATCGTCTGGTTTGCCATCATTCGATGGTTAATGTTCGATACAAAGAGACAGCTGCGAGAGCAAAGCAAAAAGTGTAACCTTCAGCAAACGGAGTCTGCCTATTTTCGACAGTTACTGATAAAGGAGCTACTATTAAGTATCGAAGAAATGGATAGTCTGTTACTGCGCCGTCCCGATAAATCGAAGGTAAGAGGCCAGGAATATCGTATAAAACTGACAGACAAGTGCCGCCGTTTGTTTACAGGTCAGTTCAACTATTTGCATAACAAGTATGCCTTGTTGGAGAGTAGAGATATTGTAATTATTATCTTATTAGGCCTTGGCATCGGAAATCAAACAATAGCCAATCTATTCGACTGCTCATTAAGAACCATTTACAAACATCGCCAATTTATTGCGCATGAGATGCAGATATCTTCTTTATCCTTGGACGAACATGCACGCGAAGTGATAAACCTCGATATAGAAAAATGTATCGGGATGCCGTAGTGACATCCCGATACTTTTTTTTGAAAGCGATTATTTCACCACCGTAGCGGGGCAGAGTTTTTCGCGAATCTTCACGTAGATAACGGTATCCGGCTCTTTGTAAGCAATCTTGACATAGCCCATACCGATACCCTGCTTCGTATTGGGCAGCATGATACCCGATGTTACGTTACCGATTACTTCGCCTTCGGCGTTGCAGATTTCATAGCCGTTGCGCGGGATGGCACGTTCCTGCATAATGAAATGCACCAGTTTGCGCTTCAGGCCCTCGGCTTTCTGCTTGAGGAGGAACTCCTTGTCGATGAAGTCCTTGGCGTTGAGTTTGGTGATCCAGCCCAGTCCGGCCTCCAGCGGCGAGGTGGTATCGTCTATATCGTGTCCGTAGAGGCAGAACCATTTCTCCAGACGCAGACTATCGCGTGCACCCAGTCCGATGGGGGCCAGGCCGTAGTCTTTGCCGACCTCGAAGAGGGCATCCCAGATCTGTTTGCCATACTCCTTGGGGAAGTACAGCTCAAAGCCGCCGGCTCCGGTATAACCGGTGTTGCTCAGTATGACGCCCTGTACACCGGCAAAACTCCACTCACGGAAGCAATAGTAGGGGATAGCGTTCAGCTCAGCGTCGGTGAGTTTCTGCAGCATCTCCGTAGCCTTCGGACCCTGTACGGCGAGTTGGCCGTATTTGTCGCTGGCGTTCTCGAGCGATACGTTGAAGCGCTCATCGTTGTGTTGGTTCACCCATGCCCAGTCTTTGTCGATATTGCCGGCATTGACTACGAGCAGGTATTTGGTGGTGGAGTACATGTAGAGAATCAGGTCATCTACAATACCGCCTTTGCCGTTGGGGAAGCAGGTGTATTGTGCCTTGCCGGCCTCCAGTTTGCTGACATCATTCGAGGTGATGTACTGCAGGAAATCCAGGGCTTTCTCGCCCTTTACCCAGAACTCGCCCATGTGGCTGACATCGAAGACGCCAACGCCTTCGCGTACAATCATGTGTTCACGATTGATGCCTGTGGGGTACTGAATAGGCATGTTGAAACCGGCAAAATCTGCCATCTTAGCGCCCAATGCAATGTGGGTCGCGGTAAACGGTGTTTCTTTTAACATAGTATTGATTAAATTAATATGTAAATTTTAAATCTTAAATTTTAAATTTTAAATTGCTTGCGCAAGCTGTGCGATTTGAATCACCACCTGCATAGCTTTCTCCATGCTGGGGATGGGCAGGTACTCAAAACGGCTGTGGAAGTTCATTCCGCCCGTAAAGATATTGGGGCAGGGTAGGTTCATGAAGCTGAGCCGAGCGCCGTCGGTACCGCCGCGAATGGGTTGTACGATGGGGGTGACGTCGGCAGCCTTCATGGCTTCCTTGGCCAGATCAATGATATACATCTTGGGTTCGACCATCTCGCGCATGTTGTAGTATTGGTCTTTGATTTCTGCCTCCACGGTACCTTCGCCGTATTCGCGGTTGAGCAGAGATACCATTTCTTCGATGCAGGCTTTGCGTGCCTCGAAGTGTTCGCGGTCGTGGTCACGGATGATATAATTGAGCACTGTTTCCTCTACCGAGCCCTGCATGCCGATCAGGTGGAAGAAGCCCTCGTAGCCCTGCGTATGGGCGGGTGTCTCGTCGGGCGGCAGCAGGTACATGAAACGGTTGGCTATCAGCTGCGAGTTCTTCATCTTCTTGTACCCATATCCGGGGTGTACATTCACACCGTGGAAGGTGATCTTTGCTTTGGCGGCGTTGAAGTTCTCGTACTCCAGTTCGCCTATGGCGCCGCCGTCGATGGTGTAAGCAAAGTCTGCTCCGAATTTCGCTACGTCAAAGTGGTCGGGTCCCTCGCCGATCTCTTCGTCGGGCGTGAAGCCGATACGTATCTTGCCGTGCCGGATTTCGGGGTGTGCCATCAGGTACTCTACGGCGCTCACGATGGCCGCTACACCGGCTTTATCGTCGGCACCCAGTAGGGTAGTACCGTCGGTCACGATGATGTCCTGACCTTTGTAATTCAGTATCTCGGGATAGGCTTTGGTCTCCAGGATGATGTTTTCTGCCTCGTTGAGGACGATATCCTGCCCGTCGTAGTTGCTGACGATGCGGGCTTTGACATTCTCGCCCGAGGCGTCCGGTGCGGTGTCCATATGGGCGATGAAGCCGATCGTGGGTTTGCCCTCCGTATTTGCCGGCAGGGTAGCCATCACGTAGCCGTTCTCGTCCAGGCTGACATCTTCCAGGCCCATAGCGGTGAGTTCGTCACACAGATAACGAGCCATATCGAGCTGGCGTGCCGTACTGGGTGTCGTGCCCGTGGTGTCATCGGAGGTGGTCCAGATACTTACATATTTCAGAAATCGTTGTACAAGCGGGCTTTCCCCGCAGTTGTTGTTAGCCATAGTATTATTATATTTAATGTGTTGCTTAGAACTCGGCGCCGTTGACCAGAATCCTCCACTGCCAGGGTCCGAGCGTCATCGGCTCGAAGCCTTCGGGTGTGAAGGTTTGTTCGTCGGCCGACATATTGAGGAATGCCTCTACCTTGTTGTCCAGCTTGCATTTCTCGCATACTTTGTGACGGCGGCAGGCAAAGATGGCGGCGTTGTCGCAGGCGATACGCTCCATCTTAGCACCAATCTCGTTCGACCAGAGGGCTTTGTTTTCCTCGCGCAGGGTATTCAGTTTCTGATACAGCGCCATCTCGGGCGCATTCTCCACGCGGTCGATGAGGTCTTTCTCAAAGAACTCCAGACGGTGGTGGTTGCCGCTTGGCTGGCCGGTATAGATAAGCGGCATGCCGGGTACGACAAAGGTAAATACGGCAAATAGATGTGCGGCATCGCCCATGCGTTCGTATTCCGTGCCGTTCCACGAGTTCTCGTCGTGGTTAGAGGTGAAGTTCATGCGGATAGCTTTGTCTGAGAGGGTCTCGTCGGCTTTTTGGAAATAGGCCCAGAGGTCTTCTACCGTCTGCTTGCCCTGTGCCACCTCGTTCATCAGGTGGTGCAGCGTCCAGCCGTAGTACATATCAAAGGCGCTTTCGGTCAGTTCCTTGGCTTTGTCTTCGTCCTCCGCCAGGGTGAACATATCGGGGTGGGTCTGACGCAACTCACCGAAGGCGTCGTTCCAGAAGTCGGTCGGAACCTCGCCTGCTACATCGCAGCGGAAGCCGTCGATACCCACCTCATCCATCCAGAAATGCAGGCATTTCTTCATCTCGGCGCGCATGTCCTGGTTTTCGTAGTTGAGTTTGGATATATCTGTCCAGTCGTATTGAACCATCAGGTTGCCCAGGCTATCGCGGTAGTGCCAGCCTTCATTCTTGGTCCATTCGCTATCGGGGGCGGTGTGATTGGCTACCCAGTCCAGGATAACCTTGAAGCCCATCTCGTGCGCGGTGTTCAGGAAATGACGGAAGTCATCCATCGTGCCGAACTCCGGATTGATGGCGCAGTAGTCGATGATGGAGTAGTACGAGCCTAAGGTACCCTTGCGTGTCAGCACACCGATGGGTTGGCAGGGCATGATCCAGATGATGTCTGCGCCTGCGGCTTGAATCTCGGGCAGCATCTTCTCAGCGGCACGGAAGGTGCCCTCCTCGGTCAGTTGACGGACATTCAACTCGTAAATCGTAGCCGGATACGCCCATTGGGTATGGCTGAGTTCACGACAACAGTTCTGTTTCTTGTTTGCGCAAGCGGTCATCATGAGACCGGCTAATGCGATGAGAAGTAACTTCTTCATATCTGTGTTATTTATTTATAAGGTTAATCTTTCAGGGTTAGTTTGGCGGGTTTGAGTTGGTCGGCAGTCAGCATGATCTGCGCCATGCCTTCCTCTTGACGAACGATAAAGGTGCATTGTCCGGCATACACGCGCATGCTGTTACTGCCCTGCATGGGCATGACGCAGGTCGCATCGCCGTTAGCCATGGCTACGACCTCGCCTTTCTTGGTGGTAATGCTTATCTCGTTGTTGGCAAAGGGGCAGAGGTTGCCGTTCTTATCCACCACGCTTACCGTTACGTAGCACAGACCTTCTACCCGTCGTTCGTCTTGGTTGGCCCATTCGGCAACGATGCGGTAGGGTTGGTCGGCGGTGCGGACGCTCTGTTCGGCGGCGGGATTGCCTTTCTCGTCGTATGCCACGACGCGCAGCGTACCGGGTTCATACACCACATCCTGCCACATCAGTCGGTAGCGGGGCAGCAATTCCGGACGCGGTTGGCTTCCCCAAACGGGGATGGTGAACTGGCCTACCTCCGGCATCTGGCTGACGCCTTCGATTTTCTTGCCGTCACGCAGGCTATCGGTCTCTTCGCGCGTAGCAAAGCGCAGACGCCCCTGGCTGACGCCATTGATAAATAGCTCCGCCTCGGGGTAGGAGGTATAGACGTACACGGGCGTCTTCGAGCCTTCCCTTCCGGGCCAGGTCCAGTGGGGCAGCAGGTGCAGGGTCTTCTCGCGTTTGTTCCATTGGCTGCGGTACAGGTAATAGCGGTCTTTGGGCAGCGAAGCCAAGTCGATGATGCCGAAATACGAGCTATGACTGGGCCATGCGTCCGTATCGTAGGGCGAAGGCTCACCCAGGTAGTCGTAGCCGGTCCAGACGAACTGACCGATGGTCCAGGGGTAATCGTCCTGCAACTGGAAGTCCTGATCGGGCAGGCCTGACCAAGCGCAGTATTCCACGTCGTAACCGCTGCATTGCTGACCGTCGTGATACACGTCGGGCGCTATGGTTACGGGGAAGAAATAGGTGTTACGGCTTGATACGGTCGAGGATGTCTCGCTGCCGAGAATCAGTTTGTTCTTCAGCTGCTCGTGCGCCTCCATGTAGCGACCGGTGCGGTAGTTGAAGCCCGGTATATCCAGTTGTTCGGCAAAGCCGTTGTAGATCACATCTTTGACCTGGTCCATGCCGCAGGTGACGGGGCGGGTGGGGTCCTCCTGATGGCAGATAGCTTGCAGCTTGGCGGCGATCGGTTTGCCTTCCTCCAGCACCTGTTCCCACACCTCGTTGCCGATACTCCACATCATCAGGGCGGGCGAGTTGCGGAAGTGGCGCAGCATATTGCGCATGTCTTGTTCCGCCCACATATTGAAATAATTGGTATATCCGTTCTTGCATTTGGCGCGTGTCCATTCGTCGAATGGCTCTATGAGCAGCATGAACCCCATCTCTTCGCATAGTTTCACCAGCTCCGAACAGGGCATGTTATGGCTGGTACGGATGGCATCGCAACCCATGTCTTTCAGTAGGGTTAGTTGGTGCCAGAGGGCGTCTTTGCTGACGGCTGCGCCCAGGGGACCGAAGTCGTGGTGCAGGCATACGCCCTTGAACTTACGTACGTTACCGTTCAGCAGAAAACCGATGCCCGGCATGTATTCCAGTTTACGGATACCGAAACGGGTTGTGCAGGTGTCGATATGATCACCCTCGCGTTTGACGATGGTACGGGCTTCGTACAGGTAGGGCGTCTCGGGCGACCACAGTAGCGGTTGCTCAATCTGCGCCGTACCGCGTCTGCCTTTAATGTAACCAATCATTGTTCCGTTGCGCAGCAGTTGGGTCTCCACCTCGATGCCTTCTTGTATCGGGTCCACCAGGTCCACCTGGCATTCCACGATGGCTGCCCAGTCGGTAACCTGATGTGTGCGGATGGTCACGCCCCACAGCGGTACATGGGTGCGGTAGCGGCTCTTGAGTTCCACGGGTCTATACAGACCGGCACCCGGGTACCAACGGCTGGACTCAGGCAGGTTCTCCAGGCGAACGGCTACCTCCAGTTTGTCTTCTTTCTGCTTGGTCTTCTGCCAGGCATGCACCGCCTCGGTGATGTCTATCTCAAAGGCATTGTAGCCGTATATCCACTCGCCTTGTTTGGCGCCGTTGACAAAAACCTCGGCATGCGACATCGCACCGTCGAAATACAGGGCGTAGCAACGCCGCGTATCCTTCAGTAACTTAGGCTCTATCTGGCATTTGTACCATGCGGCGCCCATCCAGTTCAGACCACCGCTGCGTCCGGTTTTGGCTGACGCTTGGGTCTCGCCGTTCTGTACGACGGCTACTTCCTGCAGGTCGTTCGCGCGGTCAAAGGGGGTGGTGATCGCCCAGTCGTGCGGTATCGTTACCTCCTGCCACACCTTGCCGGTGTCGGGCATGACGTGAGCCACCTGTTCCGGCGCAAACTGCCATGACGAAAGTAGGGTGGTGATGGTTAGTAAGATATTGTACATGCTTGATTTTTAACGGGATAAGGGTTCTATATAGGTTTCAATCTCGCTGATGCCGTCGCGAATAATTTTCACGCGGACTGTCTCGTTCAGATACACGCGGTCGAATACCAAGGTGTCGTGGCTGACTTCTACCGGGATATACTCGCCGTAGGTCAGGGCCATGCTGTGGCGACGCAGGTCTATCATGGTCTTCACTTTCTGGCGGAAGGCCTCCTCTTGTTCGTTCAGTCCCTCAAAACGCATCATATGGCGGTTGTCGGGGTCGTTAGCACCTATCTCGGCGTATTCGTCGCCCTGGTAGATGCAGGGCACGCCGGGCAGGGTCATGTTCAGCACCTCTAATTGCATAGCGCGCGTGTAAGCCAGCTCGGTGGCAGGACGCACATCACGTGTCCAACCGGTCTCCTTGCCGCCATTCTTGTCATCGCCGTCGCGGATGGCACCATCGGCGAGCGAGGCAAAACGTATCTGGTCGTGGTTACCGCTGATGCAGCCCATCGTATGGTGACTGCCGTAGGCGGCCATGGACTCCAGAACGGTGGCATTGATGGTCTCAAAACTGTCGCCGTTGATCAGCGCGTTGCGCAGAGTCCAGTATAGGTTGAAATCAAACTGTGCATTCAGCATACCGGTCTTGACGTAGCTGCCGATGAGTTGCGGACTGCCATAGGTCTCGCCGATCATCCAGATATGACGACCCGGAAAACGGCGTGCAATCTTCTGCTCCAGTAGGCGCCAGTAACCCTCCGGTATATGCTTGCAGGCATCGTGACGGAAACCGTCCAGCTCGTAGTGCTCCAGCCAGTACAGCGCCGAGTCGGTCATGCACTCGCACACCTCCGGGCGCTCCAAATCCAGCGTAGGGATGTGCTTGTCAAACCAGGTCGTCAGGCGAGCCTCGTCCCACAACTCAAAGTTACGGCGTCCGTCGGGCAGAAGACTATCGGTATGCCAGTCGGGGTGTTCCTGCAGGGTGGGAGAGTTGATGTGCATGTGATTGGCGACATAGTCCAACACTACATTCATGTTATGTTGGTGGGCGGTGGTGAGCAGCTCAGCCAACTCTTCGCCCGTGCCGAAGCGGTCATCGGTCTTGGTGGCATAGATAGGCCAGTAGCCGTGGTAACCCGAGAAACGGGTGTACGCTTTGGTCTTGTCGTATTTATTATTGTAGAGCTGGGTGCCGTCCGCATCTTTCTCCAGCGGCTCAAAGGGGTAATAGCCCCACGCATCCCACGGGTTCTGCGTAATCGGACTGATCCATAGGGTGTTTACGCCCAGCTCGTCAAAGAAGCCCGATTCAATCTTTTGGGTAATACCCTTCAGGTCGCCGCCCTGGTAATCCACGATATCCAGTACCTCCGGCGAGTTCAGCTTCCGGTCATTGGCGGTGTTGCCGTTGTAGAAACGGTCTATCATCAGCGAATACAGCACCTGTGCCTGGTCGTCATGACGCGTCAGTTGTGCGGCTTGGGTCACGGGGATACCGTCTTCCAGCGGCATCAGTATATCGTTCATCAGTTCCGTGGCGGTCTCGGCATAGATGCGCAGATAGGTACGGCCGTTCATTTTAGGTGCGATAGGTATAGTGAAGGTGCCGTCCTCGTTGCGCTGAATCTTCTCTGCCCGGATGCGGAAGTTCTGCACATAGGCATGCAGACGCTCTATCGCCGGCGTGCCGGCGGTGAAAGCTACTACCACTTCGCCTTTGTCTGCCTGGCGGATGTACATACCCGTGCGCAGGGGTTTACGGGGCAGTATGGCTACGCAGCAGCTACTCTTGTCTGCCGGGCGATTGCCGCAGGGCACGTACCACTCGCTGAGTGTATCCGTCATTGGTAGCGTGACGGTCTCGTTCACATCCATTGCGAGCAAGGGCACGTAATCGGTCTTGTAGATCGTCATGGTTCCCCCTTCACCATTAACCTTTAACCCATCCCCATTAACCCTTATTGGTATAATCGGCGCGCCTTGGGTAGTCCGTACATACGCACTGCGTTGGGGATTGCAACTGACTACCGCCATGAGCAGTATCGGCAAAAAGAAGTAGCTGTGTTTCATTTTTCCAATTTTTTAGTATATTTGGCTGCAAAGATACAACAAAAGTTTGACATATGCAAGTATTTTGGCAAAAAAAAACAAATTTATTTGCATTTTTTGCAAAAAGGCTTGCGCATGAGCACGAACGTGCGACTGAATCTTCGGTGGGTCCCTGTCGTGCAGGGAGGACCGAAGATACACAAACTTTTTTTTGACATACGCAAGAAAAAATGAAAAAATTACCGAAAACGCGCGATTTTTACCACCAAAGATAGGAAGGGATAATTTTTTAGCAAAAAAAATTTGCGGAATAGAATTTTTTTTTGTAATTTTGCACGCTAATTTGTAAAATGCAAGAATATGTGGATACGCAGACGATTCGGAATGATGCTTCTGGCCTTGCTGCTGAGCGTGGCAGGGTGGGGCGCTAAGACCTATACCGTAGTCATTGATGCCGGTCACGGTGGTAAGGATGCCGGTGCTATCGGTCGCAGCCTTCATATGCAGGAAAAGAACCTGAATCTCGATGTGGCATTGCGCCTCGCCTCGAAGATTCGTACCGCCTATCCCGATATCAAGGTCATCCTCACGCGCGATAAAGACGTCTATATCACCCTGCAAGACCGCGCCGATATTGCCAACAAGGCCAATGCCGACCTCTTCATCTCCATCCACGCCAATGCCGTTGATAACAAGGTCGCACGCGGAGCCGAGACCTTTATACTCGGTACCGATAAGTTGGAGCAGAACCTCGATGTAGCCATGCGCGAAAACGCCGTGATGAAGCTGGAGGCTGATTTTGAGACACGCTACCAGGGCTTCGACCCCAATAGCATCGATTCCTATATCATGTTTGAACTGATGCAGAACCAGTATCAGGACCAGAGCCTGCAGTTCGCGACCCTGGTGCAGACCCAGTTTGTCAACGAGCTGCAGTTGGCAGACCGCGGCGTACGTCAGGCGGCTTTTTGGGTGTTGCTTAAGACTGCCTGCCCCAGCGTGCTGGTCGAGATGGGGTTTGTGTCCAATATTGAGGAGGAGAAATACCTCGCCTCCGACAAAGGCAAACGCGAGATAACCGAATCCCTCTTTGCCGCGTTCTGCCGTTACTACGACAAGACCTCAACGGCTGCCCCGCAACCCGAGGTAGAGAAACCTGCCGAACCCGAGCCCGTGAAACCGCAGACACCCAAGGAAACACGAGCCGAGAAAAAACAGAAAAACAAAGAGGCTATCAAAGAAAACAAGGTAACCAAAACCGAACCCGCCCAAAAGGTGGCGGCGGACCGACCGGTATGGAAGGTGCAGATATTCGTGTCCAGAACCATACTGCCCGAAGATGACCCTAACTTCAAGGGCTTGAAGGGTTGCACCTATCGCGAGGTCAACGGACTGTATAAATATATGGTGGGCGCCTGTGCCACCAAGGAAGAGGCACAGAAACTGCAGCAGGAACTCAAAGACCGATTCCCCGACTGCTTCATCGTAAAGGTGGAATAAACCAACCAAATCGTCCATAATACTAAATCGTAAATCGTCAATCGTAAATAGTTATATGAAAAACTCAAGAGAAATTAAAGTAGGTATTGTAGCCATCATCTGTGGCTGCTTGTTGTATTTCGGGTTCCATTTCCTCAAGGGAGTCAATATCTTCTCCGCAACGCGAACCTATGTAGGTATGTATTCCGACCTGGGCGGACTGGTTCAGCAGTCGCCCGTGTACATACGCGGATATAAGGTGGGACAGGTCGATGAGATTCTATACGATTTCACGCGCGACACTGCTTTTCGCGTTACCATCTCCGTTGCCAAGGAGATCCAGCTGCCTAAGGGCACCGAGATGGTGCTCTGCTCCGATGGACTGCTCAGCGGTATGGCCATCAAACTGTCTATACCCGCGGGCGAAATCACCGACTATTATGCCGGCGGCGAGATGCTGCCCACCAAGGTCGAACCCGGACCCATGGAGAGCCTGCAGGAAGGACTGCTTACCAAGGTGGATATCGCCGTGGAAGACCTCGACTCACTCATTCTCGACTTCCGGCAGCAGGTCAAGGAAGGTAACCTGAAGAAAACACTCGCCAATGCCGAACGCATCACCGATGACCTCATCCAAACAGGGCAGGACCTCAAGCGTTTCACCCATGACAGACTGCCCGCACTCGTTAATAACGTTGATACTGCCGTCAATACCATCAACGACGTAGCTGCCAACCTCCGCGAGGCTGACCTCAAGGCTACCGTCGCACGCGTCAATACCACCGTCGATACTATCCAAAGCGTGCTTACATCCAAGAATGGCACCCTCGGACTGCTACTCAACGACAAACGACTTTATACCCATATCGACTCTACCGTCGTTTCCGTCGATAGCCTCGTTACCGACCTCAAGGCTAACCCCAAACGCTACGTGCATTTCTCCTTGTTCGGTAATAAGGACAAAAAGAAAAAATGAAAAAAAAATAACTAATCTGCATTTTTTGCCCTGAACCCTTTGCAATACTATGTTTTCGGGCTTTTTGTTTCACGACTTTGTAGCGTGGAACATTAAAACCGAAAGCCCTTATGTATAAAGGCTTTTGGTGTTGATAACTGTCGCAAGTTATTGAAAATGAGTTGTTTGTGCATAAGTGATTGAAACTGATGAACTGACAAAAAAACTAATAAATTGTGCAGATTTTTAATATTTGCATATGTCAAAAAAAAGCAGTACCTTTGCACCCGCTTTTGAAAAATCGAGCATAAAAGGAAGCTTTTTTGACAACTAAAAAAATGGAAGAAAGAACCGCCATACAATGGAAACAATGCACGGAAATTATCCGTGACAACGTGACGCCAACCGTGTACAACACATGGTTTGCGCCATTGGAGGTGGTTAGTTATGATAATAACCTGCTTGTCCTGCGCGTCAAGAGCCAGTTCGTGGCGCAGTATATCGAGGAAAACTATATCGACCTACTATCCAAAGCTATTCTGCATGTCTTCGGACCCGATACACGCCTCGAGTACCGCGTGCTCATGGACTCAACTACCGGAACCGTCACTACCTACCGAGGCGAAGAACTGCAAAATACTAAGGCACACACGCCCGTACGCGAGGCCGTTACATTCAATACCCATTGGGATACCTATCTCAACGAGGCTTATACCTTCTCTAATTTCATCAAGGGCGAAACCAACAAACTGGCGCGCAATGCCGGTGTCGCTATCGCCAAAGAGCCCGGTAAGACAATCTTCAACCCCCTCTTTATCTACGGCGGAAGCGGAGTAGGCAAAACCCATCTGGCGAACGCTATCGGTAACCAAATAGCACGTTCCATTCCCGGATGCAAGGTTCTCTACGTCAGCGCCAACACCTTCAAACTGCAGTACCAGGAGGCAGCGCAGCAGAACAAGATTCCGGAGTTCCTCCTCTTTTACCAGAATGTCGATGTGCTCATTGTTGATGATATCCAGTTCTTCACCGGTCTGAAGGGAACGCAGGACACCTTCTTCCATATCTTCAACTACCTCCACCAGTCGCGCAAGCAGCTCATTCTCACCAGCGACAAAGCGCCGCTGCAAATGCACGATGTGCAGGAACGACTGCTCAACCGCTTCAAATGGGGACTCGTGGCGGAGATCCAGCGACCCGACTACCAGCTGCGTCTCGCTATCCTGCAGGACCATATCAAACGTGACGGACTCGAACTCTCCGACGAAATCGTCAATTATATCGCAGCCAATGCCTGCAATAACATACGCGATATCGAGGGTATCCTGGCTTCGCTCATGGCGTATGCCACGCTCATGGAGTCCGATGTCACTCTCGATCTGGTCAAGACCGTCGTCGAACGACTTGTCGAGGTGCAACCCCGTACCGTCATGCTCGAGGATGTCATGGGCATGGTCTGCGAGCACGAGAATGTGACCGCTACATCCATCAACGGCAAGTCGCGGCAGAAAGATATCGTGCGTGCACGCCAGATGGTTATATGGCTTGCCAAAGAACTGACCGACAGGTCGTACGAAGATATAGGCAAAGCGCTCGGCAAACGTTCGCACGCTACCATCCTACACGCACATCACAGCGTGCAGGACCAGCTCGCCTACGACCCCATCCTCAAGCACGACCTGCTACTCCTCCGCAACGAACTGACGAAGTAAGCTATCTGGTAAACTAGAACACTAGTAAACTAGAACACTAGTAGACTTAAAACGCTCAACTCTTAATTAAAAAATCGCCTCGTCGGAAAGGCGATTTTTTGTTTTAAGGCCGTTTTTTTGCCGTTTAAGGGTGGGTTAAGGGTAAAATCGAGGGGGTGTCGAAATGAAAAAGTAAATTTATTAGGCGAAAAATTTGCGTATGTCATTTTTTTTTTGTAATTTTGCGCGTTTTTTTGGGTGCAGTGTCTACCGGACAGCCCGAAAACCCGTTACCCCTTTGAAAGGTGTCTCGGGAGGATTGGAAAATTAAACAACTAAAACAATGATAGAAAACGACAGAATTATTCCTGTGAAGATAGACGAAGAAATGCGTTCTTCGTATATCGACTACTCGATGAGCGTCATCGTCAGCCGCGCCTTGCCGGATGTACGTGACGGCTTCAAGCCTGTACAGCGCCGCGTGCTGTTCGGCATGAATGAGTTGGGCGTCGGCAGCGACAAGCCGACCAAGAAATCCGCACGTATCGTGGGTGATGTGATGGGTAAATACCATCCGCACGGCGATAGTAGTATCTACGGCACCCTCGTGCGCCTGGCACAGCCGTGGAACATGCGTTACTGCCTGGTGGACGGACAAGGTAACTTTGGTAACGTAGATGGCGACGGTCCCGCCGCTATGCGTTATACCGAGGCACGCCTCTCAAAACTGGCCGAAGAGATGCTGCGCGATATCGACAAAGATACCGTGGATATGCAGCTGAACTTCGATGACTCGCTGCGTGAACCGACCGTCTTGCCCTGCCGCTTCCCGAACCTGCTGGTAAACGGCGGAACGGGTATTGCCGTAGGTATGGCCACGAATATGGCTACGCACAACCTGAGCGAAGTTATTGACGGCTGTGTGGCATTTGTCAACAACCGCAAGGCCCGCATCGAGAACCCCGAAACGGAAGATATCACCGTGGAGGACCTGATGGAGTACGTCAAGGCTCCCGATTTCCCTACCGGCGGTACCATATACGGCTATCAGGGCGTCCGCGACGCTTTTGAGACGGGTAGGGGACGTATCGTCATCCGCTCGAATGCCGACATTGAGACCGAAGACAACGGCCGTGAGAAGATTATCATCACCGAGTTGCCCTTCGGCGTGGTGAAAGCCGACTTGGTGAAGAAAATAGGCGAGTTGGTCGGCGAAAAGAAGATAGAAGGTATCTCCGAAATAAGCGACCTGAGTACGCGCGACATCCGCATCGTCATCGAGGTAAAGCGTGACGCCAATGCCCAGGTGGTGCTGAACAAGTTGTATAAGTTCACCGACCTGCAGTCCAGCTTCAGCGTGAATAATATCGCGCTGGTCAAAGGGCGCCCCATGCTGCTGAACCTGAAAGACCTGATTGCTAACTTCATAGACCACCGTATGGACGTGGTGACCCGCCGCACGCGCTACGAGTTACGCAAGGCCGAGGAACGCGCACATATCTTGGAGGGCTTGATCATTGCCGTAGATAATATCGACGAGGTGGTACGTATCATTCGCGCCAGCCGCACTCCGGCTGATGCACAAGCCAACCTGGAGGCTCGTTTCCAAATCGATAACCTGCAGTCAAAAGCCATCGTAGATATGCGTCTGAGCGCCCTGACGGGTCTGCGTATCGACGAGTTGAAGGCTGAGTATGCCGAGATTGAGAAATTGATTGCCCACCTGAATGAACTGCTCAATAGCGAGACGATGCGTTACGACGTCATCAACGATGAACTCATGGAGATCAAGAATAAATACGGCGACGAGCGCAAGACCAAGATCGTGAAGATGGCTACGGAGTTCAATCCCGAAGATATGTACGCCGACGATGATATGGTCATCACCATCAGTCACTTAGGTTATATCAAGCGCACCCCGCTCACAGAGTTCCGTCAGCAAGCCCGCGGCGGTATCGGCGCAAAAGCCTCGAGCAGCCGTGATGAAGACTTCATCGAGTACGTCCATCAGGCTTCGATGCACTCCACGATGATGTTCTTTACCGAGAGGGGCCGCTTGTATTGGATTAAGGTGTATGACCTGCCGGAAGGCAACCGTCAGTCTAAGGGCCGCGCTATCCAGAACATCATCAACCTGGAGAAGGGCGATCGCGTGCGCACGTTTATTAATGTAAAAGGTCTGAACGACCCCGAGTACGTACAGAACCACTACCTCATCTTCGCCACCAAGAACGGCCTGATGAAGAAGACGACGCTGGAGGCCTACAGCCGTCCGCGCGCCAATGGTATCAATGCCGTCGGACTGCGTGATGGCGACGAACTGATCGGTGTGACCCTGACCGATGGCGAGAGCCAGATGCTCATAGCCAGCTACAATGGTAAGATTGTCCGCTTCCCGGAGAACACCGTGCGCCCGATGGGACGTACTGCGACGGGCGTGAAAGCAATAACTTTGGAAAATGATGGCCAAGATCGCGCAGTTGGCATGATTTGTGTAGAAGAAAATTCAGACCGCACGGTGCTCGTCATCTCCGATAAGGGTTACGGCAAGCGCACACGTCTGGATGATGAGGACGGCGAACCCGTTTACCGCATCACCAACCGTGGCGGTAAGGGCGTCAAGACGATGAACCTGACCGACAAGACCGGTTACCTGGTAGGCCTGCACGCCGTGAACGATGACGAAGACCTGATGCTCATTACCAAGTCCGGAACAGCCATCCGCATGGCGATCAGCGCCATCAGCCTGCAAGGCCGCGCTACGCAAGGCGTCAAACTCATCGAACTGCAGAAACGTAACGACACCCTCATGTTCGGTTGCACCGTTCCGAAGGAAGACGAAGAAGTGAATGGTGAGAATGGTGAGAATGGTGACGCTTCGCTTAATGGTGAGAATGGTGAGAATGGTGACGCTTCGCTTAATGGTGAGAATGGTGAGAATGGTGACGCTTCGCTTAATGGTGAGAGCGCAGAGAATTAAAAATTAAAAATTAAAAATTAAAAATGATATGAAAAAGACCGTAATTTTGGCAGCTTTGGTGCTCATTAGCGCAGGCTGTTTTGCACAGAAGAAGAATGTGAGCAAGGCTCGCAATATCGTGATGGCAGAGACGGAACAAGCCCCTGACTACGAGGCCGCTCGCGTCGCCATCGATGAGGCTCTGCGTAACGAAGAGACCGCCGGACAAGCCGAGACATACTATGTAGCCGGCCTGATTGGCTATCAGGAGAACCTCTGGGAGCACAACCATGTGTCACAAGACTGGACTAAACGCGGCAAAGCCGTGATGGAGAGTATGGACTACTGGGTAAAAGCCGACGAGATAGCCATGACTCCGACCTACGACAAGAAGGGCAAACCGCACGTACAGGCTCGCTACCGCAAGATGATTTCCGAGAAGATGATGGACTACTACAACAACCAGGAACTGATCCAATATGGCGTGGTACTGAACGACAATCGCGACTACAAGAAGGCTTTTGACGTATTCATGAGATACCTGTCTATCCCCGATCTGGCCATCATGCAGGACGAGAAGATACAGGCCAAAATGCCCAAGGATACCACCTATTACCTGTACAAATACTATGCAGCCCGCATGGCATTTGATGGGGGCGAGTACGAAACAGCCATCTCGATGTTCCGCGAACTGATGGACGGCAACCACGAGGCTATCCATTCCGGCGAGTTCCTCTATCAGTCGTATATCAACAAGGGTGATAGCGCAACTGCCAATCAGATTCTGGACGAGTGCATCAAGAAATACCCGCAAGAGGCATGGTTCCTGCAGAACCGTATCAATAACCTCGTCAACGGTGGTCATGCCGATGAGGCGATCAGCTACCTCGACCAGGCTATTCAGATGGATCCACAAGCGCAGTACTTCAACTCGAAGGGTTCGATCCTGAACATGCTCAAACGCTACGATGAGGCTGTACCTGTGCTGGAGCAGGCTATCGCCATCGACCCCAATAATGCCGCCATCCACTCGAATCTCGGTTTTGTCTATTTCGACCACGCTAACCAGATGATTGACGAGGCTCCGTCGAACCTGGATAACAAGGCTTACAACAAACTCAAAGCCGAAGCCGACAAGCTGTTTGCCAGTGCCCTGCCGTACTTCAAGAAGGCATACGAACTGGAGCCCGACAACTATCAGTACCGTACCGCTCTGCGTCAGCTCTACTATCGTCTGAAGATGATGGACGAGTACAACGCGCTGGGAAATTATTGATCGAACGACCAACGACATTTGGGACGGATTCTTGCGATAGACTACGGACGGAAACGCACCGGATTAGCCGTTACGGATATGCTCCGCATAACGGCTAATCCCTTGTTTACGATTCCTACCGCAGAATTAGGCGCGTGGCTCGAGGACTATTTTCGAAAGGAGCAAGTCGATACCGTTGTGATCGGACGGCCGACCCAACTCAACGGTGAGGATAGCGAGAGCATGACCTATATCCGGCCGTTCATAAACTACTTCCGAAAACGTTGGCCCGACAAACCCCTTGTGGAATTTGACGAACGCTTTACCTCCACCATAGCTCACCGCGCGATGATCGATGGGGGCATGAAGAAGAAACAGAGGCAGGATAAATCAGTCGTGGACAAACTGGCCGCCTGCATTATTCTGGAGGGATACCTTGAGAAAATTAAAAATTAAAAATTAAAAATTAAAAATTAAGTGATTCTGCCTATTTATTTATATGGTCAGGCTGCTTTGCGCAAGCCGACTGAAGATGTGGTACCGGGCGAGATGGATGTGAAGGAATTGCTCGCCAACATGCAAGAGACGCTTACCGCTGCCGAGGGTTGCGGTCTGGCTGCCCCGCAAGTGGGCTTGTCGAAGCGTATCTTTATCGTGGATGGTACCGAATTGGGTGAAGACTATCCTGACTGCGTGGATTTCAAGCAGGCTTTCCTGAATCCCGAAATCATCGAGGAAAGCGAAGAGACCGTTTCCTATTCCGAGGGTTGTCTGTCCCTGCCGGGCATCTCGGAGAATGTGGTGCGTCCCGAGACCATCACCATCCGGTATCAGGATGCTGACTTCAACTGGAAGGAAGAAACCTTCTCGGGCTTCAAGGCGCGTATCGTGCAGCACGAATACGACCACCTGGAGGGGCACGTCTTTACCGATCGTATCTCGCCCATCCGTCGCCAGTTCGTTAAGGGCAAACTGACCAATATCGCTAAGGGCAAGACCACCGCCCGTTACCGCTGCAAGAGATAATGGATCTCGTTTCCATCATATTGCTCTCCGTGGCTCTGGGCATGGATTGTTTCTCGGTCTCGCTGACCCAGGGACTCTGCCAGCGCAACCGAGACCCGCGGGCATGGCTCATGGCTTTGCTCTTTGGCCTCTTTCAGGGGGGCATGCCCCTGATAGGTTATGGCATCGGAACGCTCTTTGTGGATATAGTGACACGTTACGCTCCGTGGATAGCGCTTGTTTTACTGGGCTTCATCGGCATTCATATGATTCTGGATTCGCTTAAGCCGGAAGCACAAACGACCGAGCAAGCCAATTGGTCTTTCGTACACCTGATTCTATTGGCTATCGCTACATCCATCGATGCCTTGGCTACGGGTGTGCTTTTTGTGGCCAACCCCGCACGACTATGGATAGCTATCGCTATCATCGCCATGGGTTCCTTTGTGCTGTCCGGAATAGGTTATGCGCTTGGCGTCATGGTGGGTAAACGGCTGCGACTGAATGCCGGCCTCATAGGCGGCATCATACTCATACTTATCGGTATTAAAATCTGTGTAGAAGGCTTATGTTCGTGATTCAAGATACATTGGTCAGCCTGGATGTGGTGGAAAAAGAATTCTGCTGCAATCTGGATGTATGCCGCGGCTGTTGCTGCGTAGAGGGTGATGCGGGTGCACCGGTTACGGATGAAGAACTCCGCGTCATCGAGCAACTCATGCCGCAACTGCTGCCCCAGATGACGCCTGAGGCGCGTGACGTAGTAGCGAAACAAGGCCTGGCGTACCGAGACCCCTCCGGCGAGCAGGTGCTGTCCATCGTGAATGACAAGGATTGTATCTTTGCCCGAACCGACCACAGGGGCTGGACCTACTGCCTGATTGAGAAGTTGGCAGAAAACTGTCAATTGTCGTACGGCTTTAGCCGATCGTTCGAGGCTTCAGCCGAGATAAGAACTGTCAACTATCAACTATCAACTGTCAACTATCAATTTAAGAAGCCTCTCTCCTGCCATCTCTATCCGATTCGTTTGACCAAAGTGGGTGATATGACCGGGGTGGAGTACCATCGCTGGGATATCTGCCATTGCGGCCGGGTGTTGGGTAAGAAGCTACACCTGCCGCTCTATCAATTCTTGCGCGAGCCCCTTATTCGTGCCTTCGGACAAGAATGGTACGACGAGTTATGTCTTACTGCAACCGAATGGAAAAAACAATGCCAACAACCGAACAACAATTAGGCGCGCTGCTGCTGGCTCGCCATCTGACTATTTCTACCGCCGAAAGCTGTACCGGCGGACGGCTGGCTGCTATGCTCAACAAGTGGCCGGGTTCATCTGAGTTCTACAATGGCAGTATCGTAGCCTATTCCAACGACGTGAAGATGCGTCTACTGGGCGTGCCCGCCGAGGTGTTGAATACGGTAGGGGCAGTTAGTGAAGAGACGGTACGGCAAATGGTACGAGGTGTTCGTGACGCTATGCATACCGATTGCGCAATAGCCACCAGCGGCATAGCCGGACCCGGAGGCGCTACGCCCGGCAAGCCCGTTGGAACGGTCTGGATAGCCTGGCTTACGCCCGATACGACTGAAGCGCGATGCTTTCATTTCCATGGCTCGCGAGACGAGGTCACTACCCAAGCCACCCAAACGGCATTGGAGGAGATGGTCAAAATCCTTAATACCCATTAACGATGCTTACACCTGTTGAAGATTGTTATTTCCGCCTTCTACGCGCCGCTCTATGGGGTGGGGACACCGAACATGTGGACGTTAATCTGAACGACGAGGACTGGCATAAGTTGCTCTACATAGCCGAACGGCAAGGCACGGCTCCGCTTATCTATGATGTGCTTCTAAGCGAAGAACGCAAGGGGCTCACGCCTGTGATGAAGCAGCAGATGTGTGCTGTATCTGCCCATAGTATGATGCTGCAGCAACAACAACTGCACGTTCGCCTGCAGGCTACAGCCGCCCTCAACAAAGCCGGAATACAGGTCGTACAGATTAAGGGTTTCACCCTGGCGCGGCATTATCCGAAGCCGTATCTGCGTTCCTGCGGCGATGTGGATATCTATGTGGGCAAGGCTAACTACCATGCGGGTGCCGAGGTGCTGCGTAGTACATTCCCCGATGCCCCGCGTTTTGATACCGAGGAGGAATACTTCCGGCATTATAATATCAACGTGGGCCCCGTGCCCGTGGAGATGCATCGGGTGTCGCATAGTTTCTCCCATCCGCGCGACGCACGCCGCTACGACCAACTGGAGCAGGAAGCCTTACTGCTCCATCCGAAGCAGGTGCTGTACGAATCCAATTCGTGGCTCGAACCCGAAGAGAAATTCAATGTTCTTTTTGTCTTCCTCCATAGTTGGGAGCATTTTGTTACCGAGACCGTTTCCCTACGCCAGTTTGCCGATTTGGCTATGCTGCTTCGCGATGCCGCTATGCCGGACCTGAGTGCCTATCTGAAGCGTCATTTGCGCCGGTTGCATGTTCTCGAGGCCTGGCAACTATATGCTTATATCCTGGTTCATTACCTTGGTTTGCCGCGCGAGAAATGTCCTTTATATACATCGCGTGCGCGCGAACAGGCTGAGCGACTGCTGGCATATACTCTTCGCACTAAATCGCGCCAGCTGACAGAAAAGCAGGGTAGGGCTCCGCGTAATGTCTTTCTACGCAAACTCTATACCTTTCGAGCCCGTACGCGTGACGCGCAATTTATAGCTAAATTCTCGCCTTGCTACGCACGCCATATGGTGGTAACCAATATCGCCCAGAGCTTTGTACGCTTTCTGCGCGGTCAGAATTCCCGCCATTGGGAGTGATGGTTTTGGAGGACGCTGCGCTACAGAACGCTACGCTACAGGACGCTACGCTACAGGACGCTACGCTACAGGACGCTACGCTACAGGACGCTACGCTACAGGACGCTACGCTACAGGACGCTGCGCTATAGTTTAGAGGATAAAAAAACGAGCCGAAATTTCGACTCGTTTTTCTTTTGGTGTCCCCCGAGGGACTCGAACCCTCGACCCGCTGATTAAGAGTCAGCTGCTCTACCAACTGAGCTAGGGAGACCTTTTCCGCGTTCGGCTTTGATGTCGCTATGGTCGATACCGCTTCGCTTAATCGACAGACGACCCGAGCCTCCGCTTCTCCCCTCCGAAACAAGTTTCGTTGGGGACCCCGTTGTGGTTTTTTTTCAAAAGCGGGTGCAAAAGTACTGCTTTTTTTTGAATTGTGCAAATTTTTTGACAAAAAAAGTATTTTTTTTTGCATATTTCCAATTTTTATAGTAATTTTGCCGTGATTTTTGGCTTCAAAACACGAAAAATATGCATAAACACACTTTTTCGCTCCTTCTTATCCTCGCGCTCGGATGGCTCATTTCGATTCCTCGGATGGATGCTGCCGCCATGATGGATTTGCCTACAGCCGATTCCCTCCAGCGAGCCGGCGTATCGGATACCCGCTACGGGCGTTTTTCCTCTGCCGAGACCCGCCTGAAGGAAGCCCTCCGCATTCGGCGTAAGTTGCAGGGACGTCTGCACCCTGACTGCGCAGAGACACTTCAACTCTTGGCAGACCTCTATACCACCATGGGCGATTATGTTCAGGCGGAGCACTATGCCAACGATGCCCTGAATATCCAAAAGGAAGTCTCGGGCGAAGAGAGCCGTGAATATGCCTCGGCGCTTACGACGGTTGGGCGGCTCTGCCTCCGCCAGAACAAGCTGAAGCGTGCCGAGCTGTTGCTCAGGCGGGCAAAGGAGATTTACACGCTCCGACTGCCCGGCGAGGATACCGAGGGCTTCGCCCGTATGGCCTACGAGCTATCGGAAGTACTTATGCGTAAGGATGAGACACTTGCTGCGATGGACGAGGCTGACCAGGCGCTCCGAGCCGGTCGTAGCGTTTTTGGCGACAAGCATCCGTTTATAGCGGGCGTTTGGGCTCGCAAGGCAGAAATTAATTTTGAAGCACAAGATGTGACTGAAGCGGTCATAGACGATTGCGACCGGGCGCTTGCTATCTGGCGCGAGACCGTCGGCGAGGACTATTTGCCCTATATCAAAACGCTTATCCTCAAGGGCTACTGTGTGGCAGAGCAGGGCAATATAGCAGAGGCGAAGCAATTGTACCGTCATTCCTTGGATTTGAGCCGTAAGCTCTTCGGCTCATCGTTGGATTATATGTCTGAATACCAGCGCGAGGCGTTCTGGCAAGCGATAGCAGCCTTGTCAGAATATCATATTCCTGCTTTTGTGAGCCGTTATATTCAAGACGATTCGGAGTTGGCGAGCCTGGCTTACGACAACGAGTTGTTCCACAAAGGCTTGCTGCTGCTCTCGTCCACGGAGTTGCGCTCCGCCATTCTGGATAGCGGCGATGCGGAGTTGATAGCCCGTTGGAACGAACTGAGCGAACTGAAGAGCCTCTTGGCATACGAGCGGCTGCATTATTCGGATAAGTCGTTCCGTCAACGTGAGTTGCAGCAGCGCATCAATACCCTTGAAAGCAGTCTGACAGCTTCGGCTTCGGTCTATCGGCAGCAGATGGAAAGCCGCACGATGCGTTTTGAGAACGTGCGGAACGCCTTGCCGGAGAATAGGGTAGCGGTTGAGTTCTTTACCGCCCCGATGCCTTTGCCCGACGAAGACCGTTTGTATTGCGCCCTGTTGCTACGTGCGCGTGCTCAGCAACCGATTTTTGTACCTCTGTTTCGGGAAAGTGAACTAAAGGCCGTTCTTACGAATGAGGCGGGCAAGATGCTGCCGCCGGCTATGCTCTATGATGCAGATTATCAGGGTGTTAAACTTGCCAAACTGGTGTGGGCGAAGCTGTACCCCTATATGCGTCAGGGGCAGACTTTCTCCTTTGCACCCTGCGGTTATCTGCACCAACTCGCCATCGAGTACCTTCCGTACGATGCCGCGCATGCCATGAATGATGTCTATACCCTGCAGCGCCTCTCTTCCACGCGCGTCATGACGCAACCGAGCAAGGCCCTGAAGCCCGCTTCTGCCGTTCTGTTTGGCGGTATAGACTATTCGCCGGCGGATAAGATTCCCGCTTTGTATGCTTCGCTTCAGGAGGTGCAGACGATAGCTCAGCAACTAAACGGAGCAGGCTGCCAAACACGTCTGATTACCGGTAGTGAGGCATCGCAGGACGCCCTGAAGTCCCTATCCGGACAAGCGCCGAATATCCTGCATATCGCCACGCACGGTTTCTATCTACCGGAGGCTAAGAACCGCTATCTATTGCAAAAGAGCGGCCTCATTATGGCGGGTGGCAAGTCGCTAACGGCATGGGATATAGCGCTATTGGACTTGCGTCAAACGGATATGGTGCTGCTATCTGCCTGCGAGACGGGTCTGGGAGCAGTATCGGGCGAAGGAGTCTTTGGCCTGCAACGTGGCTTTAAGATGGCGGGTGTGCAGACCCTGGTGATGTCGCTATGGAAAGTGGACGATAGGGCAACGCAACTGTTGATGACGACGTTCTATCGGCATCTTATCCTCGAGGGTAAACCCAAGCACGAGGCGTTCCGCCAGGCCATTCAAGCCGTCCGAACCCAATTCGAAACGCCCGAATACTGGGCTGCGTTCATCCTGCTGGATTGAGTATCTGCCCGTAAGTAGGCTGTTGAACCTATCGTTTTTGACCAAAAAATCGCTTCCATGAGGCGATTTTTATTTTTTTATTTGCATATATGCAAAAAAAGTAGTACCTTTGCAGGCTAATTTGGGTAAAATATAAATAAATAACAATAAAATGCAAAACTACAAACTCTGGAACGTCGTATGCGGATGGGTAGTATTCGCTATCGCAGCTGCGACGTATCTTCTCACCATCGAGCCTACGGCCTCGTTTTGGGACTGCGGAGAGTTTATCTCCAGTGCCTACAAATTGGACGTTGGTCACCCGCCCGGAGCACCTTTCTTCATGCTGATGGGCCATTTCTTCTCGCTCTTTGCGTCCGATGTGTCGCATGTGGCGATGTGCGTGAATGCGTTATCGGCTTTGGCTTCGGCGTTTACAATTCTGTTCCTGTTCTGGACCATTACCGCCCTTGGGCGTAAGTTGATGCAGCCGGATACCTTGGCGAAGGGTATTGCCCTGTTAGGCGCCGGTGCAGTAGGTGCGTTGGCGTACACGTTTAGCGACACCTTCTGGTTCTCGGCCGTAGAGGGCGAGGTATATGCCTCGTCGTCGCTCTTCACGGCGTTGGTATTCTGGCTTATTCTGAAATGGGACGAGCATGCCGACGATGAAGGTAGCGACCGCTGGCTGATAGCCATCATGTACCTGATGGGCCTCAGTATTGGTGTCCACCTCTTGAACCTGCTGACCATACCGGCCATCGTACTGGTATATTATTTCCGTCGCTACGACTTCTCGTGGAAGGGCTTCATTAGCGCTTTCCTCATCTCGTGCCTCATCCTGTTGGTGGTGCTCTATGGCATCATTCCGGGTGTGCCGACGGTAGCCGGCTGGTTTGAGTTGTTCTTTACCAATACCTTAGGTTGCCCCTTCAACACAGGTCTGTATATCCTGATTGTGCTGACAATAGCAGCTTTGGCCTTAGGCCTGTGGCAGTCGTATAAGCGCCTTGAGGAGAAACCCGTATGGCGTTGGGTGAACACGGGTCTGTGGATGGTAACGGTTATTCTGATTGGTTACAGCAGTTATGCGGCTATCGTGATTCGTTCGTGTGCCGATACACCTATGGATCAGAACTCGCCGGATAACGTGTTCTCGCTGACCTATTACCTCAACCGCGAGCAGTATGGCGATCGTCCGCTATTTTATGGCCAGACTTATAATGCGCCTGTAGAATTAGAGGTGGACCGCAAGCGTGGTGTATGCACGCCCGTGGAGAATGTGGGTCACGCGCAATATGCGCCCGCTCCGAAGAACGACCCCGGCGAGAAAGACCGCTACGTGGTAACGGGTCACAAGACCTCGTATAAGTTCATGAAGGAGTTCTGCATGTTCTTCCCGCGCATGTATTCCTCGCAAGGCTCGCACGTGCAGGCCTACAAGGACTGGGCGGATGTCAAAGGACGCCGCGTGAAGTACGAGTATTGCGGTCAGCAGAAGACCGAATACTGCCCGACCTTTGCCGAGAACCTGCGTTTCTTCTTCCGCTACCAGGTTAACTTCATGTATTGGCGTTACTTCATGTGGAACTTTGCCGGCCGTCAGAATGACCTGCAGAGTTATGGCGATATATCGAAGGGTAACTGGCTGAGTGGTCTTCCCTTTATTGATAATGCGCGCCTGGGTGACCAGTCGAAACTGCCTACGGAGTTGCGCGAGAACAAAGGCCATAACGTGTATTACATGCTGCCCTTGCTATTGGGTATCATCGGTATCGTATGGCAGGTGAGCAAACGTCGTCAGGTAGGCGAGGGTATGAAAGCCGTTGTGATAAACGAGGGTTGGCGTTCGTTCTCGATCACCTTCCTGCTGTTCTTCCTGACGGGTCTTTCCATCGTGATATACCTCAACCAGACGCCTTACCAGCCGCGTGAACGTGACTACGCCTATGCCGGTTCGTTCTATGCGTTCTGTATCTGGATTGGTTTTGCCGTGCTGGCGTTGGTGGACACGCTGACGAATCTGAAGCAAGTCAAGAGCGAGACCCTACGGACGGTAATAGCCGCTTGCGTGACGGTCATCTGCCTCTTGGTACCGGCTCAGATGGCTTCGCAGAACTGGGATGACCATGACCGTTCGCTCCGCTATTCCTGCCGCGACTTTGGTGCCAACTACCTGAAGTCGTGCGAAAAGGACGGTATCATCTTCTCCAACGGCGATAACGACACCTTCCCCTTGTGGTATAATCAGGAGGTCGAGGGCGTGGGTAGCGACCTGCGCGTGTGCAACCTGTCGTACCTGCAGACCGACTGGTATATCTCGCAGATGAAGCGTCCGTACTATGAGTCGTCAGCACTACCTATCTCGTGGGAATATAAAGACTTCATGCCCGGCACTAACGAGGTGGTATGGGTAGATAACCGTCTGGGACAGCCTCTGGAGGTCGGCAAGGCATTCGAGTTCCTGCGCTCCGACGATCCGCGTACCAAGAAAGATGGCGAGAACTACATCCCGTCTGACCAACTCTATGTAGAGGGTCTCAATGGTGAACATATCAACGTGAAGTCCGCCCGTCGCTTTACGCGCTCGGAGATGATGATTCTGGAGATGCTCTCCAATATCGCCAAGGACGGTTGGAAACGCCCCATCTACTTCGCTTGTACCGTGGGTGATGATTATTACTTGGGTCTTCGTCCGTACTTCGAATGCACGGGTCTGGCCTACCGCATCACCCCGACGCGCAGCCGCGACGGACGCGAACGCTACAATACTGACCTTATGTACGAGAATATGATGCATAAGTTCGCCTACGGCAATATGAACATCCCCGGCATCTATATCGACGAGAACCTGATGCGTATGTGCCGCACCCATCGTATGATGTTCATGTACCTGGCGGAGGAATTGCTGCAGAAAGGCGAGCGTGAACGTTGCCGCGAGGTGCTGGATAAGGCCGAAGAGGTGCTGCCCGCCTGCAACGTGCCCTACGACTATACCGCTGCTTCGATGGCACAGATGTATTTCGCCCTCGGTACCGAAGAGGATATCGCCAAGGGTGTGCGCATGATGCAGATCGTGGCTGATAAGTGTGTCGAGTACCTGGCATGGGGCGATTCGCTCTCGAAGGAACGCAAGCGTAGTGTACAGAATACTCTGAATCAACAGTTAGGTATCTTCGGCTACGTCCTACAGACCTGCGAACGCTACCATCAGGAGGAAATTATCAATCAATATTATTCTATTTATGCCAACTATGCAGGACGCTAATACAATACCTGTACTGCTGCTGACCGGATATCTGGGAAGCGGCAAGACCACCTTACTCAATCGAATACTCGCCAACACGGCGGGTATTCGTTTTGCCGTTATCGTGAATGATATCGGCGAAGTGAATATCGACGCAGACCTCATCCAGCGGGGCGGGGTAGTCAGCCAGCAGGACGACAACCTCTTGTCGCTTACCAACGGCTGTATCTGCTGTACGCTCAAGATGGACCTGGTGCAGCAGTTGCACGACCTCGCAGCCGCGCGCGCGTATGATTATATAGTCATAGAGGCATCGGGTATCTGCGAGCCGGCACCTATCGCGCAGACCATCTGCTCGTATTCCAGACTCGTGCCTTTTACCGAAGACCCGCAACCCAAGCTGGACTGCGTCGTCTCGGTTTGCGACGCCCTACGGCTGCGTGACGAGTTTGCCGACCAATTAAATGAACAAATTGTAAATGGTCAAATCGTAAATAATGATGAAGACCTTGCTTCGCTCGTGATTCAGCAGATTGAATTCTGCAATCTGGTGTTGCTTAATAAGGCTTCGGAGGTTACGAAGGATGAGTTGCGACGTATCATTACCATTATTCGCGCTATTCAACCCCATGCCGAGATTATCCCATGCGACTACTGCGATGTGCCTGTAGAGCAACTGGTGAACACGCACTTGTTCAATTTCGACGAGGTGGCGGGTTCGGCTGCCTGGCTCGAGGGCGTGGAGGGCGATATGGAGAACGAGGAAGAAGGTGAAGCCTACGAGTATGGTATCTCCACCTTTGTCTATTATCGTCGTCGCCCCTTCAACTTAGGGCTGTTTGATGACTTTGTAGCCCGCCGTTGGCCTAAGTCCGTCATCCGTTGTAAGGGTATGTGCTATTTCTCTGACGAGTACGATATGTGCTATCTCTTTGAGCAGGCAGGACGCCAACTTGGCATCAAGCAATGTGGCGAGTTCTATGCCACCATGCCCAAGGACGAACTGGAACGTATGATGCAGCACGACCCGATTCTGCGCCGCGACTGGGACCCCGAATATGGTGACCGGATGCAGAAGCTGGTCTTCATCGGCCAGGATATGGACCAAGCTGCCATTACGCAGGCACTCGACGCTTGCTTGGAATAGTTGACAGTTGATAGTTAATCATGCAAAAAATCGTCAATACTTGTGTGCGTTTTATGCAGCGATGGCTGCCTGAGCCGTTTGTGTTTGCCATACTGCTGACCTTTGCGGCAGCCCTTATCGCTATGCCCGTATGCCGTCAGACGCCCATCGAAGTAATCGAGCATTGGGGCTCGGGCGTGTGGAATCTACTGGCTTTTGCCATGCAGATGTCACTTGTGTTAGTCTGCGGCGCCACGCTCGCCTCTGCGCCCTTGGTCAAAAAGGGCATTCGTGCGATCGCTTCGGTACCTAAGACACCTGCGGCGGCTATCGCTATGGTCACTTTGCTATCGGCTATAGCATGCTGGCTCAACTGGGGATTCGGCCTCATCGTGGGCGTGGTGTTTGCCAAGGAGTTGGCGCGCCGCGTGCAGGGTGTGGACTATCGCCTGTTGATAGCCTCGGCGTATTCGGGTTTTGTGGTGTGGCATGCCGGTTTGTCGGGTTCGATACCCCTGACGATGGCTACACCGGGCGAGGCACTCATCAAGGCTACCAATGGCGTGTTGGTCAATCCTGTGCCCGTTACGGATACTATTCTGCACCCGTATAACCTCGTGATGGTGCTGTTAGTTATCGTGGCTATCACGGTGGTCAACACCCTGATGCACCCCAAGAAAGATGCCTTTGTGCTGGACCCTGCACTTCTACGGGATGAAGAGACAGAACCTGCGAAACCCGCAAAGGAGGATATCACACCTGCTCAACGCCTGGAGCACTCGCGCCTGCTGGCGCTATTAGTGTCGCTATTGGGGCTTTCGTACCTCGTCATCCGGCTGTTTGTACGTCATGGTGTATTTGATCTTGGGGCTGTCATCATGCTCTTCCTCTTTATCGGTCTCTTGCTGCATAGCACCCCCATCGCGTACGTGCGTGCCTTCTCTGTAGCCGCCAAGGGGGCGGCGGGTATCATCCTGCAGTTCCCCTTCTACGCGGGTATCATGGGTATCATCACGGGTGTAGGCGCGAGCGGTCTGTGCCTGGGTACAATAACGGCAGATGCCTGTATCGCAGCCTCCAATCACGTGACCTATCCCCTGCTGACCTTCCTTTGCGCGGCTATTTTGAATATGTTCGTGCCTTCGGGAGGCGGCCACTGGGCGATTCAGGCTCCCATTATGTTCTCGGCAGGCGAAGCCCTCAACGTGGACCCCGGACTGACGGGTATAGCAATCGCATGGGGTGATGCTTGGACCAATCTTATCCAGCCCTTCTGGGCGTTGCCGGCATTGGCGATAGCCAAACTATCCGCCAAGGATATCATGGGCTTCTGCCTGATAGACCTCTTTGTATCCGGCATCGTCATCATCGGCGGTCTTCTGCTTTGGGCTCTATAATGCAGATAACCGAAAGCACTCGTCACCCCCTTTGAAAGGGGAACGGGGGGATTTCTGCCAATAGGACTGCCAAAATGGCAGAGAAATACAGAAGTCGTGCCTTTGGTACGGCTTTTGTCGTATTATAGGCAAAAGCGGAACACTCCGCAGACGTATTGTAGAACCTATAAACAGAATGTACTATGAATCAACAGAACGAAAACTTACAGAAATTTGCCATTAACTTGTGCGAACGTGCACGGTCCGGCAAGTCCGACCCAGTTATCGGTCGTGACGACGAGATAAGGCGCGTCTTGCAAATCCTGAGCCGTCGAACCAAGAATAATCCTATCCTTATCGGCGAACCCGGTGTGGGTAAGACCGCTATAGCCGAAGGCCTCGCCCTGCGTATCGTACGTGGTGACGTGCCCGAGAACCTGAAGAAGAAACAGATCTATTCCCTGGATATGGGTGCCCTGATTGCGGGTGCCAAGTACCAAGGCGAGTTTGAGGAACGACTGAAAGGTGTGGTCAACGAGGTGGTACAAGCCGCCGGTGAGATCATCCTCTTTATCGATGAGATACACACCCTGGTCGGAGCCGGCAAGAGTTCCGGTGCCATGGATGCCGCCAATATCCTGAAGCCTGCCTTGGCGCGTGGCGAGTTGCGTGCCATAGGTGCTACCACCCTGGATGAGTACCAGAAGTACTTTGAAACGGATAAGGCCCTGGAGCGTCGATTCCAGAAAGTCATGGTCGATGAACCCGACGAGGCTGCTTCGCTATCCATCCTGCGTGGCTTGAAGGAACGCTACGAGACGCACCATCGTGTACGTATCAAGGATGATGCCCTCATAGCCGCCGTATCGCTCTCGGCACGTTATATTACCGACCGTTTCCTGCCCGATAAGGCTATCGATCTGGTAGATGAGGCGGCTGCCAAACTGCGGCTGGAGGTGGACAGTAAGCCTGAAGAACTGGATAACCTGGACCGCCAGATCAAGCAGCTTGAAATCGAGCGTGAGGCCCTCAAACGCGAGAAGAATGAGGTCAAATTAGAGGCTATCAAGACACAGCTGACCGAACTCGGACAGAAGCGCAAGACCCTGAACGACCAGTGGGAGAAGGAGAAAGGCTACGTAGCTACTATCCAGAACGAGAAAGCCCATATCGAGCAGATGAAACACGAAGCCGAGGTGGCGGAACGCGAGGGTAACTACGGCAAGGTAGCCGAACTGCGCTACGGCAAGATACAGCAGTCGGAAGCCAATATCAAAGCCGCACAGGATGCCCTGCACCAACTCTCGGGCGAGAGCCTCATCAAAGAGGAAGTGGACGAAGACGATATAGCCGAGATTGTAGCCCGCTGGACAGGGATACCCGTATCGAAGATGATGCAGTCTGAACGCGACAAACTGCTGCACCTGGAGGAAGAACTGCACAAGCGCGTCATCGGTCAGGACCAAGCCATCGAGGCCGTTAGCGATGCCATCCGGCGCAGCCGTGCCGGTCTGCAAGACCCCAAACGACCCATCGGCAGTTTCATCTTCCTCGGTACCACCGGTGTCGGTAAGACCGAACTGGCCAAAGCTCTGGCAGACTATCTCTTTGACGACGAGAACATGCTGACGCGTATTGATATGTCGGAGTACCAAGAGAAGTTCTCGGCTACACGACTCATCGGAGCGCCTCCTGGATATGTGGGCTACGACGAGGGTGGACAACTGACCGAGGCTATTCGACGCAAACCCTATAGTGTCATCCTATTCGACGAGATGGAGAAAGCGCACCCCGATGTATTCAACGTGCTGCTGCAGCTGCTTGATGATGGACGACTGACCGATAACAAGGGTAGGGTTGTCAACTTCAAGAACACGCTTATCATCCTCACCTCCAACCTGACCGAGGAGCAACTCCGTGCCTCCGTACGGCCTGAGTTCCTCAATCGTGTGGACGATATCATTCACTTCTCCGAACTGACGGAGGATAACATCCGCGAGGTTGTTTCGCTACAGGTTGCCCGCATCCATAAGATGCTTGCCGACAACGGCATAGACCTGCGCGTTACCAATGACGCTATCGATTATATCGCCCGCGAAGGCTACGACCCGCAGTTTGGTGCCCGACCCGTCAAGCGTGCCCTGCAACGCTTGGTACTCAACGAACTATCGCGCTCCATCATAGCCGGTAAGGTCAATAAAGACAAACCCGTCATCGTAGAGTTGCGCGACAACGAGTTGCACTTCCGCAATTAAGCGGTTATCGGTTCTGGGTTCCGGGTTCTCGGAAATAAATGTCAATTGTCAATTATCAATTGTCAATTAACGAAGTTCCGGGGTAGTAGTGAGCCAGAATCTGGTCGTAGGTAAAGCCCTTTTCCGCCATGACGGCAGCACCTATTTGGCATAGGCCGACACCATGACCCCAACCGTGACCCCTGAAGGTAAAGCCTTCGGGGGTCTTTTCTATATCCATCCACGACGAATAGAGGCACGACTCGGATAGCAGTTTGCGAATCGCCAATTCCTTGCCCACCTCTTCGGTCAGATGGCTACCGACCACGCGCAAGCGAGAGATACGTCCTGACGCTCCGCGGGCCAGCGGTATGAGGTCGTGTATCTCGCCAAAGTCCTTGCCCGCCTTCCGGCGAACGATATCGCTCAGCTCCGCCGTCGTGTAGCGAACGGTCCAATCGTGGTAGTCATGCGTCTCCTGGTCGTAGTCATTAAGTGATGTACGAAGGAGCGATGTATGATGTACAGCTTCGCCGCAGTAGGGACACTCAACCGAACGCAGATACGGCACGTCGATATCCTCCCAACAGGTGGCAAAATTCTCCGTCCGTCCGCCGCAACACTTATGGTATCGGCAGTCGCATATTTGCCGATTCTCGGTTCCGGGTTCTCTGTACTCGAGGATTTGTCCGCGCGTTTCTTCTACGGCGCGAATGGCACGTTCGTTCCTGCGGTAAAGTCCTTCGTATCGCTGACAATGGTCATCTGCACATACATCAAAACCAACATGGTCGGTATGTCCGATGGCGCGTAGGGCCCACGAACGGCTGATGACGGCATGGGCTTTCAGCAGTTCCAACGGAGCAGTAGTAGCCATCTCAGAGGAGATGACGGAGGTCAAGTATTGCTCGATATCGAGGGTGTTGATGGCGGTCTCGGTACCATCGGCATTCCGTTGGATTTCCAGTTCGCCTTCGAACTCTTGGTCTTCTTTGCGATCCCAATGGAAGCCGATACCGATTCGTACGTCCTTCAGCAGGAAGGTCTTTTCCCGCCGCTCGTATTGTATCTTCGGGGCGGTCAATATGCCTACGCGTATCTTCATATCAATTATTAACTATCAACTATCAATTATCAATTATCAACTATCAACTATCAATTGTCAATTGTCAACTGCCGCCTTGCGGCCAATTCCCAGGTCCGGATACGGTCTTTGTAGAGGTTGTTGCGGTTCATGGTCTCGGTATCGCAGTTGGCATCGGAGTTGTCCTCCCAGCGACGGCAGTTATAGACCACATCCCAGATACGTCCGATGGGGTAATTGCGGCAGATACGCAGCCCGACGGCATAGTCCTCGCCGTATTTGGTGGTGGGGAAGTTCATGGTACGCAGTAGCGGCACGTAGAATGCCCGCGGAGCACCCAGACCATTGATACGCAGGGCGTTGTTCATGCCGTTCTCGTCGGTCCATTCGCTATGGTCTATCTTGCCCGGAGGCAGGATGTTACCGTCAATATCGGTTATCTGATACGAGCCGATGACCATGGCGTATAGAGGTCGTTTGTCGTCGGTCGTCGGTCGTTGACCATCACCCTCGAAGGCATCGATAAACTTCTGCACCGTCGTCACATCCGAATACATATCGTCGGAATCCAACTGGATGGCATATTTGCCGCAGAGGGGGTGGTGTAGCGCCGCATTCCAGTTGCCACCAATAGCGTGCCAGGTCTTGTCTTGCGCAATATAGATTAGCCTGTCACTTGTCAACTTTAACTTCTCAATTTCCTCCACGGTTCCGTCTGTCGAGTTATCGTCCACCACGATGACGTTGTACGAATAGGGCGCTCGTACCTCTTGCCGCAGGGCGGAACGGATGGCGTCGCCAATGGTTCGTACGCGGTTCTTGCAGGGTATGATGACGCTGGCCGTCACGGGGTAGGCATCCTTTTCCGGAGCGGGCAAGGGTAGGTAGTCCTCCCGATGAATGCGTGCGCCGATAGCCTCCAGATGGCGGGTTACGCATGCCTCCATCTCTACCTGTACAGCACGGTTCTTCGGGTCAACGTAGTCAAACAATTTCTCGCCCGACTGACGGAGGTCCGTCTCCTCGTCGTAGTAGAGGAACTCGTTGATATGCAGTATCTTGCCCTTGCGGCTTAGGCGCAGACGCAAGTCGTAGAAGCCGGCAAACTCATAGGTCTCACCCATCTCGCGTGCTACATCCTGGAGTGCGTCTGTACGCAGTAGTATGACGCTACCAAAGTCGAAATCATCGCGCAGGGCACCTTCCTGATAGTCAATCAGAGGGGTGGGGCGCGGGTCAAAATGGTCGCTATAGAGCATTACGGCGCGGGTGTCATCGGCTATTTGCAGCATACGTTCTTGGGCATAATGAACCCAACGTATATCGGGTTTTAGATAGAGGAATACGTACTTGCCCGTAGCTTCTGCGGCTATGGTTTGAATCATTTGGGTGGAGCATATCCGCCCGGGGAGTTGGAATATCTGAGTCATATTTTTGTTGGTTATTAGTCTATGTATCCTAAAAGACGCTACAAAAGTACAAAAAATATTTGGAATACACAAGTATTTTAGCAATAAAATGCAAAATTAATGTGAATTGATACGCTGCGCTTAATGATGAATTGATACGCTGCGCTTAATGATGCCTAAACTTTTAGCGTGATGATATCCCTGATGTCGGTTGTATAGAGTGGGGACTTATGCTCGTTTTTATAGACCGTCTTGTCGGATGCCAGTTGCGAACCGTAGATGATGGCGCGTTTGCCCTGACGGTCCTCTATCCGGTCGAGTACACGCTGCAGGCGATTCTCTTTGGCTCGGTCATGAGTGTCGAACAAATCAGGCACGACAGCTGCCTCAGGGATGATCTTGAGCAAAACAACACCGGCTTTCTTGTAGAGCACACCCGGGCGATACGAACGCCGGAAGGCTGCCAAAGCATAGTTGATGAGCTCCTGATTATTAGCCGTAGCGATGGGGAGCGTTACCAGTTCGGAGAGGTAGTGTTGCTCAATATCGGTTCTGAATGGCGATGTGTGCACATAGACCAACAGTTGCTGCGCGACCGATTTCTGCGTGCGCAATTGGCGGGCACAATGCGCGCAGAAATTGGCAATCTGTTCCTCCAAAAGCGATTGTTCGGTAATGGCCGTAGCGAATGTGCGGGATGTAGTTATCGACTGCTTCAAGGGCAACTCCGTAATGTCTATCACATCCTGACCATTCAGTTCCTGCCAGGTGAGTAGTCCGGGCTTATGGAGCATGTTTTGGGCAAAGAGAGAAGACTTCTCGGCGAACTGAAGCGCGGTAGAGATACGTGCGGCCTGCAGTTTGGCTTTTGCCTTGCGCCCAATGCCCCAAACGTCGCCAATCTCGAACCCGGAGAGCGCCTTGATACGTTGTTGCTCGGTACGGATCTCGCACACCCCGTGGTAGCCGGGATATTTCTTGGCGTACTTGGATGCCACTTTCGCCAGCGTCTTCGAAGAAGCGATGCCGATGGAGATGGGTATGCCTACGCCTTTGCGGATGTCGCGAACCAGTTTTTCGCAATAGGCTTTCTGCTCCTCGGCCGGTACATGGTCGATATTGAAAAAACTCTCATCGATGGAGTACTGCTCAAAGCGCGAGGTATGCTTGCGGAGAATGAACATCACGCGGTCGGAGAGGTCGCCATAGAGGGAGAAATTCGATGAGAAACAGACGACGCCCTCTTGCTCCACAAGGGCTTTGATTTGGTAGAGCGGTGCGCCCATGGGGATGCCGAGAGCTTTGGCTTCGTTACTACGCGAGACGACACAGCCATCGTTACCCGAAAGCACAACGACCGGCCGGCCTTCCAAATCAGGTCGGAAAACACGCTCGCACGAGACGAAGAAATTATTGCAATCAGCAAGGGCGAACATTAACGGACACGGTGGATGGCATAGGTAACAACCCCCCAAACGGTAAAGTCATTGTTCACATCCACGCGAATGGGTTGAAAATCACTATTGTGCGGTATGAGCCATGCACACGCGCCGGACTCATCCATCTTGAACTCCTTCAGGGTATATTCGCCATCAATATACGCGACGATGAAATCTCCGCTCTTAGGGTCAAGACTGCGATCCACGACCACGATGTCGCCATCCAGAATGCCTGCATCACGCATGGAATCACCCTCGACATGGGCGTAGAACGTCGTTTCCGGATGGGGCGTCAGCTCATGCGCCAGATTGATGCGCTCGCCGGCATGGTCAGCGGCGGGCGAAGGAAAACCTGCATGAATGGACTCGGCAAACTCCAGAGCCAGCTCCGCCTGCTCAGAAGTGGTTATATTGGTTAATGTGGACATTTCGCTGGGTATTTCATTAAAAAATGATTATTTATTTGCGCGGTTCAATATTTTTTCGTAATTTTGCACACGAATACTAAAAAAAGTAAAAGCGATGGATATATTTTTATTGATCATAGCATTCCTGTTTATGCTTATCGGTATCATCGGCTGCATCGTACCGGGTTTGCCGGGCACCCCGATAGCATATGCCGGTATGTGGATAGCTCAAGCGACGGAACGTGTTGATTTTACGTGGCAGACACTCCTGATCTGGGGCATTGTGACGATAGTCGTTTCCGTATTGGATTATGTGATTCCTGCCTGGGGTACCAAACGATACGGAGGTACGCGTTGGGGCGTTTGGGGCAGTACGATAGGCGTGTTTATTGGCCTGTTCTTTGGCGCAGCAGGTGTGATACTTGGTCCGCTGGTTGGTGCTATCATTGGTGAACTAATGAGTGGTCAGGAGTTTTCCAAAGCGCTCAAAGCAGGCTGGGGTAGTTTTGTCGGAATCTTTTTTGGCACGATTATCAAACTCATCTGCTGCGGTATGATGACCGTCGCGCTTATTCAGGCGCTGTGATTGTTACCAACCGCCACCACCTCCGGGACGTCCACCACCTCCGCCACCGGGACCTCCGCCTTGGCCGGAATAGGCCGAGAGGGATACGTTGGTTCCGCCGCTAACACTTGCTCCGGTCAACGCATAGTCGTTCAGAATAGCTGTTCCGCCCGATGTCGAAACAGCCGATTTGAGCGTAGTGGTACCACCGGTCGATACCACGCAGGTCGAGGCAGATAAACTGCTTGGCGTCTTGAAAACAAAGACCGGTTCGTCGTTGCTATAAAGGGCATACCAAACATTCTTGGAAAGCGAAGAAGCGGAATAGCAATTCTGCGTGAGGCTGGCATTACGCTCCAGTCCGCCAATGGCGACGAGGTTTCCACCCTGTACGTATAGTTTGTAACCTCCTTCGGTATTGGCGTCGATACCCAACTCGGGCGAACGGGCGCCGATAGCATAGACTGTGCCGCCCTTGATGGTGCAGTTGCCGTTGGCATCTATACCATCGTTGTTGGTGGAGTAAGCCATGACTATTCCACCGGAGATAGTTAGTTCGCCGGCTGAATTGATGGCATCGTCGTTGGATTGCGCATAGATGGTACCACCCGTGATATTGATCAGACCTTTGGACTCGATACCTTCCGGCATAGACGAACCCGTAGCCACAACTGTTGTCGTGCCGCCGGAGATGAGGATGTCGCCCTCGGATTTGATGCCTTTCTCCTTGCTCGTGATAGTAATGGTACCGCCCGTGATGACTACGGACGAAGAGTCACATTGTATTCCTTCAGCATTTGCCGTAATGCTGATAGTACCATCGTTGATGATGATACCGTCATTGGCATGCATACCATCGCTTACTTTGGACGTAAGGTTTATGCCGCCAAAACCCTCTGTGAAGCGGATGTAGTCATCGGATGCGAGTGCATGTTTGTAGTTGCCTGTAATAGTGAGAATGCCGCTGCCGGAGAAACTCAACTGTCCTTCGCTAAAAAATGCCGCCTTGCGATCCTCGGATGAAGTGGCGTATTGGCCGGCGTCGGTGAGCGAGTTCTCGCCCGTAAGAACGACGTAACAGGTCTTTTTGCCCTGGTTATTGATAGCCGGTCCGTCAGAGCATGTGAGGGTTAGGTCTTCTAACTCTAACTTAAACTTATGGTCGCTATAGATGCTGAATTGCCCAGTACCCTGACCGGTCAGCTTATAGAACACCTCTCGGGCCTCGGAGATAACAGTCACGTAGCCCTGGTTTTCACTCACGCTCACGCTATCGGCTTCGCCCGTAACGGTAACGGACGTACCATCCCAACGAATAAGTATGCCGGAGGTCCAATCTTGGTTGTCTACGTCGTCGTCTTCGCTACCCGTATTGGCAGTTGTTTCGGTTGCAGGTTCGTTCTGAGCCGTCTTGCAACGCACGCACGCGCATGCCACGCACGTGATTAATAAAATGTACCAAATTCTCTTTTTCATATACTATCTTGTACAAAAATTGTGCAAAAGTAGGCAAAAAAGTCCGATTATGCAAATTTTTTCGCCAAAAAGTGCATATTATTTGTGAGATTCATTTTTTTTTTGTACCTTTGTCGGAAATTTTGATAGGAAAGCGAATGGATTTGAAACTATCATATATTCTCACGCACTTGCGCCCATGGGTGAAGAATGTGTTGGGTGGTATAGCTATTATCCTATCCGCAGTCGTGATAGCTGATTTTATGCCGTCTCAAGAGGGTGCACAGTCGGCTACGCATATCAAAAAGAACGTAAAAACAGAAGAAGCAAAGCCGGAGGAATCGCCCGATAAGGCTCGCCTGGTTAGTTATCAGGGCAGGTCGATACGGTACTCAGAGAAGTTCCGCGACGGGCAGAATAAACACATGAAGGCTGCCGAGAAAAACGGCCTTAGCCCCCAGCCCGAAGACCGGACGGATGCTGCGCGCATGACCAATCGGCTGATGAAGATACATACCAACAAGTACTATGTGGTAGAAGACCTGACGCACTCGGTACCATATCTTGTTCCGATAGCCGCCAAGCGGCTGAACGCGATTGGTGAGGAATTCTCGGATATACTGCAGCGCAACGGCCTGCCGCACTATCGCTTTCGCGTGACGTCGGTTCTACGGACCAAGGATGATATCCGTCGACTGCAGAAGAGTGGTAATGGTAACGCGGTTACAAACTCGGTCCATAACTACGGTACGACCTTTGATTTGGCCTATACCAAGTTTGGAAAAACCACTATTACCGACGATTATATGACCGACGACAACCTAAAGCTCGTCTTGGGACAGGTCCTGCTTAACCAACAACGCGCCGGACATATCTACGTCAAGTACGAATACAAACAATGTTGCTTCCACGTCACAGTAAGGGACTAATTGATAGTTGATAATTGATAGTTGATAATTCTTATCTCGGCAAAGCCTCGAACGATCGGCTAAAGCCGTACGATAGTTGATAATTGATAGTTGATAATTAATAATTGATAATTGATAATGATAAAGATTGCAATTTTCGGGTACGGCAATATAGGCCATGCAGCAGAGGCTGCTATCCGTAAAGCCCAAGATATGACCCTTGTGGGTGTATTCCACCACGATGAGGCGGACCGCGTTATCGCATCCGAACCCGATGTGGTACTGCTTTGTACCCCGACACGCGAGGTACAAGAGTGGGCACCACTATTCCTGAACAAAGGAATATGCACCATAGACTCCTTTGATATACATGGCGAGATTTACCCCTTAGCGGAAAACCTTACCCCCATTTGCCGCGAGGGCAAGGCCGTTGCTATCATCTCCGCCGGTTGGGATCCGGGGTCGGACTCCATGATCCGCGCCATCATGACGGCTCTTGTTCCCGAGGGCGTGGGCTATACCAACTTCGGCCCGGGCCGTTCGATGGGCCATACGGTAGCCGCCAAGGCCATTGCAGGCGTGAAGGATGCCTTGTCTATGACCCTTCCTGCAGGCAAGGGTAAACACAACCGACATGTGTATATCGAGATAGAGGAAGGTTATGACTTTGAACAAGTGAAGGCAGCCATCCTGCGTGACGACTACTTTGCGCACGACGATACCGAGGTAGAACTCGTGCCCTCTGTGGCAGCCATTAACACCACCAACCACGGTGTGCATATCGAGCGGAATGGCCTCTCGGGCGACACGCCTGATGAGCAAATCGACTTTACGATGCGTATCAACAATCCCGCCCTGACCGGTCAGATGATGACATCCTGCGCCCGAGCCGCTTATCGCATGCGCCAACGAGCAGAGTGGGGATGCTTCACCACCATCGAGTTACGCCCGATAGACCTGCTCCCCTGGGAGCGTGAAAAAGCCATTCGTGAAATGGTTTAAGTGAAACGAAAATAACTATTTAATGGTATCATATTTACTACTGTATCTGTTTTTAGCGTTAGGCGTCTCGTTCTTGTGCTCCATATTGGAGTCCACCCTGATGTCCACAACGCTCAGTTATCTCACCCTTCGCGAAGAGGAAGGCTACAAGCCTGCCGCACGTATGCGGCTCTTTAAGACCGAGACCGAACGGCCTCTGGCGGCTATCCTCTCGCTCAATACCATCGCCAATACCATCGGCGCTGCCGGTGTGGGCAGACAGGCTACCTTACTCTTTGGCAGCCAATGGTTTGGTTTGGTCTCGATTATCGTGACCTTGCTCATTCTTATCTTTGCGGAAATCATCCCTAAGACCATCGGCGCCAACCATTGGAAACGCCTGATCGGATTTGCCGCTGCTACGATATCCGGCCTGATCATCCTGATGTTCCCCGTTGTCAAACTCATGGAGTGGATAGCACATCTCTTCCCCGAAGCCGAGGAAGCAACCGTCAGCCGCGAGGAAGTGGTGGCACTCGCCTCGGTTGGCGAGGAGGAAGGCGTGATTGAGGAAGACGAGAATAAAATCATCCGTAACGTCATGCGTCTGGACGAGGTAAAAGCGTACGATGTGATGACGCCACGCGTGGTAGCCAGTATTGCACCCGAACAGATGACGCTCAAGGAGTATTACGATGACGATCGGTACGACCATTTCTCGCGTATACCGGTCTATGCCGACTCGCCGGAATATATCACGGGTTATATCCTGCGTTCTGATGCCTTGGAGGACTTGGCAGAAGACCATTTTACCAAGACCTTAGGCGAAATCAAACGTCCGCTTCCGATGTTCAACGAAGAACAGACCATCGGCGACATATTCGACCAAATGCTCAAACAGAAGTCGCAGATAGCCGTTGTTATCGACGAGTATGGTTGCTTCCTTGGCATCTTGACGCTGGAGGATGTCATTGAGACGATCTTCGGACTGGAGATTATCGACGAGAATGATGAGTTTGCAGACATGCAGCAATATGCACGCGAGCGTTGGCAACAACGTCAGAAACGATTCAAGTCACCTATTCTCAAAAATAGAGATTCGTAGAGACGGCATTCATTGCCGTCTATAAATGTCTCTTGCCGTCTCTGAACAGCCCGACAGCCGATTAGATTGTATCAATAAAGTATTTCTGCTTGCGGTTGAAGAGTGCCGTGCCGATGAGTACCAGCACGAGCATGCAGCCGATACTGTACGCCAATGACGTCCAGCTGAACGAGCCGGCGCCGTATGCGCCGTATTTGAAGGTCTCAATCAGAGCCGTTAGCGGATTGAGCAACATCACCTTATGCAGGGTAGGATTCGTCACGAAGCTGAGCGGATAGACTATAGGTGTGGCGTACATCCAGAGCGAGACGAGCGTGCCAAACACATTCGTCAGGTCACGGTACTTGGTCGTGAGCGAAGTGACAATCAGACCCAGTCCCAGAGCCGTCCCTGCCAAGGTTAGAATGATGACAGGAAACAGGAGAAGATACCAATTCGGATGTAAATCTACACCCTTCGCAACAAAAATCAGATAGACGATAATAAATGTGCCTAACTGCAAGGAGAAGCGGAAGAGGCTGGAAAGCACGACAGAAACAGGCGATACAAGTCGGGGAAAATAGACCTTCCCGTACAGCCCGGCGTTGGACTGGAAGGTGTTTGAGACGGATGTCAGGCAGGTGGAGAAATACTCCCAAAGGCATATTCCGCTCAGGTAGAATATCGGCTGTGGTATGTCGTCCGTCGGAATGTTAGCTATGCGTCCGAACACAATCATGTACATCACCACGGAGAAGAGCGGCGAGATGAAATACCAGCCGAAACCAAATATCGTCTGCTTGAACTGAACCGTCAGGTCACGACGTATAAATAGCCAGATGAGGTACTTCTTGCGCCACAACTCAACCAATCCCAAACCCTTCTGATAACTATCCGGCGAGATAACGGTATTCCAATATTGCTCTTCCTTCTTAGCCATCAGACCGTATCCATAAATGATTTTTGAACCTTGTTGAATAGTACCAAGCCTATCATTAGCAGCACGATAGTCATCAGCACACTATAGCCGAGCCAGAGCCAGGAGAATTGACCTTGCCCCAAAAGCGAATACCGAATAGCCTCGACGATTGGCGTTACCGGATTGAGCGACATGGCCAGATGCAACTTCTCGTTCTCCACAAAACTCATGGGATAAATGACAGGCGTTATATAAACCCAAAGCGAAATGACCTTGTTGAACATAATCTGCAGGTCACGATACTTGGTGGTAAACGACGAAACAATCATGCCGAAGCCTACTGCCATCAAAGCCAGTATCAGCATCAAAAGAGGGAATAGTACAATTTGCCAACGAATAATCAGCTCAGTACCGGTACATGCGTAATAAATGTAAAACGCAAAAAAGATGCCTAATTGAATTGCAAAGGAAAGGAGATTGGTTGTGACAGCAACCAACGGCATGATAATACGCGGAAAATAGACTTTGCCGAATATATCGGCATTGGATACAAAGGAGTTGGATGTAGAACTCAGGCAACTGGCAAAATACCCCCAAACCGATATACCCAATAGGTAAAACAATACCGGAGGCAGTCCGTCCGTCGGTATATTGGCAATACCGCCAAAGACAGCTACATACACAATAACGGATAGGATGGGGGTGATGAGGAACCAGAGTGGACCGAGAATGGTCTGCTTGTACGCCGTGCGGAAGTTACGCATGACAAATAGGTAAAACATGTCGCGGTAGCGCCATATTTCCTTGTAATCCAGCGTCAGCAAGCGGTCTTTCGGCGTGATGACCATGTCCCAATTTTCCTTTGTCTCTGCCATTTTTACTCAATTAGCCGACAAAATTACAACTTTTTTCTGATATATGCAAATTTTTGTACATATTCGCTTAAAAAATATATTTTTTGTCGCAATAATTTGCATATATCAAAATTTTGTAGTACTTTTGCAGTCGCAATTCAACCATGCGGCTTTAGCACATCGGTAGTGCATCAGCTTCCCAAGCTGAGGAGGCGGGTCCGACTCCCGTAAGCCGCTCTCTCTCGCGATCGGCTCCGAGGTCGCAATGGTCGATACCGCTACGCTAAATCGACAGGCGACTCGGGCCTCCGCTCTCCCCAAAACCTCTTTCAGAGCTTTCGGGGGCCCCGTGAAGTCTGATTGGCAACTCCGCTCTCCCCACCACGGCAAAGCCGTGTCGGGGGCTCCATAAATCAGTATGTGCGGCGACGACGAATGAACCAATCGAAGATGATGGATCGGCGATAAATGATGGACGGGAATGTTTCTACGGCAAGCGCGAGGTTCTCTTGGCGTTTTTGTCGGTATGAAGAACGCATCTTGTGGTAAGCCATACGTGCCTGAATAACTGCTTTGGCGTTTTGACCCTGACCTTTCAGCAAATACTGCATGACGGCTACATAATCCAGGAAACAACGTGCTACAAGCGTCGGGCATAGACGGCTGGTGGGAAGATTCTTATAGAGCATGAGGAGCGAGTTGCGGAAGTTGAGGAAGAGCTTGCGTGGACTCTCATACGGCAAGGCTCCTCCGCCCAGGTGATACACCACGCTATCGGGCACACAGACCAATTTCCAACCGCGGCTGTTCATACGCCAGCAGAGGTCTATCTCTTCCATATGCGCAAAGAAGTCGGCATCCAATCCGCCACACTCCTTATATATTCGCGTACGCGCGCACATGCACGCGCCCGAGGTCCAGAATACAGGTTGCGTTGTGTCATACTGACCATGGTCTTCCTCTACGTAACTCATTATCCGTCCGCGGCAGAAAGGATAACCCAGGTAATCCATATACCCGCCGGCAGCTCCGGCGTGCTCGAATCGCTCCACGGGTTCGGCACCTTCTGCAGGTTGGAACTTTGGTTGCCAAGCACGAATCTTGGGTTGCACGGCAGCTACATCAGGATGCGCGTCAAGGTAGTCCGTCAGGTGTCGCAACCAGCCATCTGTAACTGCTACATCCGAGTTGAGCAGCACACAGTATTCGGCTTCAATCTGCTGCAAAGCGCGGTTGTAGCCTTCAGCAAAACCATAGTTTTCTTCGAATAAAATCGTGCGAATGGGCTTAGCGGCAGATCGATTAACCTCTTCTATCACTTGCAGGCTTTCATCTGTACTGCCATTATCGGCTACGACGATTTCATAATCCGAGTCTTGCGTATGTTCAATAACCGAAGGAAGGTAGCGACGCAGCATCGTGGCGCCGTTCCAATTCAATATAACAACAGAACACTTCATAAGAATAAATGTCAACTGTCAATTATTAATTATCAACTTTTTTCCATTTCCAGCGGTTGTGACTCCAGAGCCAGAGTTCGGGCTGTTCGCGGATGTTAGCTTCCAGAAGACGAGCAAACTGCTCGGTAATGGGGAAGTCCTGTATTTCGGGTTTGTCTTCTGCGCGAAGCGGAATGATAGTCACTTCATAGTAGCCGCGACGCGGCGAGCGGATATAACAATAGACTGTGGCATAGTCGAATTTGCGGGCGAGAACTTCCGAACCATCGAGGAATGAGGTGTCCTGATGCAGGAAAGTCGTCCAGAAATGCTGGTTCTGGGGTGAGGGTTTCTGGTCGCAGATCATGCCATACGTCTTGTGCATACCATCTTTGCGTTGGGCTATCATCTCGCGTAAGAGACTATTCTTCTCAATACAAGGCCAGCCGCGTTTGGCGCGCAGAGCCATCATGGCACGGTCGGTAGCCTTGGACTTCTGGCGGCGATAGATGTTATAGTGCATCAGATTGGACGTTTGGAAATACTTGGCTACCTGTGGCATCCATTCCCAGTTGCCATAATGCCCTAACAAAATCATCAGACTGCCTTTCTCCGCAAGCAATTCATCCACTACTTCGGGATTCAGGCACACCATACGTGCGAACATCTCCTCCTCAGAGATACGGTAACCATAGATGATTTCAGCTATTACATCCATCAGATGATGGTAGAAACGACGCTCTAAATGCTTGATTTCATCTTTATTTTTCTCGGGGAAAGCGTTGATGAGGTTCTTCCGGACAATATGCCGACGATAGCGCACCACATAGTAGCAGAGCGGATAGACAATCCATTCGCCCAAGAAATAGAGCACGCGGAGCGGCAGAAGGGATAATATGCGGATGAAGAACAACACGTCGGTTCGCAATTAGATAAGGAAAATAAACATAAAGATAGTTGCAGCAGGTACAGCCAATAGCACACTATCAAACCGGTCCAGAATACCGCCGTGACCGGGCAGGAAACGACCGGAGTCTTTCACGCCTATCGTGCGCTTCATCAGACTTTCCATCAGATCGCCCAATGTTCCGAATACCGAGATAACCAATGTATAGACCAATGCGGCCCAACAGCTCGGCAACCAGCCTACTTTCCAGAATATAACACCGGCCAACAGCGAAAAAGCTATACCGCCAAATAGCCCTTCCCAACTCTTGGCAGGACTCACGCGCGGGAACATCTTATGATTACCGCCCGCACGCTTGGCAGTCAGACTGCCTACGCAATAGGCACCGGAGTCATTCACCCATATGGTAATAAAGAGAGCCAGCAGGCGGAATGCAGCCATATCATTCTTATAGGTATTATGATACATCAATATATTCATCATCGCGAACGGTAGGGCAATCATGATTAGGCTGCCAAGGATATTTCCCCATAGCAGTACGGCATTTACCGGCTTTTCCTGCGTTGGACGTATAAACAGCACGGAGATAAGGGTAAAGAAGAGCAACAGCAACTCTGTCATGAATACACCTCCACAAACTTCAGCGCTATAACCGCGGAATATTAGCCATGTCAGATAAAAGAGCAGTCCGCCCATCAGCACGGAGATCACACGAATCATTAACGGGGACTGCATCAGCGTATGAAATTCCCAAACGGCATACATGGAAAAAAGCAGAAAGAGCACGAAGAAAAATACAGGGTGTACCAGTATCGAGGCCACTACCAGACCAACATAAACGGCTCCGGAGAGCGTACGTGTGAGAAAATTTGACATGTTTCGTTACTATTTTGCAAAATTATTTGCAAAGATACAATTTTTTTTGTAACTTTGCAAGCGAATTTGAAAAAAAATCTCATTTATGGACAATTTAACCCCCGAAATGGCACTTATGGCCCCCGAAGAAAGGGCCGAAGTGGAATTTATCTGGAATAATATTCCTGAAGAAGATCGCGCCGGCATGACGCCTGATGATGTACTCTTTGTTTTAGACAAAGTAGATGACTACATGGAAGAGAAGGGACTCATCGATTATGATGATGCAACCGGCGAGATGACCTACAAAGATGGCGAGATAGACGAGGATGATCAGCT
>ONBH01000017.1 GCA_900316005.1 uncultured Bacteroidales bacterium | reverse complement strand
TTGTCGTGAGACTTTGGAACTTTGACACTTTCAGACTCAATCTGCTGTATTTCAGCAAGTTATAAAGTTTCATCAAAGTTCCAAAGTTTCAAAGTTTCATGCTACTTTTCTATAATTACCATGATTTTCCTTGTTTATGAGCCCCTGCTCTATCCATTGGTTATTCCAGCGGATAACAGTAGCTCGTGGAATGAACGAGAGACGGCAAGGTATGCCGTCTCTACAGGTAGTCCACCCCAATCACCGAGAACCGAGAACCCAGAACCGATCACCTCGGGGCCCCCGACGCAACTTGTTGCGGTGGGGAAGAGCGGAGGTCTCGGTCGCCCGTCGATTTAGCGTAGCGGTATCGACCATAGCGATCCGAGGACCGAACGCGACCGAGAACTCAGAACCGAGAACTCGGGGACCCCTCCCCCTTGCGGGGGGGGGAGGAGGTTATTCAGTCAGTCGTTTACCCGTGGTATCGTAACGTTCGCCACCGCGGATAATGATAATATGACCGTTTTCGAATATCTTAGTCGTTAGCAGTTCGTCGTTCGTCGTTAGTACCACGGGCGAAGTAAGCGAACCATAATGCGCATCGGCTTCGTAAGAAACCTCTCGGCGACCCTCGCCTGCGGAAGCGGGAGTCAGGATGGTGCCGTCCTCCGTTTCGAAGCGTACGGTGCTGCCGATGGCATTGGAGCTAATAGTCAAGAAGTATAAGCCTTCGTCGTCGCCTCCCTCAATTGTAATGGGAGTAGCTACGCCGACTTGTTCGGAGCCGATATAGGCGTAGAGGGTGGCATTATCCATCTTGGTATCACCGGCATCGATTCTGGCTATCATGGTCATGTTCGTGGCCGCTTTGGCGTAGGTATTAGCGTTGGCATTGGCATCAGCCATGACATAGGCGTTGGCGCTGGCATTGGCGTTAGCGTTGGATACGGGATAGATAAAGGTAACCGGTGAAGCAGCCTTACGATAGAGCAGGTAGCCGCAGCCCGGGCGCATGTAGGTGAGGTTACCCTCCCACTTACCGGCATCGGAGAAGACGGCGAACTCATCGTGGTTCTTGATCATATCGCCTTCGGTAGCATAGGGATAGTAGTCGCCGAGTGCGTCACGGAGCGAAGCGTTATCCTGACGGAGATAAGGCAACACATTCCATCCCGAAACGAGTTTGACGGAGCGATCCGCCTCGCTCTGGAGGGTAATACCCTCGAGGAAGATGGTATGCTCTTTGGCGGTGTACATCATGTACATATGACGGTGGTCGAACTTCTTGAGCGAACCAATCCAGAGGTAGGTAGAGTCGTCGAACTGACAGAACTTGCGGTTAGCGGGTGTCTTGATCTCATCGCCTTCGGTGAATACCTCATCGACCTTCAGGCAGGTGTTGATATCACCGTTGTTGTAGGGTTTGAGGTAGAAGGAGATCCAGTTCCAGCCGGCTCCCAGGTTAATAGCCTGCATCATGTTGTCGGATGTAGTGAGTCGTACGGGTTCATTGGGCGGGCAACCCAGGCAAGCACTCTCCTTGAATCGGATCTGCACATCGGGGGTAAGCAGGAAGGTCTTGGCTACCGAATGACGCCAGAGTTGTGCCGTAAGCATGCGTCCGTTCAGTCCGGCATCGCCATAGACCGTAATATATACGTACCCGCGCGTGAAGTCATCGCTGCTGATATTTCCCTTACCGAGTAACTCGCCGTTGCAGAAGATACCGATGATATCCTCCTTGTCGGTGTCGATAATCTCAGAACCGCCGTTTTCGATGAATACCTGTGCACGCAGCGACATATTCTGGTGGTACTTGCGGGTATCAATATCTCCCCACGGGCAGACATTGAGCACCTCTACATCGATGACGAGCGACTCGGTGAGTCCGTTGTCATCGGTGAGGAAGATGACAGCATTGTGTTTGCCGGGTGTGAGTCCTTTCTTGACGGTAAAGGTGATATTCTGCTCATCCTTTGCCTCGAGAGTGCCCTGATTGGGTGTACATTCGAGCCAGATAGGCAGTTTGTCAATGGTATATTGGCGGGTCATACCGGTGGAGTTATAGATACCGACGCGGAAGGTGTAGTCCTCGGAGGCATCGTCAATCTTTTCCTCGACGGTGCGCTTGTTCCAGCGCAGGCTATTGAGGTCGGCATAGACGGTCCAGGATACGGGTGAGGGCAGGCGGTTACCATTGATATCCTCTACATCCCGTACGGTGAGGTAGATGGTACGCCTGTTGATTTCGCGGTCTTGCATGCGGAGGTTGATGAGGAGTTCCTCGTTGTTGTACGACCAGTTGAAGTTGAGGTTGGTCAGCTGTCCGCGGTCTTTAACGGGTGCAAAGTTCGAGCGGTCAGCGAGGTCCTCCGCCGGCATTTGGTCGTAGGGTATCAGCAGGAGTGGAACAACCTTCTCGACCACATTACCCAAGGCATCGCGGAAGACGCGCTGGTCATTGATTGAGAAGACGAGCTCCATGATATTGGAGGCGTTGCGTTTCATCTCGGAGAAAGGCAAGAGAGCTATCAGACCCATCTCATCGCCGGCAGGCGTCGAGCTGACATACTCGCGTACGAGCGAAGCGGGCAGCGCTTGCTCGAAGAGGCAGACATCATCGATATTACCGCGCAGTCCCTTACCCATGAGCATCCGGGTACCATTGATACCACTGAGTTTGCTGACGGAGAAGGTCTGAACCAACTTACCATCGATATAGAGGCTACCCACGTTGTACGCCTTGCTGACAACGAGAGCCACATGGTACCACCCACCGCTCGCCATGCGTACTTCGGCGGCGGCATAGATATCATCCTGACGGAAAGTGAGACGCTTGTTGTCGTAAGCCAGTTCCATGGTAAGGGAGTCGCCCAGGTAGGTTGCGAAGAGGGAGACATGGTCTTCCTCATTGTTATCGAGGCGGAACCACCCCATGAGCGTATAATCTTGGGCAGCCGAGCGTGTGAAGCACTCGGGTCGGAGCTGCAGCGGTGTGCCGTTGAGTGCCACGGATATACCCTGCGGATTGGTCCAACTCATTGCATTACCATAGAGCGTGGCACCGGAAGCGAGGTCGGTGAGTGCTTCGCCCTCGCCCTCATCCATAGGATAGTAATCCATCAGTCCGTGTTCATAGCCGGTGAGGCGGCGCATATGCGTATTAACGATCTCATCGGGGGTGAGGGCTTTGGTCCAGACACGTACCTCCATGACGTTACCATGGAAGGTAGCGGCATCGGAGAAGATGGGGGTACCCACCAAGATTGGCGAGACATCGTTTTGCAGGATATAGGGGTTGACATCCTTGTTGTCGTCATCGGTTATATCCATTGTACCGACATAGAAGCGGACATCCTCGTTGTCGAAGTTATAGACCATAATAACGCGCGTAAAGTCGGTTGTCGAGAGTTCGCCCATGGGTCGTGAGGTCACGGTAACCAGTTCCTTTTCGTCATCCTGGAGCAGCGCTTGCAGTCGATTGTCGGCTGTGAGGCGGAACTCGAACCAGTTGGTGCTGTCTCCGTGCGCGAAGAGGGTCATGGTCTTGCCGGATGAAGCGGGTCGAATCAACATATCAATCGTGAGGTCCGTGACCGCCATCTCACGACCGGCATTGGTCATGAGGAACTGGTGATTCTGTCCGCCGAGATAAGGCGAAGTGGACTGCGTGATGCCGGTAGTATTGGTGACGCCACGGAGTTGGAAGTTGTTATCCTCGTCGAGCCAGTTGCCGGCTATGGGCTCAGAGAAGCGTAGGGTGATGTTGTTCTCGAGCGTGAGGATGCCATTAGCGGGTTGGGGTTTGCCGAAGAGTACGGGCGGGCGGGTGTCTTTCACGCCGCTGACGATGGGCGATGACTTGGTGACAAATCCCGAGCCGTAACGGCAGAAGCTGACGGCACGCAGGTCGTAGTTAAGTTCCTTGGGGTCACGCTCGCCGTAGAAACGGAAGGGAGTGATCCGTCCGTTCTTGATGAGTGCTTTGTTGCCGGTAGCTCTGTTGTAGAGGTCTTCGTCGGCATAGAAGGAGCACTGTGTTACCCAGGCATCATCGTTCTCGGTAGAGAGCTTGTACTGGAAATCAATATGGTCGAAGTTCTTATGGTGGATATCAAATCCATCGATGGTGATAGGCAGGTAGTAGCCCACGGAGTCGCGTGCCGAGAGGGTATTCATCACCCATTTGTCACGCGGGAAGGCCACCTGTACGGGCGAAGACTCCGGCAGGTAGTGCACCGAGAACTTGAGCGAGCCGTACACCTTGGGGCAGTCATCAAGGCAGAGTTGTAGTTCCAGGTCATTGTAGTCATCAGTTTGGCCACGATAGACCTCCATGGTCTTGACAACAGGGGTACCTGCTACAAGGTAAATCGGATAGCCGGCAGCGATAGGCACACCGTCGATATACACCTTCGCGCCATCGGGGTTGCCACCCGCGAGCGAGAGATGCATGAACTCGCCGGATTGGAAGGTGTTCTGCTGGTCGGCATTATTCATCAGGGTAATGCGGAAGATAGCAGGTTTGTCAGCAGCCACATTGGTCATCTCATGGGTATTGATGGCTAACTCGGGCTTGGCGGTATAGAGCGTACCGCCACCGATGACGGCAGTACCGGCATTGTAGAAGAGTGTACGTTCCTCATCCTCGTGCGGGCAATAGGAACTACCGGCTTCGGTGTAGAAGACGTAACTACCAAAGAGCAAGGTGTCGTTTTCCATATTGGTCTGATCACGTGGAACCTTGGATTCAAGCTGGAAGACACTATCCAGATTAGCCCGATAGACGGAGACGGTAATATCTCCGTGCGGGTCAGGCGAGATGGTATAACCTACCTTGCGGCTGCTGCCACCTTCCTTGGAGCGGAACTCATCGTTGGTGTAATTAAAGATCGGTTCGATGACATATTCGAACTCCATATTACCACTCTTTCCACGAAGTGTCTTCGGGTCACGAGCATGTTGCTCCGTCTGCTTGGTATCATTATTCCATTCATATAACAACAAATCTTGTTTGATGATCTTACCCACATCGGTTCCTATTTCTTTACCTTTGTTCTTGAAGAAATTCTGAATATTCTTGAGGTTGTCAAGTGTAGCACGCTCGAGAACCTTTGTTCCGCTTTGTTTCAGGTTATAGATGAGCAAGTCCTTGAATTCCTGCGGCAGTTCGGAATAGGAGGCACCGGTCACATAGCTATCAGACTGGGAATAGGATGAGCCACCGCTAACCGAATAGGTACCATATTTAAGTCCCGTTGTGCGTGCCATCACTTTCTCCTTCTCATTCGAGATGATGATGGCTATCCAATTGATGATGCGGCGGTCAAGAGACGCTATACGGTCCATAAAGGGTTCATCGGAGAAACGGGGTGTTATCATCTCATAGACATCCGTCGTGAGGGTGTCGGTTCCGATAATCTGGTCAGCCTCGCCTTTATACCAATAGACCGGTTCGCCACGTTCATCGGCAGCCTCGTAAGCCGACAAGGTGTCGGGGAAGATTTCCAGGAGGCTTGCCCGCTCGCGAACGAGAGCAGGAATGACGGACCCAAGAATGTATTTCTGGGTATAAGCGAAGGTGTTTGCAATAGTGGCACCGAACACATTCTTCTCACCGGTGACGAGGTAGTACGTATTTCCGGCGGAGTCTGTACCCTGTGCCAGGAGTTTGAGTGCACCGTTGTTGTATGCCACCTGTCGTGCCTGCCAGAGGCTGTCGGAGATAACCGTGACAGACTTAGCAAGACCGGTGACAACGCTGCGTGTGGTACCGAGATAGATATCCGCGTTAGCACCTACTCCGGAAGAGGAGGCGCTGGTGGCAATACGTGTATTCGTGGTATATTCGTAGTAGTACTTGTTAGTCCAGTCCACTTCCCAGGTAAACGGCATCGAGAGAGTGAGCCCACGCTGAGTTTCATAATCATTACCCGCATAGGTTCCGGCACCCGCCGGTGCTGCCACTACACCGACACTTTGGGTGATACCATCTGCCCATTTAATACCGGCTTCCAAACCGAAGTTGTAATAGGTACGCGAACTAAAGCCGAACTTGTAGGTACTACCCTTCTCCAGCCAGGAGCTACTGCCCATTCCACCCGGGTCGCGGATGACATCCAGCAAGATTATATCCGCAGCCGAGGTACGAAGGGTATTATTCTTCACCACATTACCGCTGACGAAAGCACGGAAGAGGTCCGTCTCGACGGTATTACCCTCGGTAACCAGTGCCGCGCTGACGCTACGCAGCGCAGCGGTGCCGGAGTTGGCAATGTCGATATTATCGCTCTTGAGCAGGATGGAGGTATTACGTCCTTCATTATCGAGCGGGTAAGAACGACTCTCGGTAGCGGAGTGCAGGCCGTTGCGAATTGTAACAGAGCCACTGCGTAAGGGTACGCGATCGATAAGACCGTTCTGGCGGTTATTGTTATAGCAGTATTCCTCGTACGCCGATACCATGAACTGGTACTGGCTGTTGTAGCGGAAGACAGGATACCCCAGGGTATAAACGGCACTATCATTCTGCTCGTGGTAGAGCAACATGGTGTAGGAATGACCGTCTATATCGGTGTATTCGCCGTATTGCTCGCCGTAGCCGGCTTTCTCCATACCATAGAGCAGTTGGGTCATCTTAATCTGTACCGGTGCCCGATAGATGCGGTCGTAGATGGCATTGTAGGCCGTCGTCTGCTGTTGGTTGCCATTGGTAAGCGTATCACGGATGACGGTAAGCGGAGCGTTGGTAAGGTCGAAGGTCTCGCTGCTTGTTCCGGTAGGGAAGAGGGTTGCGTAGCCATTGGCATTGGCCTGGACAACCTTATACTTGACGGGGAAGAGGTCAGCGGCATATTCACCGGTGACTACATCGGGGCGAATCGTGATACGCTTCTGCTCGAAGAGGATATCGGTAGCATCTACCGAGCGGTGGAGTGTGTCACGTGTCAGGTCATCGGGGTCATGAACGATATGAGCGGTGTTGTCGCCCTCGAGCATGAGAACCAGTTGCAGGTCATCACCCAGGTTATTGCGGCCCAGTCCAAAGCCGTGCTTGAGAGCCTGCTGATCCAAACCGCCGGCTACACGGCCGACGAGGCGAACCTTGGTGCGGTCGTAGAAGCGGACGCCATCCAGCGCCTTAACCAGCGAGAAGACGGTATCCGTACCCGTAGCGATGAGGTAGCCATCGTTGGCAAAGCCATGACCGGCTTTGGCTACGCGGAGGCGGCAGGGCATGGAACGCGGAATGATGATCTCGAAGTTACCATCGGTACCGGTGCGATAGATGGTGTTGCCACGGCGGATGGTATCACCGTTGAGGATGAAGCAAGCATCTGCCACAGGAATCGTGGATAGGTCGTAGAGCACGCGACCGGATACGCGGACGATGCTGGTATTGACGAAGTTCACATTGCCGACGACAGCATGGTTCGCATCCAGGGATACGGAAGCCACACCGGATGAGGTGTTATTGTAACTGAAAGTACCATACTGCGAGGTGGGCGTGATAGTATAAACGGTGCCTTGTGCAATATTGTAGGTTAGGCTATCAAAGAGGAAGGCGCCGGAAGCCCCTGTGGTAACGGTGCTGAGCGTCTGACCATTGGCAGAAAGGCTCACCTGCACGCCGGCCATGCCGGCATAATCAGGCATCTGAATGGTACCGCTGATTTGACCATAGATTGTACGCCAACCCTCGGCGGTCAGGAAGCGGTCGGTGGTATGCCCGTTACAGGTATAAGAGGACGTAAGGGTGTATTCGTAGTGCTGCCCCGGGATGGCGGTCTTGTCGTAGAAATGGTTTTCATCGCCGCGATAGATGACCTCGGGCGACTCCGTCGTATACATCTTCACTCGGCGTACGACGAAGGAATCGACTGCCATGGAGCTGACCGTCCACTGGAGGTGTACGCCATCCTTTCTATTGGCGCCGGCATCGCCCTGCGAAGCGGTGAAGGAACGGATCTCAGCCGCTTGCTCGGAATAGAGTTCGGGGCCATTAACGGTAATCGGCTGCAAATAGACAGAGTCGGCTACGCGCAGGGTCGCATGCGATTGGTCAATGAGAACCTGGTAGCGGTAGTGTGTGCAGGGGGCGTCGGCGACATCCGTCATATGAGCCATCCAACTACCGTCCGGAAGACGAATGATGCTATCTTGGGGAACCGGCAAGTCAATGGCCTGACCGGTTTCTACCATCGTGCGACGCAGGATGAGACGCGCTGTGCGATCCCAAGTACAACGGCCAAAACCGCCATTGAGGGTGCCTAACTTGGGGAATAACAGCTGCTTTAAGTCTTCTTTACGCGCTGTCAGGATACTATCCACCTCCCTCGAGGGCACGGGGGCTTTACTGTTGATTTCACTTTTGACCTTTACATATTCAGTTTTAGAGCCGAACCAACTGAAGAATGAGGAGTTATAATCGAAGGTGATCTGTTCACGTTTATCTTGCGCTTCATCGCCCATATAGGTCGTAGCCAAACTGTCTGTGCGCAAGTCAAGATCAATGGGGATACCAATCTCTTTGAGGCGAATGAGGCGCTCTACGGTACTACCAACCGGTACACGGAATTTGGTCGTACCACCGGTGGTCAAGGTACCGGGACGGGGGCCATAAGGCTCCTGACCATCAGCGGTACGAACATAGATAAAGATATCGCTGTAGTGTCGACGCGGTATGTTGTTCCTATCCCAATAGACACTCGGGTAATCGAGGATATAGTTGACACAACCATCGTTGGAACGCGGGCGGATGGAGTTGTAGCTCAACTCGCACTCGTCGATAGAGAGGGCACGGGGGCCAATCTGCATGTTATCGATACCGATGCAGAAGTGCACCACTTTGTTATTCACAAAGTTCGAATCCAAGGTATAATCCACTTGAGTCTGTTTGAGGGGCGCAAGGAAGGTACTCTTGTAGAGCTCAAAGGAGCGTGCGAAGTCGTGGTCCCAATCCCATACCGCCGCCGAGGTACGACGAACACGGTAGTACACCGGTGCAGAGGGCAGAACCAGTTTGTTGGCTGTGAGGGTCATGGTCACATCCGCTACGGGGTTTTCATCGTCATCATAGACGGTAAAGTCCGTCTCGCTGACAGACAAGCGAGCAGCGATGGTATCGGTACGCAACTCCGTACCATTCCACGCCGTGCGATTCTCATCAACAAAGCGATAGATACTGTCGCCCAGCGTCATGGGCAGTAGCTGGACGGTCAGTGCATCGGAGAAGTCACTCTTAAAGGCACGCTGAATCTCAAAGAAGTCGCTCTGTATCATATCCCTGGCTTGCGGGAACTTGAGCCTCCAGGTCAGCACATTGGCGCCGGTATAACTGGCGTGTTCGTCCTGCTGCGCAGTAACGAGGAAGTCATGAATACGGTGGTAAGCTGGAATCGCGATTGCATTGGATTTAATATTCTCGGTTTGTCCGGTTTCCTCGTTGCGATACACCTGGAAGGAGGCTTCGAAGGCGTAATAACCCGAGTCAGAGGTAGGTACTAACATGGTACCGGCATTTTCGCGGAGCTGTATCGTATCGGAGATGAGCGGATTGGTGTACTGAATCGGCTTCGCCTGCGAGAAAAAGGGGATAGCTGCCAGACCGCGGCCGGTGACACCGAACTCGTTCACCATATGTAGATAAGGTGTATAGAGTTGCGGGGCAGCGGTGTTGTCGCCGCCGGTGAAGCTGCTGGGGAAGGTGTAGTCCAAGAAATAATCCGCGCTTGTGGAGGCACGCTTGCGGATATCGGCATGGATGGACACCTTGAATTTCTTGTTGTTGAGTTCCGCAGGCGGGTACCAGTCGAACTCCAGAATGGTAACACGCGAACAGTTATCGTCAGACTGTTGCTTCACATCGACTCGGTACCAGGCATTGATGTACTCAATCTGCTGTTCGTTGCCGTAGTACTCATTGGTAACATTAATCATGCCGCCCTTGGTGCCGGTTCCATCCGCATTGCGCAACATCCATACGTAAGATGTACCGCGGTCGTTACTCTCACGGTTGTCACCATAGGCGTCACCGCCAATATGCATAAAGACCTCGGAGTCTTCGCCCTGCACCTGCCAACTGATGGTCGTACCGAGGGTGTCGAGATGGTAGTCATTCCATCGGCCATAGGCCCATACCGGGATCTTGAAGTGAATGGTGTTACGGCCGCTACAGTAGGCTTGGTAGTGGCGCGACACTTCGAGGTAGTCGTTAGCCAACAGAGACGAGAGGCTAAAGGCTACGGGTGAGAGGAGCAATAGTGCTACAAAAAGAAACTTTTTCATATTGTATCGGGTATTAAATTTTCAGTTTAGAGAGGGGTTTAACGCGCGCCCAGCCGATGGAGAGCACCAGGATACCGAGACCCACCACAAAGAGCCAGCCGATGGAGAGTTCCCACCCCATGTATTCGGTCATGAATCCGCGAACGAGCCACATGATGATGATCCACTGAGCCACATAGATCTTGGTCAAGTCATTGCAGATACGCGTGACGGACTGCATGAGGTTGTCGGTCATCACTTTGGCGATAAAATGACAAAGACTGATACCCAACAGCGATGCGTCAAGGCAGATGATCATATCCAGAAAGTTCATATGGTAGAAGTCCTGCGGGCAGTCGCCAAACATACCGATTCCGCGCGGCAACGCGTAAGCAGTATAGGCTGCGTATATCAGCGCCGTAACGGGCAGGATGTAACAATTGAGCTTGTTGCAGTCGGTGCAACGGCGCAGCAAGAGGCCGAAGCCGTAGCCTGCTACCACAAAACTAAACCAGTTCAGCAAGGGGAAATCGGTCTTGACCAACTCGGTATCGATACCGATAATGAGGCTACAGGGAAGGTTAATCCAGAAGGAACCGAAATCCATCTTACGGATAAAGCTACCCGCCACCGACATAACGATTGCCAGCAGGCAAAGCCATACGAAACTGAGATTGAGTCTGCGGCAGAGTGCTAAAAGCAGGAACGCCATGCCCGCAAACTGCAGGATATCGACATCGGTCAGCGCGTTGATACCATCAGCATAGTACGACGTGTCGTGCGTAGCCGGCACAAGCAGAAACATCGGCAGAGCACGCGCTATATTGAGCAGGTAACCGGCAAGCAGGAGCAGCAGTCCGCGATGTGCCATGGTCTTGCTGTCACTTTTGCGGCTATAGGTAAGTCCGATACCCATGCACACCATAAAGACCGGAGCGCCGAACTGTGCACCGACGATGGAATCGAAGAAATAACCGATACCCGAGTCCATTTCGGCCTCGCCGTTCTCAAAGGTATGGATAATAACCATGAAGAAGATAGCAAACATCTTTGCCATATCCACCGCGTACTGACGACCGGTGTTGATTTCTTGTTGGGAAAAAAGACGCATAATATTTACGATTGGACGATTTACGATTTGACGATTTACGATTTGACGATTTATTTATGATTGGACGATTTATTGACGATTCGTTTGCCGGTCATATCATAGCGTTCGCCGCCGCGGATGATGTAAATATGTCCGTTTTCGAATACTTTAGTCGTTAGCAGTTCGTCGTTCGTCGTTAGTACAACGGGCGAGGTGAGCGAACCATAGTGCGCATCGGCATCATACGAGAGAACCTCTCCCCGGCCCTCTCCACAAGGAGAGGGAGTGAGGACCGTGCCGTCGGCGAGTTCGAAGCGGAGGGTGCTGCCGATGGCATCGGAGGAGATGGTCAGGAAATAGAGGGGAACCCCACCCGGCCTCCCCTCAGGGGAGGTGAAAGGTTCGGCGACACCGACGAGGTCGGAACCGATGTAGGCGTAGAGGGTGGTATTTTCCATCTTCGCATCACCCGCTTCGATTCGAGCAATCATGGTCATATTGGTGGCGGCATCGGCGTTGGCGTTGGTGTTGGCGCGAGCGGGTGCCGGATTCTCTGAACGGAAGAAGCGGAAGGTGACAGGTCCTTCGCCCATGCGGCGGAAGAGGTATCCCTCGCCCGGCGTCAACGCGGTGAGGTCACCCACCCAGCGGTTGTCGCTCGAGAAGACTGCAAAACGGTTGTGCGCCTTGATAAGGTCGCCGACAGAGGCATGGCCGTAATAGTCGCTGAGGGCTTCATTGAGAATGGTGACTTGGTCTAAGAGACAAGGCAGTGCATTCCATTTACCGCCACCTTGCACGGTGATGCGCAAAGAGTCTTCGCTGAGCTTGTCGCCAAAGATATGCATGCTGTTGTCGGTAGCGGTATAGACCATGTACATCTGTCGGTAGTCGAGTTTTTTGAGCGGTCCGACGAAGTCGTCCTCCACACGGCTATAGGTGCAGAAGCTGCGTCCGGACGGGTTCTTGATGATATCACCTTCGGTCCAGGGGTTCTCGGCGGTAATAACCTGACGCAGGGCTTCGCTGGTCTTGAGATAGGTGGATATCCAATTCCAGCCTCGCTTGAGGGCGATGGTTTGCATCTCGCTGCCGCCGGCGGTGAGGATAACCGGTTCGTCGTTGCCACAACCCAATACTGCACCATGTGCATAATGGATGGTGCGATCGGGTGTGAGATTATAGACCTTACCCGTAGAAGCTTTCCATAGCTGGAAGCGAATAGTCTTACGCTCCATATGGTCGTTACCATGGATAGTAAGGAAGATATCATTGGCCTTAAGTTGGTTGTCAGCCATCGGGTGTGCTACGCCGATGCACTCGTTGTTGTAGATGGCATAGACATAGTCCTCAGGGTCGGTATTGATTGTCGTTTGTCGCTTGTCATTGGATGTCAGCAGGACGCGTCCGCAGAGCGACATATTGGTAGGATACTTATTGAGGTCCACATTGGTATAAGGGGGTTCGGTCTCCTTAATCACCTCGAGCAAGAGCGACTCGGTCAGTCCCTGGTCATCGGTCAGATAAACCATGTGATGATGGGTACCTATCTTGAGTTCCGCAGCCTTGATGGTGAAGGTAATGGTCTTCTGTTCCTCGGCGTTCAGCGTACCTTGTGCGGGTGAGACGGTCAGCCATCGGGGCAGGTTCTCGATGGTAAACTGCCGTGTGATGCCGGTGGTATTGGTGATTGTCATGGTGAAGCGGTGCGTCTGCTCGTTGTCAGCCAGTTTCTCCTGGTGACTACGCGCGTTCCATACGACACTATTGAGGTCGGCATAAACGGTCCACATAACAGGCGAGGGCAGGCGGTTACCGTTGATATCTTCTACATCACGCACGGTGAGGTACATGGTTCGCTTGTTTATCTCGCGCGGCTGCGCTTTGATATTAATCATAAGGTCAGAGAGCTGGTAGTTCCAGGTAAAGGGCAGACGTGTCAGCTGACCCCGATCGCGAATAGGAGCACTATTGCGTTTGTCGGCCTGTGCGCTGAGGTCACCTACGATGAGGGGTTGTACTTTCTGCACCACATTGCCGTTGGCATCGCGGAAGACGCGTCGGTTATTGGGCGAGAAGACCAGTTCCATGACATTAGCGGCGTTGCGCTTGAGCTCCGAGAAGCTGAGCAGGTTGATCAGTCCCATTTCCTCGCCGTTGGGTGACTGCTGGTAGAACTCGCGCACCAGTTCGGACGGCATGGGCTGCTCAAAGAGGCAGACCTCATCGATGTGTCCTCTCAGTCCCTTGGCCATCCACACCTTGGTACCGCTCAGCGCGCCGGTCTCGAGTGCGGGGAAGAGTAACAGTTTCTTGCCGTCGATAGCCAGCGAGCCGTTGTTGAAGGTCTTGGATATGACGAGGGCGCAGTAGTGCCAGTTACCATCGGTAAGATCGGCTGCAGTCTCGACGTCTACGGTACCGGCTCGGAACTGTATCTCACCGTTATGGAGTGCTATCTCCAGGGTCGTGGAATCGTTGACAGACGTACCGAAGAGCGATACCGTATCCCGCATGCTGTTATCGCTGCGGAACCAGAACAGCAGGGTGTAGTCTTCGGCTTCGCTGCGCGCAAAGTATGTAGGCTGCAGCTGAACGGCATCACCATTGGTAGCCAGCGATATTCCCTGGGGACGCGTCCAACTCAGTCCTTTGGCAAAGAGCGTGGCACCGGTAGCCAGGTCGCTGAGTTCCTCGCCCTTGTTCTCGTTCATGGGATAGTAATTAGCCAAGCCGTATTCGTAGCCGGTGAGGTGACGGAGATGCGTATTGCTGATCTCCGCGGGCGTAAGCGGTTTGGTCCAGATACGCGTCTCCATCATGTTACCGTGGAAGAGCGTTGTGCTATCAATCGTCGCACCGACACGGAAAATAGAGGCATCGTTCTGAAGCATCCACCTCGTTGAGGGTTTGTCGGTAATATCCTGCGTGCCGGCGTAGAAGCGAACGGTCTCGTTCTGGCTGTCATACACCATAATAACGCGCGTGAAGTCGGTGGATGACAACTCGCCCATCTTCTTAGACAGAAGCGTCTCACTGACCTCTCCGGCGTCTGTTACCGTCAGCTTCAGGCGGTTGTCGGCCGTCAGACTGAACGCGAAGTTGTATTCGGCATCGCCGTGTGAGAAAAGGGTCATCTCGCGATTCTTGGAGGCAGGTTTGATGAGCATGTCGATACTGAGGTCCGTAATGGCCAATTCACGTTCGACCTTGGTGCGGGCATAATGTCCGTTCTCGCCGTCGAAATAGAGCGAGGTTGTCTGCGTGATGCCGGTGGTATTGGTCACACCGAGTATCTGGAAGTTGTTATCCTCATCGAGCCAGTTACCGGCAATCGGTTCGGAGAAGCGCATGGAGATATTATCCTTGAGCGTCAGAATGCCGTTAGCAGGGCTTGCCTTGCCGAAGAGTACAGGCGGGCGGGTGTCCTTCGTACCGCTGATGACGGGCGATGACTTGGTGACAAACCCGGAGCCGTAGCGGCAGAAGCTGACGGCACGCAGGTCGTAATTGAGTTCCTTGGGGTCACGCTCGCCGTAGAAACGGAAGGGTTCAATGCGGCCGTTGATAATCTTGGCCTTATTACCCGTGGCAGCGTTGTAGAGCTCATCGTCGGCATAGAACGAGCAGGCAGTTACCCAAGCCTCGTTGTTCTCGGTGGACAGTTTGTATTGGAACTCGATATGATCGAAGTTCTTGTGATGGATATTGAATCCGTCAATGGTAACCGGCAGGTAGTAACCGACGGAGTCGCGTGCCGAGAGGGTGTTCATGACCCATTTATCGCGCGGATAGGCGATATTGACGGGCGACGACTCGGGTATAAAATGAACGGATAGCTTGGTCAGCACGCCGATCGAAGCGCAGGTAGTGGATGCGAACCGGAGGGTCAGATCCTCGTAGTCATCCACGATACCTCTACGAACCTGCACGGTCTTGACGATGGGCACACCCGGTTCGCAGAAGAACGTGAGCGTTGAGGCCGATGTCAGGGGTTCGCCGTCGATGAGGATAATGGCACCATTGGGGTTGGTCTGCGGTTCAACGGAGAGCGAGAGATATTGTCCTCGCGCAGCCATACCGCTGGTATTGGTATTGTCGTTGACCAGCGTCAGGCGGAATACCGCTGCCTGCTCGGCGGGTACATTGCTGATAGAATAGCGGTCGAGGGTCATCTTGGGGTTCTCAATAGGTACCGTAGCGTTACCGAGCACAAACTGACCCGGGTAGTACCACTGGGTGCGCACCTCACCTTCGTAGGGGCAGTGGCTGACACCACCCTCCTGGAAGAAGACGAAACTACCGTATTTATTATCCATATCGGGGTCCGGAAGGATCTTGGAATGCACCAGATCCATCACGCTTTTGTCAAAGATGCTATCGATACTCGACCGATAAACGCTAACCGTTGTATTGCCGAAGTTATCGGGCGCAATGGTAAAGCCCATCTTGCGCGAGATGGTCTGGTTCTTTCCGCTAAAGGTTCCGTCAAAGGAAGCCTCAGCCACGCGTTTGAATTTTGTCTCCCACTGCACACCAACTGCCTTACCGGCCACCTTCAAGTCATTAAATTGGTTAGCGGCATGATTCGTAAACTGCGACGAATTTGTCAAGTTAGACAACGCAGTGGCATATGGCGAAACCGCTGTAGCACCGGTTGCGATTGCACTACCGCCGCCGGAGAAGAACGATCCGATGCTACTCAAGTTGAGTCCAAACGAGAAGTTACCGCCCCCTGTCCAGTCGGCAGAATAGGTCTCGCTATATTCGCGGCTGGTACCGCCACTCACCGAGAAGGTACCGACCTTCTTGCCGGATTGGAACGCCATTACCTTATCCCGTTCGTTGGCGGCTAAGATGGATACCCACTTGACGATGATGTTGTTGAGAGCTTCGACCTTGTCCACCTCGCTGTAGTCGGGTACATTCTTCGGGACGATTTGTTTGTAGTTACCCTTGAGACCTTTGGTATCATCACTCTCGGCTTGGTTCCAATAGACGGCTTTGCCCAAGCGGTTAGCCGTACTCTGGGCGGTGACGGAGTCGGGTGCATCGATGAGCAAGGCGTTACGTTCGTTTATGAGTTTGGGTATCAGGGTATTGGCAATATGTTTTTGCGTATAGGCAAACTGCGTACCCATGCGTGAGCCTAAGGCCAACTCTTTGGCAATCACAAAGTGGTAGAGGTTGCCGTTCGAATCGTGAGCCGCAGCTACCTCCTTGATATACCCGGCTTGGAAGGCGGGCTGGCGGAGCAGGAAGGTACTATCATCTATCACGCGTACCGCACGCACGGAGCCGTAGAGCACCTCATTCATGTGTCCCACAAATACATCTCCTTGATCGCCGATAAAGGATGGCGACGAACTGGTTGAAATTTTCTCAGAGGTGGTGTAAGTATAGCTGACGGTACGGGAATATTTGCCCGAGCCAATCAGCGGCAGATTGACATTATGGGTTTTACCAGCCTCAGTACTGATGCCCGTAAAGGAGGTAACGGCAATGACACCGACCATCTGGTCGAATGCCGTACCAATTTGGCTCTCAATATTGACACCGAACTTGACGGCTATGCTCCAGGTGTTGTTGGATTTATAGGTAGCACCTTTTTCGAGATAGCAACTACTACCGCTTCCGGGTGGGTCGCGCAGGATATCAAGAATCTTGATGTCAGCATCGACCGCGCGAATGTCGCCGCTCTCAATGTTATTACCCGTTACAAAGCCGCGCACGGCACTGATGTCGGTGGTGTTACCCTCGCGTTCGACGGCAAGGTCCAACGTCCTCAGGGCTTGCGTACCTGTAGCCTGCAGGTTGATATTATCGACCTCGACACTAATCATGGCTTCGCCCTTTTCGTCAAGCGGGTATTGGGCTGTGGCTGTATTATTACCGGCTTTGAATCCGTTGTACACCTTCAGCGTACCGCCGCTAAGGCGCACACGGTCGCGCGTGTTATAACGATTGTTGTTATAGTAGTAGTCCTCGTACGCGCCTACGCGGAATTGATAGGTGCGTCCCTGCTGGAAGATAGGATGCCCAAACAGGTAGTTGATCGCACCCGTAGAGTCCTTGCGATAAAGCTTGATAGTACGGCTCTGGTTGATGATACTGGACACGCCGATGTTCTCTTCGCCCATGCCGTCTTGCACCATGCCGTACATCAGTTGCTGCAGTCCTACCTGCATGGGGTTCCGGTATATACGGTCAAAGCGTGCGTTATAGGTAGCATGTCTGCCGAGCGAGTCGGCGTTGAAGACCGAGAGCGGAGCGTTGGTCAAATCGAACGAGGGCATACCGGCCTGTACATCCAGCAGGGTGGCGTAGCCCGTGGCGGTGGCTTGCACCACTTTGTATTTCACGGGGAAGAGATCCACCGCATACTCACCCGTACGGATATTCGGGCGGATGATGATACGCTTCTGTTCATAGATGGCCAGCGTGCTATCCACCGTAAAATGCAAGGTATCCTGCGTCAAGTCGTCGGGGTTATGAACAATATGGGCGGTGTTGTCGCCATCGAGTTGGAGCACCAGTTGCAGGTTGTCGCCCAAGTTATTCTTACCAAATCCCAATGCGGGTGGTAATGCCTGCTGATCCAGACCGCCGGCTACGCGACCAACGAGGCGCACCTTCGTACGGTCGTAGAAGCGCACGCCGTCCAGCGCCTTAACCAGCGAGAAAGTCGTATCGATACCGGTTACGACAAGCCATCCGTCGTTGGCAAAAGTATGACCGGCCTTGGCTACGCGGAGGCGGCAAGGCATGGACTTGGGGATGGTCAGCTCAAAGTTACCATCAATACCGCTGGTATAAGGACTGCCGCCGCGGCGAACGGTATCGCCATTCAGGATAAAACATACACCGCTAACGGGAATAGTACTCTTCTGGAACAAGACGCGACCCGACAGGCGTACCGAACTGGTATTGACAAAGTCGATACCTTGCTGCACGCATTTGTCGGCTGCCAGGGTGACGGTCGCTACGGCAGAAGAGGTGTTGTTGAAACTGAAAGTACCATATTGCGAGGTGGGTGTAACGGTATATTGCGTACCATTACCATAGGTCAAGCTGTCGAAGAGGAAGACACCATCGGCTTTGGTGGTCACGGTCTGAATTGTCTGCCCGTTGGCAGCCAGTGTCACCGTAACGCCAGCCATGCCGCTGTTATCGGTTTGGCGCACAGCGCCGCTTATCTCGCCATAGGGTGTACGCCAGCCCTCAGCCGTAGCAGAATGGTCGGTACGCTGCCGCTTGCATTCGTAGCGTGTTACGACAGTATATTCGTAGTGCTTACCGGGTGCGGCTGCGACATCAAAATAGCTGTTATCCAATCCGCGATACAGCGTATCGGCTGCGTTGGTGCTCCCCTTGGGGATGCGCATCAGCACATACTCGTCCACTGCAGCGGATGAAGGAATCCACTGCAGCATCACGCCGCTCTTGCGCTCGCGTTGGGCATCGCCCTTGGAGGCGGTGAAGGAAGTGATGGAAGCCGCCTCGTTGAAATAGAGCGAGGGGCCATTGATAGCCACCGGCTGCAGCGAGTTGGGACTCTGGAAGCGTATGGAGGAAGCACTCGGGTCAATACGAACCTGATAGCTGTAGTTGGTGCATGCCATATTGGCTACATCGGTGATATGCGCGGTCCAGGAACCGTCGTCGTTGCGGCGGATACTATCCTGTGGTACGTTCAGTTCGACCGTTGTACCGGTTTCCTGCAGCGTGCGCATCAGGATGAGTTGGGCACCACGATCCCACATGCAGCGGCCGGCACCGGCAACAGGATTAACGGTGCGCTGCATGCTATCAACCATCTGTCGGAAAATCGTGTCGCGCACGGCAGCCCAGCGTTGTTGGGCTTGCTTCATGCGATGCGAGGCACCCGTACCCGGCATGAGGCGATAACCGGTCTCGAAGATATCATATCTGCCGCCAAACACGCCGCGCGATTTGCAAAAGGTCTCAAAGACCGCTCCGTCGAGTTCGGCAGCATGATCGCTATCAAAGGTGAAGTTGGCCAGTGAAAAATCATGGTCGTAACCATTGTGACTCATGGTCGTGGACTTGATGACTATCCAGATCTGGTAGTTAACACCGTTGACGGGTAGAGTCAGTACATTATCGCCCCGGTTCAAGGGTTTACCATAGGGCGAATTAGGAATGCGTATCGAGATATCAGCTACCTGGCTGCTGGTATTTTCATCGATTCGGAAGGTCATGGTGATCGAATCAGGTATGCTGCGGGTCGTCTTGAAGGTAGGAATGAGTTCGCAGTTCTGCGGGGTTACCGCACCTTGGTCCATGATCTGCGCATTGTCAATCCGTACACGGAAGTGCACCTTATGGTTGTTTTCAAAGTCGGCATCCTTGGTGTAGTCCGCCTGCGTCGCCGCCAGTGGAGCCAAGAAACTATGGCGATTGAGGGTGGTGGCTTGCGCGAAAGGATGATTCCACTCCCAGGCCGCCGTCGAAGCCCTGCGGACGCGGTAATAGATAGGCGAAGCGGGCAGAACCTGCGATTTGGCAACCAGCTTGAGGTCCATATCGCAGAGGGGATCGCCATCCTCGGATGAGAGGAGGTAGTCATTCCACTTCAGTTCGCGATAGGTGGTAGTGGTATCGTGTACAACACCCTGCGCATCAGCGCTACGTGTATCATCGATGAAGGAATAGTTCCCTTTGCCGCTCTCCATGGGTTCCAGAGCGATGGTGATGGCATCGCTATAGTCCGACTTCGTAGCACGCTGAATCTCAAAATAATCCGTACTCATCAGGTCGGTCACCTGCGGGCTGCGCAGCGTCCACATCAGTACATTACGGCCGTTGTAGCTATCCATATCGTCCTTCTGCTCTATAGCGGTGAAGTTATAGATACGATGGAATGCGGGTATGTCGATACGATTGGTGGAACGCGTGGTAGTGGTCGTCACATCGGCATTGGGTTGCAGGGTGAAGGTAGCCTGAAAACCGGTCTGAATGCTATCGGTCGTGGATACAACGATGGCGCCGGCACGGTTCGTTACCTGTACGGGCGTAGCACTGATAGAGGTGGTATAGGACTTAGGAGTCTGGTACACCACGTAGGGGATCGCAGCTTTGCCATCGCGTATGGGAGTGCCGTTATCGTCCATGTAATAGAGGTAGGGCGACTGCAGCTCGGGTGCCATGAGTTGGTCCGAGCCATCCATGCGGTCGGGCACAGCAACCCAGATGCGTTTGTAGATGTTGTCATTATTGGTATCATCTGCGCTGTACTTGAAGATGCGTGCATCCACACCGACGTAGAACTTCTGGCTAATGAGGTTTTCAGGCAGGTACCAGTCAAACTCCAAATAGACGACACGCTTGAAGCTGCCGTCCATGGACTTCTGGGCAGGCAGGGTGAGCGACTTATTGCCCGAGCCGGAATTGATCTGCACGGTACCACCGCCGGCGGTGCGGGTGATCTTGATGGTACCGCTGTTGGCGCGCAGATCGACATCCGCCGTACTATTCACATCGGGGTTGTCGGTGTTCTGGCGATCCGTACTGCGGAAATAGAAAAAATGGGTTACATCGTTATTGGGCTTTGCATTATAGGTACTGGAGTACCACACATGACTTTGAATACCCAAGCGGTAGTTATTCACCCTACCATAGGACCAAATCGGAATCTTGAAATGCAAGACACCGTTTCCTTTGGGTGTTACACTGTAGTTTTGCGTTTGCTCCAGGAAATCATTATTGGCCGTAGCCACCCCTGCAAACATCGTCATCAGCCACACAACAGCTGCAAAACGAAGAAAACATTTTTTCATACCACTAATCTTTTTGTGTTATACCGAGGTTGCATTCTAAAAGCCTCGATTGGTGTTAATACTATTTGCAAGTGTGCGAAGGTATCGGCCTCGCACACCTAAATTTAACAAGTTCTCTTACTCGAACGTATAAGTTGCGAACTCCACGGGAGTCTTGGTCTTTGTCACGTTGGAGTACATCAGGATAACCTTCAGTCCCTTCAGCGTAGAGGGTTTGCCGGCTTTAGCCTGTGCCTTCTCGGCAGCAGCATCAAAGGCTTTCTTCACATCGGCCTTAGCCTGATCCTCGCTGGTGTTCACCATGAAGGTGCGGGAATCCGGTGCAGCCTGCTTAGCGACCTTGTCGATTTCCTCGATGAAGATGGGTTCGTAGGTATTCTGGTAAATCATCCGGTCGCCAGATTCTACGGCTTCACCATCGAAACTGAGGTCAAAAATCTGGCTCTCCACTTCCTGTTTGCAGGAAGTCATCGTTGCTGCCAATGCCATCACAGCGACAGCCATCAGGCTCATTAAAAACTTTTTCATCTATTTTTCTTTTGGGGTTATTAAATCGTTGCTTTCTCAACTGTTACCATCTTATTGGTGTCGGGATCCAGCATGTAGAGCCGGATGACGATGCCCTTGAAGGAGGCATTATCCTTGCGCACCGCGTCCATACCGGCTTGGAATGCCTTCTTGGCAGAAGCGGTAGCGTTGTCGCGCGTGGATTTCCAGATGCAGGTACGGGCAGCATCCGAATACTGGTCGGCGGTCTTCTTCATCTCGTTGTAGATAACGATAGCGCCGTCTTCAGATAGCATAAACTGCATGGCTAAAGACTCGTCGCATTTCGAATCGGGGTCGATGTCATATCCAAACTGATAACTGGATGACTGCTGCTCGCAGGCGGTAAAGAGCACACCTACCATCGTGAGCATGCAGAGGGCCAAAAGGCCAAACAAACTTTTTTTCATCTTTTTGTTTTTTTATTTTGGGATTATTTTTCTTCTTCGTTATCCTTTATCTCCAACTTCACGGTCTTCTTGTCGCCGGTCTTGAGGCTGACAGCTATGAAGCCGTTACGCTTGTCTTCCTTGTCATAGGTGCAGAAGAAGAAGGTTTTCGTATCCTCAATTTCTACGCCACCTACCTGACTCGGGTCAAAATCATCGGGGCTTTTCAGGTCGAAGTGTGCCAGTCCGGCAGCATCCGTCACCACCGAGCCCGTTGCATTCGAGCGGTAAATCGTTGTACCCTCGCCCAGACCGGGGTCGCTAAATTTGTACACAACGGTACCGGCGCCTACCGACTTACCATCCTTGATGACCTCAACATCAACGGTAGCCTCGGTCTTGAACTTCACGCACGATGCCATCACCAAGGCGACAACAACGGCTAAAATAACTTGAATCTTTTTCATTGTTTTGTTGTTTTTTATCGTTAATTATTTACTCTCCATTTTCGATAAACGAAAATCGACTGCAAAAGTACAAAAAAAATCGCACGTACGCAAGAGTGCACGCGCAATTTTTGACGCAAACTAACAAAAAATAGTGTTTTTTTTACGTATTATAACATTTTTTGCTCCATTCCCGTGGGCTTACTCCAACCTCGCGGGTGAAAGTCTGCGTAAAAGAACTACGCGAAGCGAAGCCCGAAGAGGAGGCAATTTCCGTCATTTTCAGTTCGGGGTTTTCGCTCATCAGTCGTTGGGCTTCGGCGATGCGGTAGTTGTTGACAAACTGGTAGAAGGTGCAGCCATAGGTGTCGTTGATAAACTGCGAGAGATAGCTACGGTTCATGGGTAGTACCTCTCTGAGGTCCGCCAACTTGAAGTCGGGATTGAGATACGGCTTAGCATTCTCCATCCATTGTTTCAAGGCCTCGGCGTAGGCGTCGAGGTCGGCGTTGGCGTTGGCGGTTGGCATTGGCTGTTGGTCGTTGGCATTGGCGGTTGGCGGTTGGCTGTTGACCGTTGGCATCGGCTGTTGGTCGTTGGTGTTTTCCTCTGCCCAGGGATTCTTGCGGAACAAAATCTGCTCCGTACTATAGGCAAAAAGGAAGAAGAGCAACCATTGCTGTGTAAAAGCTCGCGCGGGGTTATGAGTGAAACACAGATACAGGAATGATACGCCCACGACCAGCAGCATAATCATATACCGGACGATCCATTGCACGTCAATATGGTCCATGGAGGAATAGTTCTCCTCGCACCAGATACGATAGGCGCGAATATGTGAAGCCAGCAGTAGCGCCAATACCGCAGGATAGCAAGCTATCAGCGGGGCGAGATTGACGGGCAGGACACAATCCAGCGCGACTAACAGCACCACCGGCAAGAGTTGCAAAACCGCCCGCCGCAGCGTCAGCCAGCCGGGGCGAAGCGCTTCGGTAGGGTAAAAGAGCATCAGCCAGCCTAAGAAGTTACCCGCCAACAATTCGTAAGCATTGAGCGCCTCGTTGCCAATCGTCAATACAGGTATGCCCATCACACAGGTCTGCAGCAGAAACAGCATGTCTAACACACCCCATGCTGTCAGCGTCCATGCCCACACGCGACGCGTACGATAGCCATCCGAATGCAGAAATAGCAGACACGCGCCAAACAAGCAGACTGTTATGGTGAACGAGTTCTGAATCGGGGTTAGAACCTCGTCAAAAAAATCTACCGGTATTAGCCACGATAATCGGTGGCTTATCACGACGGCTATCGATAGGCAAGCGAAGAATCCGACTTCTGCCCGATAGGTATTCCATAACTCTCTAATACTTACTTCCGAACTAATTTTTCTTTCTCTATATTGCGTATTGCGATGTTTATCCATTTTGTTTTAGCCTTGCGGCTCGATATTCAATTCCATGCACGTTTTGAGCACATGCATGCCTTTTGCTTGATAAAAACGCATGGCAGCTTCGTTGCCTTCCCACACGTTCAGGGTAATAGCCTGGCAGCCAATCGACCGAGCAAAGGTGCGCACGTGCTCCAACAACTCGGTTGCGATATGTTGGCCGCGTGCGGCTTCATCCACGCAGAGGTCATCGATATAGAGCGTCTTGCGATCGTGCAGGAGGCGGTCGTCATGCACCGCTTCGATGCGGCAGAACAGATACCCCTCTACCCTACCGTTGTCGTAGACAAAGATTGGCTGATCATCATGCGTCATCATAGCTGCCAATTCCGACTCATCGTATTTGGTGGTGTGCGGGCGGAAGATATCCGGCCGCAGCAGATGATGAATACCGCCGACCTGCAGCAGCAGATTCATGATACGCGGTATATCCGCCGGTTCGGCTTTTCGAATACAGTTCATGGTCTATATTATTCCTATTTTTGTTCTGTTCACGCGCATAGAAGCCCTTTGTTTTTATGCACATGACGAATGATTTTTACTAAATCGTGCATATTGCTCACCAGTACTATTTACCCGTAAGCGGCTGCAAATTTAGTACTTTTTTTTGATATATGCAAACTTTTTTAATGAATAATGATTAAATACGGCATAAAATATGGAAACGAGACGGTTCGACTCCGTGTCGTTGCCGTCTCGTTGCCGTCTCGTTGCCGTCTCGTTGCCGTGTTTGACGGCTAAAAGGGCGCAGGTTGTTGGCGGTTCGAGAACCGAGAACCGAGAGACGAGAACAGAGAACAGAGAGACGGCAAGGGAATGCCGTCTCTACAGGTGGCTGTTGGTGTTGGCGGGGGTTAGGGGAGGTTAGATGAGGACGCGGCTCTTGGTGTACATATTGCGGAGCTGCTGGGGTGTGCAACCGCGGTTCTTACGGAAGAGGCGGTTGAAATTGCTGATATTATTGAACCCGCAAGCATACGCTATCTCATTGACCGTGAGGTCGGTATCCACCAAAAGACGCGAGGCGTGACCAACCCTCAAGCCGATGAGGTAATCGGAAATCGTCACGCCGGCATTACGCCTGAAATACCGCGACAAGCTGACCTCGGTCATACCGACCATCTTCGCCAGTTCGCCAAGGCGTACTACCTCTTGGTAGTGCTGACGGAGGTATTCTATCAGGATATGGAGTTTCGATGTTTCGAGCTTATTTTTAACCTCGGCAAAACTCTCGCTGCACAAGACGCGTGCTTCGGTATCCAAGGAGAGAATATGGAGGATATTCATAAATCGCAGCAACTGCTCAAAGTTGTCTTCGGTAGCGAGCATCAAGTCAATCTTCTCGGCAACGCGTTTTTTGGTTTCATCGGAGAAAGTGAGTCCGCGTTTGGCCCGCTCGAAGAGAAGATCTATTTCTCGGAGATGTCGTTTGCCCAACGACTGTGGTGAGATAAGGTCATCGTAGAACTGCATTTTGACTTCGCGAACATTATGCGGCTGCATCTTATCCGCCCGCCAGGCATGACGCATATCGTACTGCGTCAGCAGAACTACCTCAAGGTCATCGATAGTCTCCACACTATCGCCTATAATGCGAGTCAATCCCTTACCACCCTGTATAAAAGTCAATTCCCATGCTTCGTGCATATGCACCGGAAAGGAAAAGTCCGCATCTCGGTTCTCTACTATATAGAGGCATTCATGGTCATTCATAGCCCACAATTGTGTTGTTAAAAATATCAAATCGCGCACAAAGGTACGGAAAAAAAATCATATACACAAGTAAATACTAATAAAGTATGTTATTTTATTTAAATTTGTAGAAAAAAGTATCAGAATAAGCATTATCGGAAGAGCTGCTCGTATTCGTTTTACGTAAAATCGATTTTTTTATGACAGATAAATTTGCATATATCAGAAAAAAGTAGTACCTTTGCCGAAAATTTGTAAACAGCGACGAAAAATGACCTTATTGCAGACCACTCCAACCGTACCAATTATTCCGCCAGATTCGGTTCATGAGGCGGCAAAGAACATGATTACGCAGATGCAAACCGACCCAGAGGCCTTCTGGAACGGGGTGATGCAGGAAGCCACCCAGTTCGGTTTGAAAGTGCTGGCGGCGATTGTGATTTATATCGTAGGAGCTTGGCTCATCGGGCGGCTAAAGAAAGTGCTGCGGAGCATCTTTGAACGCCGGAATACGGAGCGGACGTTAGCGTCATTTGTGACCTCGTTTGTATCGATTGCCCTAACGGTGTTGCTCATCATCGTGATTATCAGCACGTTAGGTGTAGATACGACCTCGTTGGCAGCTCTGCTGGCTGCGGGTGGTATGGCAATAGGTATGGCACTCTCGGGCACGGTGCAGAACTTTGCCGGCGGCATTATGCTGCTGACCTTCAAGCCCTTCAAGGCGGGTGACTTCATCGCCGCCCAGGGTTTCAGCGGCAAGGTCGTGGAGGTAAACATTACCGCCACCAAACTGCTGACGGTCGATAATCGCGTAGTGATTCTGCCGAATGGTGCGCTGAGCAACGGTACAATAGACAACTACTCTGCCCGTCCGCTCCGCCGCGTAGAGTGGCAGGTAAGCGTTGCCTATGGTTCGGATGCAGCCCAATGCCGCGAGACTATTCTAAGCATGCTGAACGAAGACCCGCGGGTGCTGCAGGCCGACACCGATATGGATGCACTCTACGAAGAGTTAAAGATATCATCCTTCCAACTGTCAACCACCGGCTATCGGATGGAAGCCATACCGGCGCCGTTTGTAGCCCTTAGTACGCTGAATGCCAATGATATCACGTTTGTGGTGCGCGTGTGGGTGAGGGCAACGGATTATTGGGACCTCTATTTCGCCATGCAGCAGCGGTTCTACAGCGAACTGCCCGAGGCAGGATTCCAGTTTGCGTATCCGCATGTGGACGTTACGATGCTTAAATCGGAGATTTAAGCATCGATTTAAGCATTTAAAATTTAAAATTTAAGATTTAAAAAAGATTTAAAATTTAAAATTTAAAATTTAAGATTTAAGATTACTACGTTATGACGAAAGATATATTATGGCAACAGAATTTCAGATGGTAGCGAAGACCTTTAAGGGTCTGGAAGATGTGCTGGCAACAGAGTTGGTACAATTGGGTGCCAATAATATCCAATTGGAACGCCGCGCGGTATCGTTCACGGGCGACTTAGCGTTGCTGTATCGTGCAAACTTGTACCTACGCACGGCTTCGCGCGTATTGGTACCGATACTGAGTTTTAAGGCCGATGATGCCGACGGGGTCTATGAGGAAGTCAAGAAAATCAATTGGGCGGACTACATGAACCTACAGACGGGTTTTGCTATCGATGCAACGGTCTATAGCGAGGAGTTCCGTCACTCAAAATACGTGACGTACCGCGTCAAAGATGCGATAGCCGACTGGTGGATGGAGCGCGAGCAGAAACGCCCCAACGTGCGTGTCACAGACCCGGACCTAATGCTGAATGTACATATCGCGGGCAAACAGGTCACCCTATCGTTAGACAGCAGCGGCGAGAGCCTGCACAAGCGAGGCTACCGTGTTGCGAACACCGAAGCCCCTATCAACGAAGCCCTCGCTGCCGGCATGCTACTGATGGCAGGTTGGAAGGGCGAGACGGACTTTTACGACCCCATGTGCGGTTCGGGTACGCTACTCATCGAGGCGGCACTCATAGCCCAAAACATTGCTCCGGGTATTTTCCGCAAGTCGTTTGCCTTTGAGAAATGGAATAACTTCAACGCCGAGTTATGGGAGGAAGTGTATAACGACGACTCGCGCGAGCGGGTCTTTGAGCACAAGATATACGGTTCGGATGCCGGTTTCTATGCCGTGCAGGCTGCGCTGAAGAACATCAAGTCAGCCGGTCAGAGCCGTTATATAGAGGTGCGTCAGGTGCGTATTGAAGAGTTGCATGATCTGCCATTGCCTGCAGACAAACCCGCGCCCAAGGCGTTGGTAATGATGAATCCGCCCTACGGCGAACGCCTCAGTCAGGACAAGGACGTATTGCGTCTGTATCAGGCCATCGGGTCAGCCTTGAAGCACCAGTTCACCGGTGCAACGGCCTGGATTATCTCGTCGAACGAAGAAGCGATGAAATGCTTGGGGCTGAAACCGAGCGAGAAGATACACTTGATGAACGGCGAGTTGGACTGTCTGTTCAATAAATACGAGCTATTCCAGGGCGAGCGTAAGCAATTCGTGGCTGCGCACCCGAAGGATAAAGCCTCAGCCAAGCCGATGGAGAAGAAAAACCGCCCGACTCGTAAGTCAGACGGTTCGTTCAGAGCCGGGGCTCCGAAGAGCTCGGCAAAAGGGTTCGGGGAAAAGCCTAAAAAATCGGTTCCTCGTCAACCTCGTCCAGCAACGGATCGTTCTTCGGCGTCTCGTCGTCCTCGGGCGTAGTCTGACGCTGTTCGTGACCTAAGTTGCGGTACTCCTCGGGGCGGTACAGGATTTGTACATTCTCGGCGATGACCTCCGTCTTGCGGCGGATTTGTCCATCGCGTTCCCAAGTGCGGGTCTGCAGCTTACCCTCCACATATAATTTCATACCCTTGCGCACAAAGCGCTCTGCCCATTCGGCTAAATTACGCCACAGAACGATGGCGTGCCAGTCGGTCTTGTCAGGTACTTGTGTGCCATTCTGCATCACGTATCCGCGCTCGGTGGTAGCCAGATTGAAGTTGGCGATAGCCACGCCGCGGTCTAAATAACGTACTTCGGGGTTAGAACCCACGTTGCCGATTAAGATTACTTTGTTTACTGATGACATGTTTGTTGGTTAGTTTGTTTTGTACTAAAATACGTTTTGTTTTTCGTTTTGGGCTGCAAAGGTACTACAAATATCTGAAATATGCAAGAATTTTTTCTATTTTTCTTGCATATTCCGCAAAAAAAGCGTAACTTTGCAGGCTAAATTGTAAAAATATGGCTAAAATACTGATTATTGACGACGAACGGGCGATACGCAACACCCTAAAAGACATCTTAGAATTGGAGGGTTACAGCGTGAGCGTAGCCGAAAACGGGAAACAAGGTGTAGAGATGGCCGAGAAAGAATCCTTCGACCTGATCTACAGCGATATTAAGATGCCCGAGATGGATGGGCTGGAGGTACTGGATAAACTCAACGGACTCTGCCCTATTGTCATGATAAGCGGACACGGCACCATAGAGACGGCGGTAGAGGCGATAAAAAAAGGTGCTTTTGACTTCATCGAGAAACCGCTGGATCTAAACCGTCTGCTCGTCACCACCCGCAACGCTCTGGCGCACAAAGACCTGAGCAAGACCATAGGCGAGAAGACTGAGGAGATCAAGAACCTGAGAAAGAAAGTGGAGAAACAGCACCGGATGATAGGCGAGTCGCCGGCTATCCTACGCGTGCGCGAAATAATAGACAAGGTAGCGCCCACCGAGGCGCGTGTGCTCATCACCGGTGAGAATGGCACGGGTAAGGAGGTCGTGGCACGTCTGCTACATGCGCAGAGCAACCGTGCGCAGGCACCCCTTGTGGAGGTCAACTGCGCTGCCATACCGTCGGAACTCATAGAGAGCGAGCTGTTCGGCCATATGAAAGGCTCGTTCACCGGTGCCGTGAAAGACCGTGCAGGTAAGTTTGAGCAGGCCGACGGCGGTACGCTCTTTCTGGACGAGATAGGCGATATGTCACTGGACGCCCAGACCAAGGTGCTGCGCGCCTTACAGGAAAGCGAGATAACACGCGTAGGCAGCGACAAGAGTGTGAAGGTAAACGTACGCGTTATTGCCGCTACGAACAAAGACCTGAAGCACGAGATTGAACGCGGTACCTTCCGCGAAGACCTCTACCACCGCCTGAACGTCATACCCATCCACGTGCCTAAGTTAGAAGACCGACGCGAGGATATCCCGCTGCTGGTGGAGTATTTTGCCGAACTCATCTGCGCCGAACAGGGCTGGAAGACCAAGGCCTTTGACGCGGCAGCCATACGCGCCCTGCAGCAACGGAGCTGGCCGGGGAATATCCGAGAACTTAGGAACGTGGTGGAGCGACTTATCATCCTATCCGGCGACCAAATAACCGAAAACGACGTACAACTCTTCGCATGATACTACGCGAACTGAACATACTCAACTGGAAGAACATCCGCGAAGCGGAGCTCAGCCTCAGCGACAAGCTCAACTGCCTGGTGGGACTCAACGGGCAGGGTAAGACCAATGTGCTGGATGCGGTCTATCTGCTCAGTTTCACCAAGTCGGCCTTCAATGCCACCGACTCGCAGAACATCCTGCACGGTGAGCAAGCCTGCTTTGTGCAGGGCAGGTATGCCGACGAAGAGCGCCCCGATGCCGATGATGAGACCATCTCATGCGGCATCAAACGCGGACTGAAGAAGCAATTCAGGCGCGGGCGCAAAGACTACAAACGCCTCAGCGAACATATCGGGCTCATTCCGCTGGTGATGGTCAGTCCCGCCGACGCGGAACTCATCGCCGAAGGCTCCGACGAGCGGCGCCGTTTTATGGACCAAGTGCTCGCCCAGCGCGACAGAATATACCTGGATAATCTGACGCTTTACCAAGGACTCATCAAGCAGCGTAATGCCCTGCTCAAGCAATACGAGGGGCAGGATAGCATGCCGTGGGACCTATTGGAAGTACTGGAGGAACAGTTGCTGGCTCCGGCGGAGTATATCTACCAAGCGCGCAGCCGTTATATTGAGGCCTTCACGCCGATTTTTCAGGCTTTGTATGCCGAGATAAGCGGCGAGCAGGAACAGGTAGCTCTGCGTTATGTCTCGCAGTTGAACGACCGTGACCTACGCGAGGCATTCATCCGTACGCGCCAGCGAGACCTCATCTTAGGTTGGACCTCGCAGGGGGTACACAAAGATGAAATAGAGATGACCCTGGACGAATACCCGCTCAAACGCGTCGGCTCGCAAGGGCAGCAGAAGACCTATCTGCTCGCTATGAAATTAGCGCAAGCGCTCTACCTCACCGAGGGGCAACGCAAACCAATCCTGCTGCTGGATGACCTGTTCGACAAACTCGACGCCCACCGCGTGGAGAGCCTCGTCAGCCTGCTCGGCAGCGACCGGTTCGGACAGATACTGATGACCGACACCGACCTGAGACACCTAACCGAGATTGTACGACCCAACGAAAATGCCAAAATACTAACCGTCAACAATGGTCAAATACATTAAAATAATACTATTAGTCCTCACCTTCAGCACCCTGACCGCAGGAGCGGAGATGCCGTTTCGCGCCGCGTGGATAGCCACCGTTGCCAACATCGACTGGCCACAGCCCGAGACCATCGGTCAGAGCGAGGCACAACAAGCCCAGATGATTACCCTGCTCGACTCGCTGCAGGCTCTGGGTATGAATGCTATCATCTTTCAGGTCCGCCCCACCGCCGATGCCCTGTACCTATCGGAGTTGGAGCCTACCAGCCATTGGTTGACAGGCACACAAGGCCATTGGGGCGACCAAACGCCCTATGACGCGCTACGTTTTGTATGCCAAGAGGCCCACCAACGCGGCATGGAGGTACATGTGTGGCTCAATCCCTTCCGCCTGACGCTGCACACCATGAGCCCCGATATGCTCGCCGATGATCATATCTACCGCGTTCACCCCGAGTGGTTCTGGCGCTACGGCAAGCAATGGTACTTTGACCCCTCGCTGCCCGCCACGCGCGACTGGATTTGCATGGTGGTGGAAGATCTGTGCTGCCGCTACGATATAGATGCCATACATATGGACGACTATTTCTATCCCTACCCTATAGCCAAGACCCCACTACCCGACCGCAAACAGTTTGAGGCAGACCCGCGCGGCTTTACCGCTATTGGTGACTGGCGACGCGATAACGTAAACCTTACCATCCAAGCTATTCATAACATGATTCAGCGCACCCGCCCCGAGGTGCAGTTCGGCATCTCGCCTTTCGGCGTATGGCGCAATCAGGACCGCGACAGCCTCGGCAGCGCCACCAAAGCCGGTATGACCAACTACGACGACCTCTATGCCGATATCCTGCTATGGATTCGGAACGGATGGATTGACTATGTGGTGCCGCAACTCTATTGGGAGATAGGCAAGAAAATAGCCGACTACGAGGTGCTCGCCCACTGGTGGGCCGAGGCAGTCCGCGGTACGGATGTGAAACTCTATATCGGTATGGCACCCTACCGCCTGGGCGGTGCCAACGAAGCAGCCGCCTGGAAAACAGGCAACGAGATAGCCCGCCAGATGCGGCTGAACCGCACAATACCCGAGATAACGGGTGAGTGTTTCTATTCCACGAGGCCCCTGCTGATGAACCCACTGGGCGTATGTGACAGTATAAAAAGTTTTTACCGAGAATGATACATTTTCATTGCGACTATCAAGAAGGCTGCGCGCCTGAGATCTTAGCGCGCCTGCAAGCCACCAATATGGAACAGACCATTGGCTACGGTCAGGATCCCTATAGCCAAGAGGCAAAAGCCCTGATTGCCAAGCTCTGCGGCATCGATACCGAACAAGGCGAACGCCTCTGGCGCGAGAAAGACACGGCGGGTAGTGTGCACCTACTGGTCGGCGGCACGCAGACGAACACCCTGGTCATCAATGCCCTGCTCCGCCCGCATCAAGGGGTCATAGCAGCCGATAGCGGACACATCAACGTGCACGAGACCGGTGCAATTGAACACTGCGGTCATAAGGTCATGGCACAGGCGACTTCAGATGGCAAACTCACAGCCGCACAGGTACAAGATGTCATCCTCAGCCATCTGTACGACCCCAACATTGAGCATATGGTACAGCCGGGGATGGTCTATATCAGTTTCCCCACCGAGACAGGCATGCTCTACACCAAACAGGAACTCACCGCTCTCAGCGCCATATGCCGCCAGTATGAGTTACCCCTCTATATCGACGGCGCACGCCTGGGGTACGGGCTGATGGCACCCGCAGCGGATATCACCCTCCGGGAACTCGCGGCACTCGCTGACGTGATGTACATCGGCGGCACGAAACAGGGGGCACTATTCGGCGAAGCACTGGTTGTCTGCAACCCCAAGTACCGCAAGGACCTACGCTACCTCATCAAGCAGAGCGGCGGCATGCTTGCGAAGGGGCGTCTAATCGGCATCCAATTCCTGACCCTGATGCAGAACGACCTGTACTGGCAGTTGGCAGCAAAAGCCGACCGCCAGGCTCTAAGCATCCGACAAGCCCTGTTGGACAAAGGCTACCGGATGGCATCCGAAAGCCCTACCAACCAACAGTTCGTCATCATCGCCGATGACAAACTCAACGAGCTCAAGACACGCTACCTCTTTGACTACTGCGAACGCGTGGACGAAGCGCACAGCATGGTGCGCATCTGCACCTCGTGGGCTACGCGCGACGAAGACGTAAACCAACTCATCCATGACCTGTAACGGTATTGAAATAGAGGTCATCCGCAAGGCTGTCAGACGCGTCAGTATAAAGGTATCGGCCGGCGGCAAGGTACAACTCAACGTGCCGTGGCAGACCCCGCTATCCGTAGCCGAGGCTTTCGTGCGCGACAAGGCGGACTGGATCATGGTTAACTACCTGAAATTCAAGGATAAGAAGCCCCATACGCTGCAACCCGTCAGCCGCGAACAGGCGGTCGAACTGGTGGATTTTCTGAACCAAAGCGTACGCCATTGGCTCCAAGTAATGGGGGAAAAGAAACCCGTACAATGCCACCTGCGCAACATGAAAACCATGTGGGGCAACTGCCGCGCCCAGACACGCAACATCGCCTTCAGCCTGCAACTCGCGCATAAGTCCAACGCCTTCCGCGAGTATATCGTGGTGCACGAGCTCTGCCACCTGAGGGTACAGAACCACGGAGCGGATTTCCAAGCCCTCATGGACCAATACCTACCCGACTGGCGCGAACGAAGAAAAGAAGGCAAATAAACCGTTGATGAGACGAAAAACAGAAAAAAGATTTGCATATATGCAAAAAAAATAGTACTTTTGCACGCTAAAACGAAAAAGATGCGCATTGCGATAATAGGATACGGTAAAATGGGGCATATGATAGAGGCTGTTGCCCGAGAACGCGGACACGAGATTGTCTGCGCAATTGACCAGTGCAACCCCGATGCCTGGGAAAGCCCCGAACTAATCACCGCCGACGTAGCTATTGAGTTCTCTACGCCCGCTACAGCTGAACAGAACATCCGCCGTGCCTGGGCCAGTGGTCTCCCTGTCGTCAGCGGTACGACCGGCTGGGATGCTGCGGCGCTGATGGCTGAAGGACAGCATGCCGGTCACCGGCTCGTCTGGAAAAGCAACTTCTCCGTAGGCGTCAACCTCTTCTTCCGCCTCAACGAATGGCTGGCTCATGAGATGGTAACGCTGCCGCAATACATACCCGCCATTACCGAGACGCACCATATTCACAAGCTCGACAAACCTTCCGGCACGGCCAAGACGCTTGCGGAAGCGATTGAGAGGTCGAGCTCGCGAGAGGTCGAAATAACTTCCATCCGCGAGGGCGAAGTGCCCGGCACGCACGAGATACAATGGGATAGCGAGGAGGATACCATCGTCATCACCCATATCGCCAAAGGCCGCCGCGGATTTGCACTCGGCGCCGTACTCGCAGCTGAAGAATTGATAATTGACAATTGATAGTTGATAATTGATAGTTGATAGTTGATATTACATGCAAACATTTCAAGAACGCATACAGCAAGTTAAACGCGACGGATGGATACGCGCAGGCATATGGTGCTCGTTGTACATCGCTTTTGTCGCTTGGGTAGCATGGGATGATGCCAAGAGCTGGGGGTGGATTATCCTACTCCCGATCATCTTAGACGCCTTCACCACCCGCTACATCAACTGGGGATTCTGGAAGAAATACAAGGACACCAACCCCGCCCTCTTCAAACTCTGCTCATGGATAGACGCTATTGTCTTTGCCCTGGTAGCGGTGTATTTCATCAACCTATATCTATTCCAGAACTATCAGATTCCGTCCTCGTCGCTGGAGAAGAGTCTGCGCGTGGGGGATTTCCTCTTTGTGAGCAAGATGAGTTACGGTGCACGCGTACCCAACACACCGCTCAGTATGCCGCTGATGCAGCATAGTTGGCCGGCATGGCTCGGCGGCGGTAAGTCGTACTGCACCAACCCGCAGTGGCCCTACAAACGGCTACGCGGCTGGGATACACCTAAGAAAGGCGACATTGTGGTCTTCAACTTCCCCACCGGCGATACCGTCTGCCTCAAGATGCAGAACCCCGACTACTACACCCTCTGCCACTACTACGGCAAGCAGGTCGTAGAGCAGCGGAAGGATGTGTTTGGCGACATCAGCGTGCGCCCCGTGGACCGACGCGAGAACTATGTCAAACGCTGCGTCGGCGAACCCGGCGACAGCCTGCAGGTCATCGAGAGCCGCGTGTTCACCAAGGCTGCTGCCGGTGAATGGACCGAAGAACCCGAACGCGAAGGCGTACAGCTGAATTATATCATCGAGACCGACGGGCACCTGCTGAGTAAGTCATATCTGGACAAGATTGGTGTGTCAGAAGACGACCGTATGACCATCGAGCCCGGCGTATATCACTTCCCCCTGACGCAGAAGATGCTGAGCGAGATGAGCAAGAACGAACATATCGTGCGCATCAGCGTGGAGAGCGAGCGTGCCGGTGGCGACATGTACCCCTTAGGAGCTACCACCTGGACACGCGACAACTATGGGCCCATCTACATCCCCCGCAAAGGCGACCGACTGCTTATCACCGAGGCTAACTACCCCATCTACCGCCGTATTGCCGAAGCCTACGAGCACCAAGCCATGCGAATCGGCGAGGTATATGAGTTCCGGATGGACTACTACTGGATGATGGGCGACAACCGTCATAACTCCGCCGACAGTCGGTACTGGGGCTTTGTACCCGAAGACCATATTGTAGGACGACCCGTATTCATCTGGCTCAGCGTAGAGAAAGACCGCCCCTGGGGCAAGGGACATATCCGCTGGAACCGCATTGGAAAGACCGCATGGCGATGAACGTACTGCCTACAGCCTATCTCGCCCCCGCCTCGTATTTCCGTCGGCTGCAAGAGCCCGACGCAGTGATAGAGGTCATGGAGAGCTTTGAGAAACAGACCTTCCGCAACCGTTGCCTCATCAGCGACACACGCGGGCAGGAGTTTCGGCTGACGGTCCCCGTTCGCAAAAGCGAACACAAACAACTGACACGCGACATCGAGATATCATACCAGACCCGCTGGCAACACCAACACTGGATGGCCCTCGTGAGTTGCTACGAACATACACCCTATTTTCTCTACTACGCGGACTACCTCCGCCCCTGGTATGAGAAGGAAACGAAATGGCTCATTGACCTCAACGACGGACTGACCAATGTCATCCTCGACCTGCTGCAGAACCGGCCACCACGCGGCACTCAACACCTGCCGCACACCACGGATTGGAGCAGCCAGACCTGGACAGACCGTCACCCCTGGCAGCAAGAAAAAAGCATTGTAGAATTGCTACTGGAATACGGGCCAACAACCAATGACCAACGACTAACGACCAACGACTAACATGAACATAGACTGGAATACATTAGGATTTCACTATACGGAGACCGACTATATCGTTCGGTCTGCATACCGTGACGGGCACTGGGAAGCGCCCTACGCGACACGCAACAAATACCTGAAGCTGCATGTCTCGGCTACCTGCCTGCAGTACGGACAAGAAGCATTCGAGGGGCTGAAAGCCTTTCGGGGCATTGACGGCAAGGTACGAATCTTCCGCTGGCAGGAGAACGCACGCCGCATGCAGCGTTCTGCCGAAGGGCTGAAGATGCAACCCGTGCCTACAGATATCTTCGGCGAAGCCATCCGGCTGGCGTTGAAGAAGAACAAACGCTTTATCCCGCCCTACGAGACCGGCGCTACGCTCTATTTCCGTCCCCTCTTGATTGGTACCACCCCGCGCCTTGGCGTCGGACCGGGCAAGGAGTTTGAGTTCATCGTCATCCCCTCGCCTATCGGGCCGTACTACGAGGGTAAGTTCCACTGCACCAGCTTTATCGTCAATCGCCGTGTAGACCGCGCCGCACCGCTCGGAACAGGCGCCTTCAAGGTAGGCGGCAACTACGCAGCCTCTTTTCGCGCTACCGAAGCAGCCCATGCAGCCGGCTATGACTGCCTCTTTACCGACAGCAAGACCCACCATTATATTGACGAATGCAGCGCAGCCAACTTTATCGGAATAAAAAAGAATACAGACTGCTCCGCTGATAGAGTACAGACCGCTCCGCTGACAGACCAATTTACCATTGAATATCTAACACCGCGGTCGAGTGCAATCTTACCGAGCATCACGAATGACAGCCTCATGGCTCTCGCACGCGAACGAGGCTACAAGGTTACGCGGCGCAAGATACGCGTGGAGGAACTCAGCGATATGCAGGAAGCTGCCGCTTGCGGTACAGCCTGCGTCATCTCACCCATCGACAAGGTCTATGACCCCGACAATAACCGAACTTACCACCTCACCGACGAACCCGGGCCAATACTGACCGAGCTGTACCAAGCCCTGCAGGATATCCAATACGGACGTAGACCCGACACCCACCATTGGTGCGAGGTAGTTGATAGTTGACAATTGATAGTTGATAGTTGATAATTCTTATCTCGGCTAAGCCTCGAACGATCGGCTAAAGCCGTACGATAGTTGATAATTGATAGTTGACAATTGATAGTTGATAGTTGAAAAATTTTATTAACCAATAAATCTATAGCGTATGTTTAAAAATCACCCTAAGGGACTAATCCCTGCAGCGTTAGCCAATATGGGCGAGCGTTTTGGTTACTACATCATGAATGCCGTGCTGGCACTGTTTCTGGTCAGCAAGTTCGGTTTGTCGGATAGCGTAGCCGGCATTATCTACGCCGTCTTTTACTTCGGTATCTACGTGCTGAGCCTCATCGGAGGTATCATCGCCGATCGTACCCAGAACTACAACAAGACCATCCAATGGGGACTTATCATTATGTCCGTCGGCTATGTATGCCTTGCTCTGCCGCTGTTCTCCGAGAACCTGACGGGCGGTGAAGACTGGTGGACTATCCTCATCTTCACCTGTTTTGCCCTATTACTCATCGCTTTCGGTAACGGTCTCTTCAAGGGGAACCTGCAGGCTATTGTCGGCAAGATGTACGACGAGTTCGAGGCTGAAGCAGCCAAACAGGGTCCCGAAGCGCTGGCTGTAGCCCGCGATAAACGCGACTCGGGTTTCCAGATTTTCTACGTATTCATCAATATTGGCGGCCTTGTAGCTCCCTTCGTAGCACCCCTGCTCCGCCAATGGTGGCTCAACGCCCATCAATTGGTCTATAATGCCGATATGTCTTCACTGGCACACCAATACCTGGCTGACGGTCAGCTGACCCAGAAGTTCCAGGAGACGATGCAAGCCTCCATGCAGGCGGGTTACAACTTTGTGGACAACATCGCGTTCTGCAACGACTATATCACCGTTTTCAATCAGGGTATCCACTACTCCTTCATCGCTTCGGTGGTAGCCATGCTTATCTCGCTCATTGTCTTCCTGACAACCAAGAAGATGTTCCCGCAGCCCGCTAAGAAAGTGGCGACACAAGTGCAGGACTACACCAAGGAAGAACGCGAAGCGATGGCCACCGAGATCAAACAGCGTATGGCAGCCCTGTTTGCCGTACTGGGTGTGGCTATCTTTTTCTGGCTCAGCTTCCACCAGAATGGTCAGTCGCTGAGTTTCTTTGCGCGCGACTTCATCAAGACGGACAGCATAGCACCCGAGATATGGCAAGCCCTCAATCCCTTCTTCGTCATCGTGCTGACGCCTATTATCATGTGGCTCTTCGGCAGACTGGCAAGCAAGGGCAAGAGTATCTCCACCCCGCGTAAGATTGCTATTGGTATGGCGATTGCCGGTATGGCATACCTCTTCCTGATGCTGGTATCCGGTTATAATCATTTACCCTCAGGAACCGATTTCCGCGCCCTGGATGCACAGCAGATGGCAGATGCCGGACTCAGCAAACTCGGTCCGTGGGTACTGCTCGTCACCTATTTCTTCCTCACTGTAGCCGAATTGTTCATCTCGCCGCTGGGTCTGTCGTTCGTATCCAAGGTTGCTCCGCGCCACCTGGTAGGACTATGCCAAGGTCTCTGGCTCGGTGCCACAGCCATCGGTAACCTCTTCATCTGGGTTGGCCCTGTGATGTACAACGCTTGGCCTATTCAGTACTGCTGGGGCGTCTTCTTCGCCATCTGCATGGTTAGTATGGGTATCATGTTAGGAATGGTCAAATGGCTTGAAAAAGTAGCACAATAATATGATTAACGAACTGCAAAAAGCAATGGAATACATCGAGTCTCTGGAGCAGCGCATAGCTGCTCTGGAGACCCGTTTGGCAGAGCAGGAAGCCTATAAGGCGAAGCTGATTGACTTATCGGAACGCATTACCGAACTGGCCAAAGAGAGCAAAGCCATCAACGAGCGCTGCACAGCCATGATGGCGCAAGGCGAAGAGATCCTCCGCCAGAATGCCGCTAAAACCCCGGAAGAGCCGGAGATTCCGGAAGGTCCGGAAATGACGGAAAGTCTGGAAAGTCCGGAAATGCCAGAAAAGCCGGAAGAACCGGAAATGCCGGAAACTCCGGAAATGCCAGAAGAGCCAGAAAGTCCGGAAAGTCCGGAAATGCCAGAAGAACCGGAAAAGCCGGAAACTCCGGAAACTCCGGAAATGCCGGAAAGTCTGGAAACTCCGGAGCCACCGGCTCCACAGAAGCCTGTTCAAGCATCACTTTTTGGTGCACCTGTTACCGATATCCGTCATGCTATCTCGCTGGGCGACCGTTTCCTATTCCAGCGTGAATTATTCGGCGGTAAGGGCGAGTTGATGCAGAAGACCATTGACAAACTCAACGGTCTCAACTCACTCGGCGAAGCCCTCAGTTACATACACGACAACTTCTCGTGGGACAAGGATAGCTCCACCTACGAGCTCTTCGTCAACGTACTCCGCCGCCGCTTTAACTAAAGGGCAATTGTCAAATTGTAAATTGTCAAATCGTAAATGTTATACGTTGTTCCCACACCCGTCGGCAATATGGAGGATATTACCTTCCGCGCGCTCAAGGTACTCCGTGAGGTGAGTCTCATCTTGGCGGAAGACACCCGTACGTCGTCGGTGCTGCTCAAGCACTACGACATCCATACGCCGCTTCGCTCGCACCATAAGTTCAACGAGCATGCCACCGCCCAACTGATGGCTGAGGAAGCCCTCGCGCGCGACATAGCTCTCATCAGCGATGCCGGCACACCTGCCATCAGCGACCCGGGTTTCATGCTGGTACGTGCTTGCGTAGAGAAAGGTGTAGAGGTGCAGTGTCTGCCGGGAGCAACGGCTTTTGTGCCCGCCTTGGTAAACTCAGGTCTGCCGAATGACCGTTTCTACTTCGAGGGTTTCCTGCCCCAGAAGAAAGGTCGCCAGACACGCCTCAAGGCTCTTGCCGAACTGGAACACACCTTTATCATCTACGAGTCGCCCTTCCGCCTGCAAAAGACGCTCGAACAACTGGCGGAATACCTCGGCCCCGAACGACGCGCATCCGTCAGTCGCGAGATCAGCAAGCTGCACGAACAGACCATCCGCGGCACACTCGCCGAACTCAGTGAATACTTCCGTCAAACCCCGCCCAAAGGCGAAATAGTACTTATTGTAGATGGCAGACACGAATAGCATGAAAGGTTTGGCCAAGGATACGGCCATTTACGGACTGAGCAGCATCATCGGTAAGTTCCTCAACTACCTGTTGGTACCCCTCTATACCTACGTACTCGCCCGCACGGCTGACTATGGTATCGTCACCAACCTCTACGCCTGGACTGCCCTGTTGCTGGTGATCCTTACCTACGGTATGGAAACCGGATTCTTCCGGTTCGCCAACCGCGAAGACTACGATGCCCCCACGGTCTATCGCACAGCCTACTGCGCGCTCTTTGTATCCAGCGCGCTGTTTACGCTCTTCGTCGTCATCTTCCATAAACCCATCGCCTACGTCCTGGGCTACCCCGACCACGCGGAGTTTGTAGAGATGATGTTCGCCACGGTAGCTATTGATGCCTTTGCATGCATACCCTTCGCTTACCTGCGCTACAAGCAGCGTCCGCTGTTGTTTGCGGCACTCAAGCTGCTCTTTGTCGTTCTCAATATCGCCTTTAACATCCTCTTCCTTGTCATCCTGGGCAAAAACGACGTTTATTACGTCTTTCTGAGTAATATCCTGGCAACGGCTATCCAGACCCTCTGCCTACTGCCCTTCACGATACCCTACGGCGGTAAGTTTGACGCGCAGGTGCTCAGAGATATGCTCCGCTACAGTCTGCCGCTTCTCGTACTCGGCATAGCCGGTATCATGAACCAGACACTCGACCGCATCCTCTTTCCCTACCTCTATCCGGGCGACGATGCACAGGCGCAACTGGGTATCTATGGTGCCTGCTTCAAGGTAGCGATGGTCATGATGATGTTTACCCAGGCCTTCCGCTACGCCTACGAACCCTTCGTCTTCTCCAAGCACAAAGACCGCCGGTCTGTAGAAGCCTACGCCGATGCCATGAAGTACTACATCATCTTCTCGTACCTGATTCTACTGGGCGTTATTTTCTACCTCGATATTTTCCGCTATATTGTGTCGAGTGCCTACTGGGAGGGGCTAAAGATTGTACCCGTCGTACTCTGGACCTACGTGTTTCAGGGTATCTATTTCAACCTCAGTTTCTGGTACAAGCTTACCGATGAAACCAAGTGGGGAGCCTATTTCTCCCTCATAGGGCTTGTCATCACCTTTGTGCTGCAAGTCATCGGCGTACCGCGTATCGGCTACTGGGCGAGCTGCGGCAGTAGCCTCGTTTGCTACTTCGTCATTATGTTGCTGTCTTATGTCATCGGGCAGAAGAAAGCCCCCATTCCTTACGATCTGAAGGCTATTGGGCTTTACACCCTACTTACCCTCGTGCTGATGGGCATATACTATGCCCTGCGCCTCTATTACATCCATGATATGTGGCTATTGATGCTCGCAGGCACCATACTGATTGCCATCTATATCATCGTGCTCACCCGCAAGGATTTCCCGCTTAGGGCTCTCCTGCATCGAAAATAAATCGTAAATCGTAAATTGTCTAATCGTAAATTTATAAAACTGTGTTTTCCGGAATTGTAGAAACCATGGCTCAAGTCGTTCGCATTGAGCAGGAACAAGGTAATAAACATTTTACCCTCAAGAACCCCTACCCCCAAGGAATGGGTATCGATCAATCTATCGCCCATAACGGTGTATGCCTCACCGTTGTCAAAAACAGCCAAGAAATGGTAAATGGCGAAATGGCAAATGTATATACCGTCACCGCCATGCAAGAGACGCTTCGTCTCACCAATCTCGATGACCTCAAGGTGGGCGATTGGGTTAACCTGGAGCGCGCTATGTCAATGGATAAACTGCTGGATGGACATATCGTACAAGGCCACGTGGACCAGACAGCCGTCTGCATCGATATGCACGAGACCGACGGTAGTTGGTATTACCGCTTCGAATACGACTCCACACCCGATATGATCCGCCGCGGCTATTTCTGCGTTGATAAAGGCTCTGTTGCCATCAACGGCGTCAGCCTCACCGTTTGCGAACCCGATGTCAAAGACGGCAAAGGATACGTATCCGTCTGCATTATTCCCTTTACCCACGAGGTCACCAACTTCAAATTTATCAACGTAGGCACACGCGTCAACATCGAGTTTGACATCATCGGCAAATACCTCGCCGCCTACGCCAAATATTTGGAGGCGGGAATTAAAAATTAAAAATTTAAAATTAAAAATTAATATGAATCAGAATTCATTGTCGTTCCAATTGGGAACCTCCGTAGCACAATACTTGATGCAGTACGGACAGAAAGAACTCAATTTTGAGGAGTTTAAAGCAGGTTTGGAGCTTGTCATGAGCATGTCGGCGAAAGCCAAAGAAGACGGCGAGAAATTCCTTGCTGAGAATGCCAAACGCGAAGGCGTTAAGACCACCGCTTCCGGCCTGCAGTACGAAGTGCTGGAGGGCACTCTGGGGCAGAAACCCAAAGCTACCGATACCGTCAAGGTACATTACGAAGGTACACTCATTGACGGAACCATATTCGATAGTTCCTACAAACGCGGCGAGCCTATCTCTTTCGCCCTGAATCAGGTGATCAAGGGTTGGACCGAAGGTTTGCAGCTAATGTCCATCGGCAGCAAGTACAAGCTCTTCATCCCCTACCAGCTCGCTTATGGTGAACAGGGCGCGGGTGGTAGCATTCCGCCCTATGCAGCCCTTATCTTTACCGTAGAACTGCTCGGTATCAATTGATAGTTGACAATTCTTATCTCGGCTAAGCCTCGAACGATCGGCTAAAGCCGTACGATAGTTGACAATTGATAGTTGATATTTAAAAAGCCCCGAACGCGATGTTCGAGGCTTTTTTCGGTTACTTCAGTTCAATCCGTCGTGTGACTGTCTCACCGTTTACCGTGGCGAAGAGGCGGTACGAACCCTTCTCTAAGGGGAACTGAATCAGTTTGCCTTGCCCCTGTTGGAGCATTTTACCTTGTAGGGTATAGATGCCGGCTTCCTCTAATTGGGTAGAGGTTACTACCAGTGTGTTTTCATCGAATCGAACGGTTAATTGGTCTTCATTGTGTGCAGCATTTGTGGTTGCAAGTCCCAACATCAGACCAAGCATGGTCATCATACTAAATACTACCTTTTTCATCTTTTTGTCCTTTCTTTTTTTAAGTTAGACTAATACTTTTCTTTGCGTTACTTCTATCCGGGGCCCCCAAAAGCTCAGCATAAGGTTTTGGGGAGAGCGGAGGCAGGAGTCGCTTTAATGAGCGCGGAGCGGTCAGTCTGGGCGACCTCCTTGCCGAACGCGAGTGCAAAAGTACTACAAATTGTTGAATGCACCAAATTTTTGCCCCCTAAAAATTCAACTTGCACACTCCGGTTTGCAAAACGCGCCAAAATTTCGGTTATTTTGCTTACTACATGTTACAAAATCAGAATTGCAGCTTACAAAGTGTTACAAAATAGCCCTAAATACAAGAAATCGCCCCGAGAGGCGATTTCTTTGTATTATTGACCGTCGTTATGACGTCATGAGGTGATGACGAGAGGAGCGGTCTAACGCAGCTTCGGGAAGTTGAAGTGGTATGCCACCTTAACGCCCACATCGAAGTAACCGATGCCTTTGGCGTACGTATCCGTGGCGGACAGCACATTCACCGGTGCCGGCGTGTTCCACTCGGGGTTCTTAACGCCTACCAAGCTCTCGGCGCTCGTATCGTTGCGATAGAGCGTATAGACGCTGTAGTTGGCATAAGCACCCAGCGAGAGCGAGTTACCCGTCAGCAGCTTGAACTCATAGCCCGCCTCGGCGGTCAACATCACATTCAGCTTCGCGGCACTCCATTTACCCGGCTGCTTCTTCTGCTCGTCGCTCAACTCACCCGTCACAGCCTCGTTCGGGACCTTCACATCGTATTCCTGGAAATAGGCT
>ONBH01000021.1 GCA_900316005.1 uncultured Bacteroidales bacterium | reverse complement strand
AGGATCTGTCGTTTGTTTCGCAGTCCAATAAGCTTTGAGCGTCTTTTCCAAAGTTTGATGGCACATGAATGCGACATATATCCACCGTTTGGATTTCATCAAGTCCAAAGCGGTATCAAAGTCGTAATCAGCTCTCTCTATCCAATATGTTACCTTATCCATAACTCCTCCTTTCAATTTTGCGCTGCAAAATTACTACAAATATCTGACATATACAAATAATTTGGCATAAAAATGGAATTTATTCTGATTTTTTGGCAAATTATTTGGATATACCCCAACTTACGCGAACATGAAGCGATATAGCCGCACCGAATAGTTGCCGGTGGCAAGTATGAGGAGTAAGTGCGGCGCGCGAGTGCGAGGAGTTCCCCACTTCGAGCACATTGAACTCCTTATGATGGGCTGGCAGATGTCCGACGTTACTACAAATCGAAGTTACAACTTCCAAAATATTTGGAATTTGCAAGTTTTTCTGCTTTTAAGCGGTAATTCATTATTTCAAAGATCGCAGTCCCCGAATACCCTTCGGGGCGTTTGTCGTTCGTCTGTACTCTGTCAGCGCAGCAATCTGTCTTCTGTCAGCGCAGCGGTCTAACAACATTGTTTTTTATGTTTATGTCTTTTGAATGATTTTACTCGAATACTTTTAAGGAGTTTTTAGCAGCAATTGACACAATGAGCTACGCTCATAATCATTCAAAAGTGTTTTTTATGTTTTTTTCTATTGTTCATTACCATCCGTCGTTGGTCGCGTTCGGTCCTCGAATTGCACTGACTGACGACTCCGTCGTCATTAAAGCAATCGAGACCTCCGCTCTCCCCAAAACCTCTTACAGAGCTTTCGGGGTCCCCGACACAACAAAAAAGCGATAATCCGCTTTATGATATTACCTCGTCGGAGATGGCTCTGCGAAGTGCGGTCACCCTGTGACCGGAGGCGCATCGCATCTCCTCCTCTCCCCATCACGGCAAGCCGTGCTGGGGACCCCAGAGATAACAAAAAGCGGTTAATATCGCTTGATATTACCGCTTTTTGTGGTGTGTATATATTATATATAAGGTGTGGGGGCTATCTGGCAGAAGATTCCGTATCGGGTGTATCCAATGGTAGTTCTTGGGCCGTGGTATCTTCTATCGGGCGAATATAATCCGAAGCTCGTTCACTCGAAACTACGCTACGTCCCAACTTCTTCTCCAATTCATTACGAGCATTCTTGGCAACCTCACCTCCTTCTTTGGCAGTTCGGCGACTTTCCTCCATACCTTTCGGATTACGCTGACGAGATAGTTCTGTGGTTGCTGCCTCTGCCAGAGAGTTTAGTGCCAACTCAATATTCGTCATATTATCACGCAGATTCTCCTTGGTAAGCCCTTTGTACTTCTTGTATTCGCCCACGGTCTTACCACTCCAGGCTTTGGTCAGCACATTCGTTAGTATTGCAAAGTCTCTCGACTCATGCACTCCGGCACGTTGCCATTCATCGGTCAGTTCCTTACGTCTCTCTATAGAACGCATCCGTTCGGTAATCCATTTGTCAGAATATCCTTGGCGACGATAGTCTTCAATGGCCATCTGGAAAGTCTGCTCCGGGTCTATCATCTGGTCAATACGTTGCGCACCAACTGATGCCAGCCATTGTTTGATCGGTTCAGCTTTCTTCGATGGAATCGACTGAATCAAACGGAAGATGCCTTCGAGGTCAGCAGCTTGTGTCATACGACGCTTACCATCCGGAGCAATCATCTCAACAGGGGTACAAATTGTACCCCACTTGAAATCCAGTTCGGGATCACGCGAGCGCAAACGCTTAATATACTGCTTGGCATCGGCACTATCTGTTAATACTTGCACTACATCCACTACCGAGAAATAGTACTTTTCTTCTTCCTCATTCCATGCTACACGGATGTTTTTGTCCTCAAATACCTTGATAAAAGTTTCGTCTGCCATAATTAGTTTCGTTTTTGAATTATAGTGCAAAATTACTACAAATATCTGGAATACACAAATTTTTTAGATAAAAAAATGTCTTTGCTCGCAAAAGCTATTATTTTATCTAAAAAAGTTGTTATTCGCACAAACGTGCGAACGTAAGTTCGAAGGGGCCCCCTCTGGGGGAGGTGGTCGAAATTACTACATTCCCGGAATACACAAGGATTTGAGGAAAAAATGCAAATTTATTTGTGATTTTATTCATTAAAGGCTTGCTTATTCGCACAAACGTGCGAAAGTAAGTTCGAGGTGGGCGACTTTAACAAAGTCGGTCGGTGTCCTCGAAATTACTACATTCCTTGACGTCCAAAAATATAATGCTTTATCTTTTAATAAGCGGTAATATCATAATTTCAAAGTCCATCTTGCCGACATTTTATACCCTTCGGCTTGGGTTATCATTTTGTTCTAAAAGTAAGATTAGCGGGCTCTTCTCGGGACATGGTCCCGTGATGGTCATGTTCTAAAACGCATATTTGTTCATCTCTTAACTCTCTTCTCTCAACTGCACTCAACACTAAACTCTCAACTCTCAACTTACCTTAATATATATTTCTTTCCGTTCTGCACAACCACGCCCTTATACTTTCCCGGCTCCACGCGTTGCCCGGATAAGTTGTACGCCGGCTGCGTCGGGTCGAAGGGTTGCACGTTGGTATCGTCATTTTCGTAATTTCCGTTGTTTTCGTCTATTTCTTCCAGTTCTGTCGGGGTACGGGGCTGGGCGCCGTTATTATCAGTAGGTGCATCGCAGGAATAGAAGTAGTGCACATCGGTAAAGGAGTTCAACTCACCGGAAGTTGACCAATCACCCGTAATTTCGCGGCGCAGGGTAGTTTTGTCCGCATCATAGTATTTCTCACTACGAGCGACAAAGCACCACCGATTGCCACGCCAAGTATATTGGTTGGCAGTAACCTGTTTATTCTTCAGGTACTCCTTCTCGTACCACGTGTTATTTACCCATACAGCGTTGGTGGCATCATAGTTTTCTACCACCTGAGATACCTCGCGATTGGAACTATCGTATTCATACGAGTAGCGGTAAGAGCCAATCCAGTCGTTGATGGTAGTGGACCACGTATAGGTAATAAGACCGATTTGATGACCACCGGTATCGTATATCTTCTCGGTTTTGGTTCTGCCAACCCATATGCCTAAAGTTGCATTCCAACTGTTGTAAGTAGCATCCAGATATTTCGTACCGGCTGCATTATAGGCATATTCGTAGCGGTAGGTTCCTTTCCATGTTGCACCCGACAGCGTCCATTTCTGCTCAAGGATCTTATGGTCCGCCGCATCATAGCCATATTCGATACGATAGGACTGAATCCAGTTACCATCAGCAAAACTGCCATAGTAACGCGTCTCAAGATTCTTGCCTGTGGCTGTATAGTCGTACTCGGTCTTATTGGAGCCTTTCCATACCGTATCCGGTCCACAAGTATAGGAAGCCGTTAGAATCTTGCGCTTAGCTCCGTCGTAGAGGGTCTCCGTTCGAGACATCGAACTCATCTGCCAATGGTCGATATTCCACGAATCATTGACAGTAATCGTAGTGCCGCTACTATTTATATTATAGGTACGCGCGACACCATCCCACGCATTACGGGTTGCGTTCCACGTATAAGAGGCCGTTGTATCCCTCTGCCCCGAAGCGGTATAGTGGTTCTCATCCTTTGAGGCAAAACACCATTCGCCGTTTGTCCAAACGCTACGGAGCGTTTGCGTCAGGCGCGAACCGGAATAGATACGCTGGATGCGCTCACTACCCACCCAGGCAGTGTCAGCCAGCGACCAAGCCCAAACAATATTATCCAATATATGTCCCGAAGCATCGTAAACAGTAGTCGTTCGGGAATTTCCCTTCCAATATTTATTGCCGGTCCAGGTATAGGAGGCCTCTTCTATTTGGTTGCCTAATTCGTCGAATTCATTTATACTACGGGTATTATAGACCCACGCGTTGTTGCTCCATTTGTAACTGATATAGAGCGTTTCTTCGCCTCGATCGAAGACTCTTTCCCAACGAGACGAGCCTTTCCAGTTATTGGATGCCCAGGTGCACTTCTCGTAGGTATTGTTATTGCCGTTGTCATCGTATCCTTTGAGCTCGTAAGTAGAACCGGACGCCGGAACGAACTCAGCATTGGAAATGCCTGTTAGGTAGTAATAGGCTATTTGGTGGCCGTCTGCATCAAATGTATAATCTTTGCGATTACCTTTCGTCCAAGCACCATTGGCATAGGTCGTATAATTGATTTCAGAAACGACTTTGCTACCCTCATAGGTACGTAAACGACATTTGGAGGGCACGAGGCGATTGAGCGAGGCGTTGCGAGCATAGGTAGTAAACTCTGTCTCGCGTCCGGCAGCATCGTAGGCGTAGGTGAGTGCCTGCGAGGGGAGCCAGGTGTTGTTGACCCAGATATAGGTGATGTTCGACTCCATCTTGTGCGCTTCGTTATAGACGTACTCCGATTTGGCGGTGCCTTTCCAGTCGTTGGTAGTAGCATCCCAGGCGAAGGTGCCGGTATAGATCTGCGTGCCGTTGGCATCGAAGGCGTACTCCTGCTTGCTCTTGCCCGTGCGCGAGCCATCGGCATTGTACTGCCAAACGGTCGTACGGATGGTGCGGCCGGCAGCATCGTAGTCGTAAGTCGTAGCCTCGGTGAGAACGGAATCCTGATTGAACGTCAGAATCGAATCCGTCAGGCATCCCGCTGCGCTCGCGCGCATAGGTGCGCGTAAATCAATAGGTATCTCGGCCGGAATATACCATTCCGGCACGCTATCGACGTCGTTGGAAACAACATCCGAAGTCTCGAGATCTCGAGATATCGTCGTATCGACAGTATCCGATACGACGGTATCCTGCGCCTTTAGAAGGAGCGGGAACGTCGAGAGGACGACGAGGATGAGTATGTAGCGCATGATACGCATAGCGGTGCGGTTTGTTTCCGGTCAAGTTTTCGTTTCGCAGTCCGCTATACCTTTTATAGCAATAAAAAGAAGCGGGACTGCACTATTGCCGTTCCGCACATCGGGCTCTCGCATGCCTATCGTCCGAACAAACAACACTGAAGCCCACGCCGATATGTATATATGTCTGCCAACCTCTACAAAAGAGATTGTCAGATATAGTTACATACCACGGGCGTAAAATGCTGCAATGCTTTGGACGATACAATGAATTTGCGAGATTCGATGTGCCAAAACAAAGCGTCATAACAAACGCCTTTATGTCCTTACCGACCCACCACTATAAAAGGAACATCCCCAAGGCGTGGGCACGGTTGATTGTCCGGTATCAGCCCATGTTAAAAGAGAGGCTCACCAGCCTACAACACGGGATAATACTAAAAATCGCTGCAAAGATACTACTTTTTTTTCAACTGAGCAAATAAAAATCGAAAAAAATGCGATTCGAAACCATTTTTTTTCATTTTTTCTTCATGACCTCATTCCGTCATCACGACATGACAAACAAAAAAACGAGCCCTAAAGCTCGTTGATTCCGCCATACAACTTCATGTTACTTATCATCATAATGCCCGTAGGCTGCAAGAACGAGAACAACTACTTCGGTATCGAAGATGCAATACACAAGTCGATGTTTTTTCGTAATTTCACGACTCCAGCGACCTTCCGGCCGGCCTTTGAGAGGCTCCGGATGACCTAAACCGGTCTTAGGGTGCTCTTTGAGTTCGTCAAGGAACCGAAGAGCCTTTTGATAAATCTTCGGCTCGCTCTTTGCCAACTTAGCAAGGTGGCTTTTTGCTACTTCAGTGTATTTTAACTCAAATATCATAGCCACTCCTTCTTAGCATATCTGTAACTGATTCACCAGGTAGTTGAGTTGTGTACTCTCCTCTGGCATATTGAGCCTCAGAACGATCGAGCATGGCAAAATATTCCTCTTTCGTCATGCAGGTCGGATCGTAAGTCATCTGCTTGACGATTCGATTAATATACTTCGTTACTCGATCAAACATAGACTCATCTTTAGCGATGATATCTAATTGCCGATAAATGTCCGGATTGAGTTGTAAAGCTGTCATAAAATATCCTCCATTCAATTTTGCCTTGCAAAATTACTACTTTTTTTTCAACTGAGCAAATAAAAATGAAAAAAAAATCACTTTGGGTAGCGATTTTTTTATTTACGAATGGACAATTTACGATTTGACGATTGATTGACGATTTCGGTTTACTACCTCCAGAACCCGTCAAAACATAGATCTTCATCGATCTGAGGCCAATGAATACCATAAGGCGAGCATTGATAGTCGGCCCGCTCCTCTTCGCTTGCGTGCAACAACCGCGGGTAGCGGGCAAACGGCTCACATGCCTCACGACCATCAGCAGTACGTATCCACACTCCCGTATCGGTCAACCATATTTTAGCAATCTTAAGCATGACTATTCGTTTTTGAAGTACTCATTCCATCGATTTATAATAATCTCTTTGTTCTCCTCTATCACGGATTCTGCCAATCTGAGTTCAGAAGCTTTCAGTCCGTTATTCTCAATGAGTTCAACCTCGGGTTCTACACAGAACTTTGCTTCGTGCTTTTGATCCTTAATAACATGCACATGTATCGGTTCATGGTCGTTCGAATAGAACATAAATCGAAACCCGAATAAGTTAAATAATGTTGGCATAGTTCGTTCCTTTTCTTCAATTTTGCCCTGCAAAATTACAACTTTTTTTTCAATTGAGCAAATAAATTTGCAAAAAAATTACTCCGTGTAACGATTTTTTTTGCATATATCAAAAAAAAGCAGTACCTTTGCAGGCTAATTATGTATTAACAATGCGAAAAATATACGTACTAATTTTACTTTTCATGACTGCGCCGATGTTTGCGCAGTATGATGCACACCTTACCGGACACGTTCTGGACGAGGCTACCGGTGAACATATGGCCTTCGTCAACGTTCAACTCAAAGGCACTACCATCGGCACTGTGACCGATGAGACGGGGCACTACCTACTCAAAGACCTGCCTATCGGCAAACAAACCATTGTATTCAGCTACATGGGCTATGAGACACTGGAGCTACCCGTAGTATTAGAGGAAAACAAAACCGTCGAGCTCAAAGCCGTCATCCACGAGAAGACAGAGTTAATCAATAATGTCGTTGTGACCGCCAACCGCTACGCGACCAAGCGTCAGGAGGCAGCCACGATTGTCAATGTGCTGTCGCCTAAGTTGTTTGAGACCACCGCCGTGTCGTGCGTTGCCGACGCGCTGAGTTTTCAGCCGGGCTTGCGGGTGGATAACACCTGCAGCAACTGCGGTAAGACCGACCTGCGCATCAATGGTCTGCAGGGTCAATACACCCAGATACTGATGGACTCGCGTCCGGTATTCTCGTCCATGGCTTCGGTCTATGGTCTGGAACAAGTGCCGGCGGCGATGATCGACCGCATCGAGGTGGTGCGCGGCGGCGGTTCGGCTACCTACGGCGCCAATGCCATCGCGGGTGTGGTGAATATCATCACCAAGGAGCCCGTGCGTAACTTTGTCAACGTAGCCAACACCTCCAACGTCAACGAACATGCGGGCTACGATATCAACACCGACCTGAACGCCTCTGTTATGTCAGAGAACCGCAAGATAGGCGCTTACCTCTTTGCCTCACACCGCACGCGCAGCGCCTACGACCGCGACCGCGACGGGTTCAGCGAGGTACCCCAGCTACGGAGTACCACCGCGGGCACACGTCTGTTCTTCAAGACCTCTATGTACAGCAAGATACTGGTGGAATACCACCACACCACCGATTACCGCCGCGGCGGAAACAAACGTGACCAGGAGCCCCACACAGCCGATATCGCTGAGCAGTTGCGCCATAACATTGACGCCGGTTCGGTGGCCTTTGACTGGTTCTCGGACGACAGTCGTCATTTCATATCGGCCTACAGCGCCATTCAGCACATCGGTCGCGAGAGCTATTTCGGCACGGCTATGGATCTGAATGCCTACGGGCGGAGCACAGACCTAACCTCCAACACGGGTCTGCAATACCGTTTCTCGTACCCCTGCGGGCGTATGAACGGAGACCTGACCGTGGGTGCCGAATACACGTACAATGGTCTGCACGATCGGATGATGGGTTACAACCGCGATCTGAACCAAAAGACCCATGTCGTCGGTGCCTACGCGCAGAACGAATGGAAGAACGAGGCGTGGAGCGTACTGATCGGTGCGCGTCTGGAGAAACATAACATGCTTCGCAAGCCGGTCTGCAACCCGCGTGCTACGGTGCGCTATACGCCCATCAAGGGCTTGGTGCTCCGCGCCGGCTACAGCAGCGGTTACCGTGCGCCGCAGACCTACGACGAAGACCTGCACGTGGCAGCTGTGGGCGGTAATGTGTCGCTCATCAACCTGGACCCCAACCTCAAGGCGGAGTATTCGCACAGCGCCACGCTGAGTCTGGATTGGTATCGTAAGTTCGGCGAGCTGGAGGTGAACCTCACCGCCGAGGGTTTCTATACCTACCTGCAAGATGTATTCTTTCTGCGCGAGGACGGAGTGGACGCCGTCGGCAACCTGCTCTTCACGCGTACCAACGCCCCCGGCGCATGGGTAGGCGGCTTGAACTTCGAGGGTAAGCTCAACCACCAACTGCCTACGGTCAATTATCAACTATCCATTGGTTACACCTACCAGCAGAGCCGTTATACCGTAGCCCAGCAGTGGAGTGCCTTTGTGCCCGCACAAAACCGTATGCTGCGCACGCCTGACCACTACGCCTACCTGCTCTTTGATATCGAACCCGTGCGCGACTTTACGATTTCGCTCAACGGCAAACTGACGGGCTCGATGCTCGTGCCACACCTGGCAGGCTATATCGCGCAGGACGAGGAAGTGAAGACGCCCGCGTTCTTTGAGATGGGTATCCGTCTGGCATACGACATCCACCTGTACAAGCACTACTGCCTGGAGGTCAGCGGCGGCGTGAAGAACCTGCTCGACCAGTTCCAGAAGGACATCGACCAAGGCGAGTTCCGCGATGCCGGCTACATCTATGGCCCCACGATTCCACGAACCTATTTCATCGGGTTGGCATTGAAGCTATAACCCCACCCAAGCTCCCTACGGGGGAGGAGCAATATAAGTAACGAATTTAAAATAACAGCAATATGAAAAAAATAATCATTATTCACTATTCATTATTCATTGCCATGGTTATGCTTCTGGCGGCTTGCACTGCGCCGAAGGACTACAACCAAGTAGGCACCCTGATAGCCGATACCATCACGGGCGTTCCCTGCTGCGTCTATCTACCCTACCAATATGCCGAACGCGTGCAGAAGGACAAAACCGTTTTCCCCGTCCTCTATCTGCAGCACGGCATGTACGGCAACGAAAACGACTGGCCGACACAAGGCAATCTAATGGGTATCTTGGACTCGCTCCTGCGGCGGGGCGAGATTATCGAACAGGTCATCATCATGCCGGATAACTGCCCGAGCCGTCCGACCTCGGAAGAAGAGAAAGCCAATGCCACCAACGGCGCGTGGGAAAGCAACTTTGCCGCGTTTATGGCAGAGTGCGAGAGCCGCTACAGCATCAGCCGCGACGCCGCCTGCCGCTCGATAGCCGGTCTGTCGATGGGAGGCTACCATACGATGATGGTATCCTCGGTATTGGACGGTCAGTTCCGCTACGTCGGCATGTTCTCGCCCGCCACCTTCGTGCACCGGATGCCTTCGGAACCCGCGATGCTGTGGATAGGCATCGGCACGGAAGACTTCCTCTACGACTCGCTGCAGACCTATCGCCAATGGCTGGAAGATAACCACCGCGAATATACCTACTACGAATCCACCGGCGGACACACATGGCAAAACTGGCAAGATTATCTTGTGCGGTTCTTGACCAAAATTCAAATATATTAACACAACTCTAAAAATGGTTCACTATGAAGTACAAATGCGACATTTGCGGCTGGGTGTATGACCCCGCTGTAGGTGTACCCGAAGCAGGTATCCCTGCCGGCACACCGTGGGAAGAAGTTCCCGCCGATTTTGAATGCCCCGTTTGCGGCGTAAGCAAAGACGATTTCAGCGAAGCATAAGCCTCTGAATCCGACTAAAACGATAGAATCGCCATTTTTAGTGGCGATTTTATTTTATCGCCGGACCGTCATGTCCTTAATGGTCGCGGTGTGGTCGCGGTGTGGTCGCCTCATGGTGGCGGATTTGACTCGTGAAACTCTCGTGGCAGTGTTGGTTTTAGGGAAACAGCCAACGCCAACGCCAAAGCCAACGCCAAAGTAAAAAAATCGCTCAAAAAGGCGATTTTTTTTGCATATGTCATTTATTTTTACTACCTTTGCAGCCAAGAAGCATATTGTATGAATACCGAACAGATTATCGTGTCGCCCAAGGAGGCGAAAGACATAGAAGGTAAGTACCGCATTCAGCGTCGGTCAGTCGATGCGCGGCAACGTGACATCAAGGTGCTGCTGACCATCCTTACGGACGTTCACGGGCGTTGGATAGCGAAAGATGCCCCCATTCCGCTGTACGCTGAACCGCATTTTCAAGACGTGACACACGCTGACCGCGCTGCCTATATCATCGGCGCCGGTCCGGCTGGACTGTTTGCGGCGCTGACGCTCATAGAGCACAGCATCAAACCCATCATCCTGGAGCGCGGACAAGATGTCAGCACGCGCAAACGGGCTATCGCACGGCTGAATAAGAACGAGGGCCTCGATCCCGAGTCGAACTACTGCTTCGGTGAAGGCGGCGCGGGTACATTCTCCGACGGCAAACTGTTCTCGCGCAGCAAGAAACGCGGCGACATGCAACGCGTGATGGAGCTCTTCCACTACTTCGGAGCACCCGACACGGTGCTCTACGAGGCTCATGCACACATCGGTTCAGACCTGCTGCCCCGCATCATCCAAAACATGCGGCAGTGCATCTTAGGGCACGGGGGGGAGATACACTTCGAGACTTGTGTGACAAGTCTCACAGAATTTAAAATTGAAAATTTAAAATTTAAAATTAAGAATACCCCCATTATCCTCGCCATCGGACATTCGGCACACGACACCTACCGCATGCTGGCGCACGAAGGCGTGGCACTTGAGGCTAAAGGTTGCGCTATGGGGGTGCGCGTGGAACATCCGCAAGAACTCATCAACCGGCTGATGTATTATAAGGGGGAAAGGTTAATGGTTAAAGGGGGAAGGGATTCACTTATTGACTATTTGGGCAATGCCAGTTACTCGCTGGTGACACAGGTGAATGGCAAAGGGGTCTATAGTTTCTGCATGTGCCCGGGCGGACATATCGTGCCCGCCGGCAGTATGGCCGAGGGTTGCGTGGTCAACGGCATGAGCGCCTCGCATCGCAACTCGCCGTACGCCAATTCGGGCATGGTGGTTGAGATACCCTCCCCTGCCCATCCCACAGGAGGCGGTAGAACGGCACAGGCCATAGAGCGGCTGGATTACCAGGAGGCACTGGAACACCTGGCATGGGTGGAAGCTCGTGCGGCCGGCGGCATCGGCGCCATGGCACCGGCACAACGGCTGAACGACTTTGTGGAAGGGCGAGCTTCGGCGGACCTACCCGCCTGCTCGTATCTGCCCGGTATCGTAGCTTCGCGACTGGATAAGTGGTTGCCGGGCGAGATAGGGCCGTATCTGCAACAGGGTTTTCGCGACTTTGACCGCAAATATCCGGGGTTTATCACCCGCGAGGCAGTCGTCGTAGGCGTGGAGAGCCGCTCCAGCAGCCCGGTGCGCATCCTGCGTGATAACGATACCATGCGCAGCGTCAGTCACCCCCTACTCTATCCCTGCGGCGAAGGAGCCGGCTATGCGGGCGGCATTACCAGTTCGGCGCTGGACGGCATAAGAGCAGCGAAACAGTTGATAGTTGATAATTGATAGTTGATAGTTGATAGTTGATAATTGATAGTTCTTATCTCGGCTAAGCCTCGAACGATCGGCTAAAGCCGTACGATAGTTGACATCTTTTTCTTTGATTATGAATAATGAATATCTTCCATACGAGCGGACGATACAGCTGATTGGCGAGGCGGCATTTGAGCGCCTGCAAGCTACGCGCGTCATTCTGTTTGGCGCCGGCGGCGTTGGAGGCTGGTGCGCCGAGGCCTTGGTACGTACGGGTATCGGCCATCTGACTATCGTTGATTTTGACGAAGTAGCTCCATCGAACCTAAATAGGCAGATCGTTGCTACCCAAGATACATTGGGTAAGCCCAAATCAGAGGCTCTTGCTGCGCGTCTCAGCAGTATATACCCCAAGGCTGAGATCGTAGCTCTACAGGCGCGATACACGGCTGAGACAGCCGCTATGTTTCAACTGCAGACCTACGACTACGTCATTGATGCCATCGACCAGGTGGAGGACAAGATGCACCTGATTTGGCAGGCAACGGAGACGGAGGGGGTGACGCTGTTCTCCTCGATGGGTGCTGGTCGTAAGATGGATCCGCAACAGATACGCGTGGCAGAGTTTGGCAAGGTGGAGGGTTGCCCGTTGGCGCGGGCGTTGCGTACGCGTATGCGCAAGGCGGGCCATTGGCCCAAGCGCAAGTTCCGATGCGTCTATTCGCCGGAGTTGTCGGGCGAGCGTGGCACTATAGCGCCCGTAGTGGGCACATTTGGCATGATGCTGGCGGGATTGGTCATAAGGGACTTAATTGACAGTTGACAGTTGATAGTTGATATTAAAAAAGACCCGGCACATGCGTGTCGAGTCTTTTTTCTTTATCGGATTGCCCAACTTATTCAGCCTTGGGTGCCTCTTCGGCAGCAGGAGCAGCCTCTTCAGCCTTGGCGGCAGCTTTCTTACCGGCGCGGCGTGTGGTTTTCTTAGCGGCTTTCTTGCCTTCCTTGAGCATGTTCTCGTTGTAGTCCACGAGCTCGATGATGCACATTTCGGCAGCGTCGCCCAGACGGAAACCGGTACGGAGGATACGGGTGTAGCCACCGGGACGGTTAGCAATCTTCTCGCCTACGTTTTGGAAGAGTTCGGTAACAACTTCCTTTTGTTTGAGCTCGCTGAAAGCCAAACGGCGGTTGGCCATATTGTCTTCCTTAGCGCGGGTCAGAATGGGCTCTACGAAAATACGGAGAGCTTTAGCCTTGGCCAGCGTGGTAGAGATGCGCTTGTGCATAATGAGCGAGCAAGCCATGTTGCTGAGCATAGCACTACGGTGCGAAGCTTTGCGGCCGAGGTGGTTGAATTTCTTATTATGTCTCATTGTTTTATAAATTTACTAATGTACCGAAGATTAATTATCTTCATTCTTAATTGCATATTTGCTAATATCCATGCCGAAGGACAGTCCGTTACGCTCCAGCAGTTCGTCCAGCTCGGTGAGAGACTTCTTACCGAAATTGCGGAACTTAAGCAGGTCGCTACGGTGGTAGGTAACCAATTCGCCGAGCGTGCTGACCTCAGCTGCCTTGAGGCAGTTGAGAGCACGAACGCTGAGGTCGATATCCTGCAGGCGCTGGTTGAGCAGCTGACGCATGCGCAGGATCTCCTCATCAAGTTGGTTATTCTGACTCTTACTTTCCTCCTCGATGATAATCTTCTCGTCGGAGAAGAGCATGAAGTGGAAGATGAGGATCTTGGCGGCTTCCTTCAAAGCCTCCTTGGGGGTGATACTGCCATCGGTGAGAATCTCGAGTGTGAGTTTCTCGTAGTCGGTTCGCTGTTCTACACGATACTGGTCAATGGCGAGACGGACGTTACGGATGGGGGTATAGATTGAGTCTATAGCCAGTGTTCCGATGGGGTCGTCAGCATGGCGGTTATCGTCAGCGGGTACGTATCCGCGACCTTTGTTGATGGTGAGTTCCAGTTCGAAATCGGCAGTCTCATCCATCTCCGCGAGGAGCAGTTCGGGGTTGAGCACCTCAAAGTGCGAAAGCACGGTATTGAGGTCACCGGCTGTGAACACTTTCTGCTTGCGGATACGGATTTTGGCTGTTTCGGTTTCGTTCTCAATCTCGGGTTTGCGTTTGAAGCGAACCTGTTTGAGATTGAGAATCAAGTTGGTTACGTCAGTAATAACCCCGGGGATAGTAGCAAATTCATGATCAATATCGCTGATCCTGATTGAGCAGATAGCGTATCCTTCGAGCGAGTTCAGCAGAACACGACGAATAGCGTTACCAACTGTGATACCATAACCGGGTTCGAGCGGACGGAATTCGAAGACTCCTTTGGTGTTGCTCGAATCCAACATAATCACCTTGTCAGGCTTGATGAAATTTAATATTGCCATGAATTCAGAAATTTTATTTACTATACAATTCAACGATTAACTGCTCCTTGATATTCTCAGGGATTTCCTCGCGTGCAGGAATATTGAGGAACTTACCTGCTTTCTGCGCTTCGTCCCATTCGAGCCAGCTATACTTAGAATGGTTGAATCCCTCGAGAGAGGCAGCAATAACTTCCAGCGATTTTGATTTCTCGCGAACAGCGACAATCATGCCGGGCTTAACCTGGAACGAAGGGATGTTAACCACCTTACCGTCCACGGTGATGTGGCGGTGACTCACGAGCTGACGAGCAGCAGCGCGGGTGGGAGCAATACCGAGGCGGTACACGATGTTATCGAGACGCGACTCGAGCAGTTGAATAAGAATTTCACCGGTGATACCCTTGGTGCGAGCGGCCTGTGCAAAGAGGAGGCGGAACTGACGTTCGAGCACACCATAGGTATATTTGGCTTTCTGTTTCTCGGCGAGCTGAGTGCCGTATTCCGAGTTCTTTTTGCGGCGGTTGAGGCCATGTTGTCCGGGTGCATAATTGCGGCGGTCGAGTGCCTTGTCCGGACCGAAGATAGGTTCACCGAAACGACGTGCAATACGTGATTTAGGTCCAGTATATCTTGCCATAATAATTTACGATTTAACGTTTTACAATTTTACAATTTCTATTATACACGACGACGTTTGGGAGGACGGCAGCCGTTGTGGGGCATGGGTGTTACGTCCACGATTTCCGTTACGTCGATACCGGCAGCGACACAGGCGCGGATAGCGCTCTCACGTCCTTGACCGGGACCTTTCACATAAGCTTTAACCTTTCTCAGACCGAGGTCATAAGCGACCTTACCGCAGTCAGCAGCTGCCATTTGTGCAGCGTAGGGAGTATTTTTCTTGGAGCCACGGAAGCCCATCTTACCGGCTGAAGACCAGCTGATAACCTGGCCGTCACCATTAGCCATGGTAACAATAACATTGTTGAAAGAAGACATAACGTGGAGTTGGCCCACACCGTCGATTTTCACAACGCGCTTCTTAGCTGCAACAGTTTTCTTTGCCATAATGTTTGATGAATTTACGATTTAACTACTTTACTTCGTTGCTTTCTTCTTGTTAGCAACCGTTTTCTTCTTACCTTTGCGCGTGCGGGCGTTGTTCTTCGTTGACTGACCGCGAACGGGCAGACCAATACGATGACGGACGCCGCGGTAACAACCGATATCCATCAAACGCTTGATGTTCAATTGAGTCTCCGAACGAAGATCACCTTCTACTTTGTACTTAGCACCGATGATCTCACGGATTTTAGCTGCTTGGTCATCCGTCCAATCCTGAACCTTGATGCTTGGGTCAACGCCTGCCTCTGCCAGGATCTTCTTTGCGCTTGAACGACCTATTCCGTAGATGTAAGTCAATCCGACTTCACCGCATTTGTTCTGCGGCAGATCTACACCGACAATTCTTATAGCCATAATTCTTTACTTTGGGATATTGTTTTTAATGGTTTTCCAAGATGAGGAGCTTATCCCTGACGCATCTTCATTTTGGGTTCTTTTTTGTTAATAACGTAAAGCTTACCTTTGCGGCGCACGATTTTGCAGTCCGCATTGCGCTTTTTGATTGATGCTCTTACTTTCATAGCAGTAAAAGTAAATTAAATTAGTTAATGCTGTAATAGCCTTTAGCCTTTTACTTGTAGCGGAAGGATATACGTCCACGAGTCAGGTCGTAAGGGCTCATTTCCACCTTTACGCGGTCGCCGGGCAGGATCTTGATGTAGTGCATGCGCATCTTACCGGAGATATTCGCGATGATGACATGACCGCTCTCGAGTTGCACCCGAAACATGGCATTGGAGAGAGCCTCGGTGATCGTTCCGTCTACTTCAATTGCGTCTTGTTTTGCCATAGTAGTGTATTAAATAAATCTTTCTTTCAGTACTTGTTCAATATACTCAAAGGTCGAGAGGATATCTGCCTTGCCGTTCCGAACGCAGACGCTTAACTCGTAGTGAGCTGCAGGCTTGCGGTCGGTGGTGCGACAGGTCCATCCGTCTTCTTCAATCACAACATTGCGTCGGCCCATCAGTATCATCGGCTCGATGGCAAGTGTCATGCCACTCTTGAGTACGATACCGTTGCCACGCCGTCCGTAGTTGAGCACCTCGGGGTCCTCGTGCATCTCGCGACCTATGCCGTGTCCGACAAACTCGCGGCAGACCGAGTAACCGTTCTGCTCAGCGTGATGCTGGATGGCGAAACCGATATCACCGAGGCGATGACCGGTAACAGCCTGTTCGATACCCAGATAGAGGCATTCCTTGGTGACACGCATCAGGCGCATCTTTTCCTCGCTTACCTCTCCTACCGGGAACGTGTATGCCGAGTCGGCATGAAAACCGTTGAGCAACACACAACCATCCACCGATACGATGTCGCCATCCTTGAGGACCACATCTTTGGAGGGGATGCCATGCACCACCTGTTCGTTAACCGAAGTGCAAAGTGAGCACGGATAACCCTCGAAGCCCAGGCAGGAAGGATAACCACCGTGGTCACAGATGAAGTCGTGGGCGAGTTGGTCCAGCTGACCGGTAGTCACCCCCGGGGCGATGGCTTTGGCTACTTCGCCATAAGCCATGCCCAGAAGGCGATTGCTCTCGCGCATCTTCTCGATCTCTTCGTCAGTCTTGAGAAATATCATTTTCTGCTATTGACAAGTAACCGGATTCTACGATTTATCAATATGCCATGGCTCCGCTACGACCTTTGATACGCATACCGCTTTCAAAGAAACCGTCGTAGTGACGCATCAACAGATGTGACTCAATCTGCTGCAGGGTATCGAGGATGACACCTACCATAATCAGCAGGCTGGTTCCGCCGAAGAATTGTGCAAAACCCATTGACACGCCAAAGAGGCGGGCAAAAGCGGGGAGAACGGCGATGATAGCCAGCAGAATGGAACCCGGAAGGGTAATACGACTCATGATGCTATCAATATATTCAGCCGTTTTCTTACCGGGCTTAACACCGGGGATAAAGCCATTGTTGAGCTTGAGGTTCTCGGCTATCTGCATCGGGTTGACGATGATGGCGGTATAGAAGTACGTGAAGGCGATAATCAATATAGCGAAGACTATGTTGTAGCCAAAGCTGTTATTATCCATAAACGTACGTACCCACCACGACGAACCATCAGCACGGAAGCCGGCCAGAGCGATAGGAATGAACATGATAGCTTGCGCGAAGATGATCGGCATTACGTTAGCAGCATTCACCTTCAGGGGAATGTACTGACGCACACCGCCATACTGCTTGTTACCTACAATACGCTTGGCGTACTGTACGGGGATGCGGCGCGTACCCTGCACCAGCAGGATGGCGAACATCACCACAAGGATAAGCACGATGATTTCGGCAAGGAACATAATCAGACCACCTCCAGCGTCGTTCAAACGGCTGGAGAACTCCTGAATAAGGGCCTCGGGCAGACGAGCAATAATACCGATAAGGATGATAAACGAGATACCGTTACCAATACCGCGATCGGTAATGCGCTCACCGAGCCACATGACGAACATAGAACCCGCGCAGAGGATGATGGTGCTGGAGATGGTGAACCAGTTGAAACCGATAGCCAACGGCTGACCGGCTTGAGCCATCTGTACCGAGAGGTTCACAAGATAACTCGGACCCTGGAACAGCAGGATAGCTACCGTCAGGTAGCGCGTGATCTGGTTCATCTTCTGCCTACCGGATTCACCTTCCTTCTGCATCTTCTGGAAGTAGGGCACCGCAATTGTGAGCAATTGGATGACGATACTGGCCGAGATGTAGGGCATGATACCCAACGCAAAAATAGATGCATTGGAGAAGGCGCCACCGGCAAACATGTCCAACAGAGCCATCAGACCACCTGCGGTCTGTCCTTTCAGGGCAGTAAGGGCCGTGGGGTCAATACCGGGAAGAACGATGAACGAACCGAAACGGTACACCAAGACGAACAGCAACGTCGTCAAGAGGCGCTTGCGCAAGTCCTCAATCTTCCAGATATTCTTACAGGTCTCTATAAACTTCATATCAAAACTTTGTTTTGCTATGGAGCCTTGGCGTCGCCGGGTTGCGAAAGCAAGCTTTCACTCGGCTTGCACAAGACTTCATAAACTACGTTTATTAAATTTTTTCAATCGCACCACCGGCAGCGGTGATAGCCTCTTCAGCTTTCTTCGAGAAGGCGTTGGCACGAACGGTCAGTTTGGCCGTCAGTGTACCGTTGCCCAGGATCTTAACGAGTTGCGACTTGTTGATAAAGCCGGCCTCGAACAGCTCGGGCAGACCGATAGTCTCGAGGTTGCGTGTCTCAGCAAGCTGTTGAAGCACATTGAGGTTAATAGCCTTGTACTCCACGCGGTTGATGTTCTTGAAGCCGAACTTCGGCAGACGACGCTGCATAGGCATCTGACCACCTTCGAAACCGATCTTCTTCGAATAACCACTGCGGCTCTTAGCGCCCTTGTGTCCGCGGGTAGAGGTGCCTCCCAGACCGGAACCTGCACCACGACCTACACGTTTGGCAGTTTTTACACTACCTGCTGCGGGGGTTAAATTATGTAATTCCATACTTCGAACTTGTTTTTAGTCAATAACTTTGACGAGGTGTTTAACTTTCTCTACCATGCCCATGATTGCGGGGGTAGCCTCGTGCTCCACGATGGCGTTCATCTTACGGAGGCCGAGAGCCTGCATGGTTTCCTTTTGTACTTTGGGGCAGCGGATGATGCTGCGAACCTGTTGAATCTTTATAGTTGCCATAACTTTAAATGCTTAAAGGGTTTAACGATTAATGGTTTAAAGTTAGCCGTTGAACACCACGTCGAGGCTTACGCCACGGTTCTGAGCCACAGTACGAGCATCACGCAGTTCAGCGAGAGCCAGAATGGTGGCCTTAACGAGGTTGTGGGGGTTGGAACTACCTTTAGCCTTAGCCAGGATATCGGTCACACCGGCACTCTCCAGAACGGCACGCATGGCACCACCGGCCTTCACACCGGTACCGTGGGTAGCGGGTTGGAGATATACGCGGGCGCCACCGAATTTGGCGTACTGCTCGTGAGGAATAGTGCCCTTCAGGACAGGAACCTGAATCAGGTTCTTCTTGGCAGCCTCCGTACCCTTTTGGATAGCGGCCTGCACTTCACCTGCCTTACCGAGTCCCCAGCCAACAATACCGTTTTCATTTCCTACAACAACGATGGCTGCAAATGTCATTGTACGTCCACCTTTCGTAACCTTTGTCACGCGGTTGACAGCAACGAGGCGCTCCTTGAGCTCCAGGTCTTGAGTTGATTTTACACGATTCATACTACAGTCTCCTTGTTTTAGAATTTGAGTCCGGCTTCGCGAGCTGCGTCGGCCAGAGATTTAACTCGTCCGTGATAGAGATAACCGTTACGGTCGAATACGACAGCCTCCACTCCGGCAGCCTTTGCTGCAGCAGCGATCTGTTTGCCAACCTCGGCGGCCTTCTCGGTCTTGGTCATTTTATCCTTAATATTGAGCGACGATGCGCTGGCAAGGGTCTTGCCTTGTACGTCATCGATTACTTGAGCATAAATCTGGCTGTTCGAACGGAATACAGTCAGACGGGGTTGCTCTGCGGTACCCGAGATGCGGGTACGGATGCTGGCTTTAATACGAAGCCTACGTGCAATTTTCTTATCCATAACTTATTCCTTTCTTATTATTTAGCAGCCGACTTACCAGCCTTACGACGAACAACTTCACCCAGGAAGAGAATACCTTTACCCTTATACGGCTCGGGTTTGCGGAACGTACGAATCTTAGCGCAAATCTGACCTAACAGTTGCTTGTCAGCGCACTCCATCATGATCAGCGGATCCTGGTTACGCTCGGTCTTGGTCTCAACCTTAACCTCCTTGGGCAGTTGCATGAAGATGGGGTGTGTGTAACCCAGCGTGAAGTTCAGCGTGTTGGGCACTTGAGCCATCTCAACACGATAACCTACACCGTGAAGTTGCAGCGTCACCTTGTAGCCTTCGCTTACGCCGTGAACCATGTTGTTAATCAAAGCGCGATACAAACCATGCATAGCGCGCGTTTCCTTTTCGTCATTGGGGCGAGTTACGTGGCAGATACCGTCCTCTACACTAACTGCGATTACGGGATTAACCTGCTGGCAGAGTTCACCCTTGGGACCCTTAACGGTCACCATATTCTCGGGGCTAACTGTTACGGTTACACCTGCGGGGATTGCGATAGGTAATTTACCAATTCTTGACATACTTTTCTCCTCCTTACATTAATAAACATAACAAATAACCTCACCACCCAACTTCTGACCTACGGCCTCTTTGTTGGTCATCACACCCTTCGAGGTGCTCAGAATGGCGATACCAAGTCCGTTCAACACGCGAGGCATGTCGCGATAGCCTACATACTGGCGCAAACCCGGAGTGGATACACGTTGTAAACTCTTGATGGCGTTAACTTTGTTAACAGGATCATACTTCAAGGCAATCTTAATGGTGCCTTGAGGGCCATCTTCCACGAACTTGTAGGAGAGGATATAACCCTTCTCAAACAGGATTCGGGTGATCTCTTTCTTCAGATTCGAAGCCGGAATCTCCACTACACGGTGGCCGGCTTTGATTGCATTTCTCAGACGAGTGAGATAATCTGCGATAGGATCTGTCATTTTGTTTTTGGTTTTAAAATTATCAGGACTGTCCTGACATTGTTTAATATTAAAGTTAATTTGTCGCAGTTTTCCGGAAACTACCGAGCCTGTTTGCTCGGATGTTCCGGAACTTGCGCAATATTTTTACCAGCTGGCTTTCTTAACGCCGGGGATCAGGCCCTTAGAGGCCATCTCGCGGAACTGGATACGGCTCAGGCCGAATGCACGCATGTAACCTTTCGGACGGCCGGTGATCATGCAACGATTGTGCAGACGAACCGGGCTGGCGTTCTTCGGAAGAGCTTGGAGACCTTCGTAGTCACCATCCTTGAGGAGCTGGGCACGCTTTGCTGCATACTTGGCGCAAAGTTTGGCGCGCTTCACCTCGCGGGCTTTCATTGATTCTTTTGCCATAATTCTTATTCGTTTAAAAGGTTACTTCTTGAACGGCAGACCAAACTCGCGCAGCAGAGCAAAACCTTCTTCATCGGTGTTAGCCGTGGTCACGAAGGTGATGTTCATACCCAGCAGTTTTGTGATGTTATCAATGTTGATCTCCGGGAAAATAATCTGCTCGGTGATACCCAGCGTGTAGTTTCCACGACCGTCCATCTTGTTGTTGATACCCTTGAAGTCACGGATACGGGGCAGAGCCACGCGTACCAGACGCTCCAAGAACTCATACATACGCTCACCACGCAAGGTCACGCGAACGCCGATAGGCATTTTCTTACGTACCTTGAAGTTTGCGATATCCTTCTTCGAAACCGTAGCAACTGCTTTCTGGCCGGCGATAAGGGTCATCTCCTGTTGAGCAACTTCGATGATCTTCTTGTCTGCAACAGCCTCACCCAGACCTTGGTTCAGAACAATCTTCTGGAGTTTCGGGCACTGCATGACTGTAGTGTAATTGAACTCCTTCATCAGGATAGGAACGATGCGCTCCTGGTAGTCCTGTTTCAAACTGGCTGTATTCATTGTTAGATTTCTTTACCGGATTTTTTACTTACGCGGACAAGCTTACCATCCTTCATTACGCGACCCACGCGAACGGGCTTACCGTCTTCTACGGGGTTCAGGTTCGAGATATGGATGGGAGCCTCCTGTTTAACGATTCCGCCTTGCGGATTCTTAGCATTGGGTTTGGTAGCCTTGCTTACCATGTTGACACCCTCTACGAGAGCACGCTCTTTCTCAACGAGCACCTCCAGCACACGGCCGGTTTTGCCCTTGGAAGCACCTGCGTTCACGTAAACGATATCACCTTTCTTAATATGCAATTTTGCCATATTCTTACGAGTAATTTTAGTGATTAAAGCACTTCAGGTGCCAGAGAAATAATTTTCATGTTCGTTTGACGCAGCTCACGAGCCACGGGACCGAATATACGGCTACCGCGCAGTTCGCCGGCGTTCGAGATGAGTACGCAAGCGTTATCATCGAAGCGGATATACGAACCATCCGGACGACGTACCTCTTTCTTCACACGTACCACAATGGCACGGCTCACGGTACCGTCTTTGATTTCGCTGGAGGGAATAACACCCTTCACAGCTACTACGATGGTGTCACCCAGGGTGGCGTAACGTTTCTTCGTTCCACCCAGTACGCGGATACACAATGCCTCTTTAGCACCCGAGTTGTCCGCAACTGTAAGTCTTGATTCTTGTTGTATCATATTACTTAGCCCTTTCGATTATTTGAGTTAAACGCCAACGAACAGTCTTGCTCAGAGGACGAGTCTCCATGATGCGTACCGTGTCGCCGATACCGCACTCGTTCTTCTCGTCATGAACGTGGAACTTGCGAGTCTTATTGACAAACTTGCCATAAATGGGGTGTTTCTCTTTCCACTTGACGGCTACCACGATGGTCTTGTCCATCTTGTTGGAAACAACTACGCCCTGACGCTCTTTTCTAAGATTTCTTTCCATTTCTGTCGATTTTTTACTTGTTAATTTCTCTTGCACGCAATTCAGTTGCGAGACGGGCGATTGTCTTACGGGCAACCTTAATCTGCAACGGATTCTCAAGCGGCGAAATGCTGTGATTCAGCTTCATGCGAACCAGATTTTCACGCTCGGTGGTCAGGCGCTCCTGAATCTCAGCGGTGGTGAGTTCTTTAATTTCAGCTGTTTTCATAATCCTTGATTATACTAATTGGGTTGCGTCGTAATCACGTCTTACGACAAATTTGGTTACTATCGGGAGTTTCTGGGCTGCCAGACGAAGCGCCTCCTTGGCTACCTCGTAGGGTACACCGTCAACCTCGAAGATGATGCGGCCGGGCTCCAACGGTACTACGAATCCTTCCGGAGCACCTTTACCTTTACCCATACGGACATCCAAGGGCTTCTTAGTAATCGGCTTATCCGGGAATACGCGGATCCATACCTGACCCTGACGTTGCATGTAACGTGTTACGGCCACACGGGCTGCTTCGATTTGACGACCTGTCAACCAGATGGTACCAAGACTCTTGATACCGAACGAGCCAAATGCAAGCTCGTTGCCGCGCTGTGCATTGCCTTTGATACGGCCCTTCTGCGAGCGGCGGAATTTTGTTTTCTTAGGTTGTAACATAACTTTTAATCTGCAAATCGGTTAAACATTACTGTTGATTTCTGCGGAAATCACCACCACGGCGCTCGCGGCGCTCACGACGGTCGCGACGGTCGCCACGACGCTCATCACGGCGCTCACCACGCGGACCGGACTGCTTCTCGCTGAAGTTCGGAGCAAGATCCTTCTTGCCATAAACCTCACCGCGGCAAATCCATACCTTTACACCCAGGATACCTACCTTCGTCAGGGCACCTACATGGCAGTAGTCGATGTCTGCGCGAAGCGTGTGCAGAGGAGTACGACCCTCTTTGTACATCTCGCTACGGGCAATCTCGGCTCCGTTCAAACGGCCACTGATCTGAATCTTGATACCCTCGGCGCCCATACGCATCGTCGAGGCAATCGCCATCTTCACAGCACGACGGTAAGCAATCTTACCCTCCAACTGCTTGGCCACCTTCGTAGCCACGATGGTCGCATCCAACTCCGGACGCTTTACCTCATAGATGTTAATCTGGACATCCTGTTTGGTGATCTTCTTCAACTCCTCTTTCAATTTGTCAACTTCTTGTCCGCCCTTACCGATAATATAACCGGGGCGAGCAGTGCAGACAGTTACAGTTACAAGTTTCAGAGTTCTCTCTATGACGATACGGCTGATGCTGGCCTCTGCAAGACGGGCATTCAGGTAGTCACGAATCTTCTGGTCCTCCAGAATGGTCGGACCGTAGTTCTTACCACCGAACCAGTTGCTATCCCATCCGCGTACTATACCCAGACGGTTGCTAATCGGAGAAATTTTCTGTCCCATAGTCTTACTCAGCTTTTTCAGTTTTGGTATCTACAAAGATTGTTACATGGTTCGAACGCTTGCGGATGCGATATCCACGACCTTGAGGAGCGGTCTGCAGACGCTTCAGCGACATTCCGCCGTCCACCATGATTTTCGTTACGTATAAGGTCTCCTGATCGGCCTTCTTACCGGTCTTCTGTTCCCAGTTCGAAATAGCCGATTTCAGCAGTTTCTCAAGTGCACGGCTGGCCTCCTTCGTGGAGAAATGCAGCGCACCGAGGGCACGGTTCACTTCCATGCCGCGGACCATGTCTGCTACCAGACGCATCTTGCGCGGGCTGGAGGGAACGTTATTGAGCTTGGCGAAGTACTGACCTTTGCGGGCTTCCTTCATTGCCTCAGCTGTGTTATGTTTTCTAGCACCCATTTGTACTTAAAATGCTTAATAAAGTTTAACTTTTATTTCTTGCCGGCGTGACCACGGAAGATACGGGTCGGGGCAAACTCGCCCAACTTGTGACCTACCATGTTCTCGGTTACATAGACCGGGATAAACTTGTTGCCGTTGTGGACTGCGATGGTGTGACCTACGAAATCAGGAGAAATCATGCTGGCACGCGACCAGGTTTTGATGACCTCTTTCTTGTTGGCCTCATTCATAGCGAGCACCTTGTTCTCCAACTTAACGTTGATAAACGGTCCTTTTTTCAATGAACGACTCATACTTTTTCTCTTAATTTAATAGGTTACTTTTTACGTCTTTCGATAATGTATTGGTTGCTCTGATTCTTCGGATGACGAGTCTTGTATCCCTTAGCGAGCAGACCCTTGCGGCTTCTCGGGTGACCACCACTCGCGCGGCCTTCACCACCACCCATCGGGTGATCTACAGGGTTCATCGTCACACCACGGTTGTGCGGACGACGGCCCAGCCAACGGCTACGACCTGCCTTACCGCTCTTCTCCAATGCGTGGTCGCTGTTACCTACGACACCTACCGTGGCCTTGCATGCTGCAAGAACCTTGCGCAGCTCACCCGAAGGTAACTTAATCATTGCGTACTTATCCTCACGGCCTGCCAACTGGGCAAACGTGCCGGCGGAACGTACCATCTGGGCGCCCTGACCCGGACGCATCTCAATGTTGTGAATCAGAGTTCCCAGAGGAATCTCTGCCATGGGAAGGGCATTTCCCACCTCGGGAGCAATTCCGCTTCCCGACATTACTACTTGACCTACTTGCAGCCCGTTGGGTGCGAGCATGTAGCGCTTCTCGCCATCAGCGTAGAACAGCAGAGCGATGCGAGCCGAACGGTTCGGATCGTACTCAATTGTCTTTACTGTTGCGGGTACACCATCTTTGTTGCGCTTAAAGTCAATTACGCGATATTTCTGCTTGTGTCCACCGCCGATATAACGCATGGTCATCTTACCTACGTGGTTACGACCACCCGTCTTGCGCTTTCCGAACACGAGAGACTTCTCAGGTGCGCTTGCGGTAATTGTTTCAAACGCGCCTATAATTTTGTGTCTTTGCCCCGGTGTAGAGGGTTTAAATTTACGTACAGCCATTTTTAAATATTGCTATAAAAATCGATTGTTTCTCCTTCTTTCAGGGTGACGATTGCTTTCTTGTATGCCTGCTGAGCGCCACGGAGCAAACCGCTCTTCGTATAGCGTTGTTTCAGCTTCGGGGCTACGATCAGCGTATTCACGTCAGCCACTTGTACATTGTACATTTCTTCTACTGCCTTCTTGATCTCAACTTTGTTGGCAGTGCGAGCTACGCGAAAACCATAACGGTTCAGCTTCTCGCCGGCGGCGGTCATCTTCTCGGTGACGATGGGTTTGATAATAATTGCCATAATTCTACCTCCTTATGCGTTAAAAGTTGCTTCAATACCTGCCAGAGCGTTCTCAACGATGACAACGGCGTTTGCGTTCATAATTGCGTAGGTGTTCAGCTCATTAACGGTCATCACGTTCGTACGCTCAATGTTGCGGGCGGACTTCAGAACCTCGTTGTTGTTCTCGGCGAGAACGAACAGAACCTTCTTACCGGCAATGTTCAGCTTGTTCATTACCTCTACCATCGCTTTCGTCTTCGGAGCATCAAACGTCAGAGCATCCAATACGATAATCTGATCATTCTTAGCACGCAGACTCAGAGCCGAACGGCGAGCCAACTGTTTTACCTTGTGATTCAGCTTGAAACTGTAGTCGCGGGGCACGGGACCAAAAATGGTACCACCACCTACGCGTACAGGCGACTTGAAATCACCGGGACGAGCGCCGCCACCACCCTTCTGACGACCAAGCTTGCGGGTCGAGTGGGCATTCTCAGAACGCTGTTTGGCTTTTGACGTACCCTGACGGTTGTTTGCAAGGAATTGCTTAACGTCCAAATAGATAGCATGGTCGTTAGGCTCGATACCGAAAATAGCATCATTCAGAGCTACCTTCTTGCCGGTTTCTTGACCGGCCATGTTCAAAATACTAAGTTCCATACTCTCTTACTTGTTAATCGTTACAATACTGTTTTTCGAGCCGGGAATTGAACCCTTCACCATCAGGAGGTTGTACTCGGGAATCACTTTGAGAATCTGCAGGTTCTGCACCGTCACGCGGTCCTGACCCATATGACCGGCCATACGCGTGCCCGGGAAAATACGTGAAGGATACGCACAGGCACCTACCGAACCCGGAGCGCGGAGACGGTCATCCTGACCGTGAGTAGACTGACCTACTCCACCGAATCCGTGACGCTTCACAACGCCTTGGAAACCTTTACCTTTCGATGTACCAATCACATCGACAAACGAATTCTCTTCAAACATCGATACGGTCAGCGTATCACCCAACTTCAACTCCTCTGCGAAGTCAAACTCTGCGAGGTGACGCATCGGTTGTACGCCTGCCGCCTTGAAGTGACCGGCCTCGGCCTTGTTGGTGTGCTTCTCGCTCTTAGGCATGAAACCTACCTGCACGGCCTTGTAACCGTCCTTCTCCACTGTCTTCAGTTGCGTTACAACGCAAGGACCACACTCGATAACGGTGCATGGGATATTCTTACCATCGGCACCGAATACGGAAGTCATTCCGACTTTTTTACCTAATAATCCTGGCATTTCTGTTGTGGATTTTAACTTTAATTAATTCTTTCTTCCCATTCTCGCCGACGGGGTCTCTATTGCTATCCGTCGGAAATGGGGCTTTTGGTTTTGTTGATTCTTTTTTTGTTTTGATCCTTTTAGCGCGTAGATTGGGTCTTTCCGGTAAGGGAGTTATGGGGTCCATAATGACCGAACCGAAAAGCCAAAGATACCGCTAAAAAACCAAAACTACACCTTGATCTCTACTTCAACACCTGACGCCAACTCCAGTTTCATCAGAGCCTCTACGGTCTTGCTGTTGCTATCGTAGATGTCGATCAGTCGCTTGTAAGTAGCCAACTCGAATTGCTCGCGGCTCTTCTTGTTCACGAATGTCGAACGGTTAACTGTGAAGATACGCTTGTGCGTGGGCAATGGAATCGGACCGCTAACAAAAGCGCCTGTTGCCTTCACCGTCTTCACAATCTTCTCTGCGGATTTGTCCACCAGGTTGTGGTCGAACGATTTCAGTTTGATACGAATCTTTTGACTCATAATTTTAAATCTTAAATTTTAAATTTTAAATCTATTTGCACACGCGCAGAATCCCTAAAGAGTCATTCGCTTAGATGACCCGCACGTATGCACTTTTATTATTGGTACGCGCACTCTTGCGCGAATTATCAACTGTCAACTGTCAACTATCAACTATCAATTGTCAACTATCAACTGTCAACTATCAACTATCAATTGTCAACTATCAACTATCAACTATCAATTAGGCCAGATCCACTCTGCCGCCGCACTCGGTCAGTACCGCCTTCGCGATGCTCGACGATACCTGCTCGTAGTGCGAGAACTCCATCGAACTGGTGGCGCGACCCGAGGTGATGGTACGCAGCGCCGTTACGTAGCCGAACATCTCGGCCAATGGCACCTTCGCTTTCACGATACGCGCTCCCGTACGGGCTGTATCCATTCCCTCTACTTGACCACGACGCTTGTTCAGGTCGCCTATCACATCACCCATGTTCTCTTCCGGAGTCACCACCTCTATCTTCATGATGGGCTCCATCAGCACGGGCTTGGCTTTCATACAAGCGTTCTTGAACGCTAACTGCGCGCAGATCTCGAACGAAAGCTGGTCACTATCCACGGGGTGGAACGAACCATCGATGATCGTTACCTTCAGCTTGTCAAGCGGGAAACCGGCCAGAACACCGTTCTTCATTGCCGTCTGGAATCCCTTCTCGATGGCCGGGATGTACTCCTTAGGTATATCACCACCCTTCACTTCGTCGATAAACTGCAGGGAACCCTCAAACTCCGGATCGGCAGGCTCTACGCGGCAGATGATGTCGGCGAACTTACCACGACCACCGGTCTGTTTCTTATATACCTCGCGCAGCTCAACTGCCTGCGAGATTGCCTCGCGGTACGCTACCTGCGGACGACCCTGGTTGCACTCTACGTGGAACTCACGCTTCAGACGGTCGATGATAATCTCCAAGTGCAACTCACCCATACCCGAGATAACGGTCTGACCCGTCTGCTCGTCGGTCTTAACGGTGAAGGTCGGATCCTCCTCCGCCAACTTACTCAGACCGATACCCAACTTGTCGATGTCGGCTTGCGACTTCGGCTCTACCGAGATACCGATTACCGGTGCGGGGAAGTCAATCGACTCCAGCGTGATCTGCGCTCCTTCTGAGCACAGCGTGTCACCCGTGCGGATATCCTTGAAACCTACGCCCGCACCAATATCACCGGCAGAGATAACATCCACCGGATTCTGGTGGTTCGAATGCATCTGGAATATACGCGATATGCGCTCGCGCTTGCCCGAGCGCGTATTATATACATAGGAGCCGGCCTCCAACTTACCGCTATAGACGCGGAAGTAGCACAGACGTCCTACATACGGGTCGGTTGCAATCTTGAACGCCAAGGCGCACAAGGGCTCATCCTCATCCGGGTGGCGTACTACGGTCTTCTCAGTCCTGGGATCCGTGCCTTCAATCTCGGCGGTATCCATCGGGCTGGGCAGATAGGCACAAACGGCATCCAACATGGTTTGCACACCCTTGTTCTTAAAACTCGAACCACAAATCACCGGGAAGATATGCAGACCCACGGTACCCTTGCGGATAGCGGCGCGAATCTCTTCCTCGGTAATCGTGTCGGGGTCGGAGAAATACTTCTCCATCAGCACGTCGTCAAACTCGGCGCAAGTCTCGAGCATCTTATCTCTCCACTCAATCGCCTCGTCCATCAGGTCTGCAGCAATAGGCTCTTCGACATACTCTGCGCCCATCGTCTCGTCGTGCCAGATGATGGATTTCATCTTAATCAAATCCACCACACCCTTGAAAGTCTCTTCTGCACCAATAGGTATCTGTATCGGACAGGGTGTCGCACCCAGAACCTCCTTAATCTGGCTTACTACCGAGAAGAAGTCCGCACCGCTGCGGTCCATCTTATTCACGTAGCACACGCGGGGTACCATATATTTATCCGCCTGACGCCATACGGTCTCGCTCTGGGGCTGCACGCCGCCTACTGCGCAGAAGGTAGCCACAGCACCGTCCAGAATGCGCAGCGAACGCTCTACCTCTACCGTGAAATCCACGTGACCCGGAGTGTCAATCAAATTGATTTTGTACTTCTGGCCCTGGTAGGTCCAATAGGTAGTGGTAGCTGCAGAGGTAATCGTGATACCACGCTCCTGCTCCTGCTCCATCCAGTCCATCGTCGCAGCGCCATCGTGCACCTCGCCTATCTTATGGGTCAAACCCGTGTAGAATAAGATACGCTCACTCGTCGTAGTCTTACCGGCGTCGATGTGCGCCATAATGCCGATGTTGCGGTTATATTTCAAGTCGTGCTTTGCCATCTTTTCTTTCAGGATTAAAGACCGCTCGTTTCACTCACTAAAGGAGCAAGGAGCAAGGACTTAAATGTTTTGATTCTCAAATGTATTTTGTCTTTATTCTTTCAGCGTAGCGGTCATTATTCTTTCAGCGTAGCGATCTATTAGAAGCGGAAGTGTGCAAATGCACGGTTCGCCTCTGCCATACGATGCATATCCTCTTTACGCTTGAAGGCACCACCCTGACTATTCAGAGCGTCCATGATCTCTGCTGCCAGCTTCTCGGCCATCGAGTGACCACCGCGCTTACGGGCAAACGAAATCATATTCTTCATTGCGATACTCTCCTTGCGGTCCGCACGAATCTCGGTCGGAACCTGGAAGGTAGCACCACCGATACGTTTGGATTTAACCTCCACCAACGGAGTGATGTTATCCAACGCCTGTTTCCACAACTCCAGAGCCGACTTCTCGGCATCCTTGTTCTTCTGACCAACGATGTCCAAAGCGGTGTAGAACACGTTATACGACGTATTCTTCTTACCGTCCAGCATCAGATGGTTCACAAACTTGGCAACCATTACCTCTCCGAATACGGGATCCGGCAGGATGACACGTTTTTTTGGTTTTGCTTTTCTCATTGTTTTAATTTGTTTTTTTAGTGGCTGTAATCGCTTCAGGAAAAAATGTCAATTATCAACTATCAACTGTCAATTATCAACTTTCCTTACTCAACCGATCAACCCTTGTAATCTGTCCCAGCGTATGGAACGTTTAGTTAGTAAATTTCAAACAGAACTGTCATTCTTTCGATCAAGGACCGTTCGCTTCGCCCTCTAAAGGAGTAAGGAGTAAGGATTATTTTGTTTCGCATAGTCGATTGTGTTTAATCTTTGTTCCTTTAGCGCAGCGGTCTTTGTTCTTTTAGCGCAGCGGTCTTATTTCTTCGCTTTCGGGCGCTTAGCACCGTACTTCGAGCGACGTTGCAGGCGGTTAGCCACGCCGGCGGTATCCAGCGTACCGCGAACGATGTGATAACGTACACCGGGCAGGTCTTTTACACGACCACCACGTACCATCACGATCGAGTGCTCCTGCAGATTGTGACCCTCACCGGGGATGTAGGCGTTCACCTCTTTCTGGTTCGTCAGACGAACACGAGCCACCTTACGCATTGCCGAATTAGGCTTCTTAGGGGTGGTGGTGTAAACACGTACACAAACGCCGCGACGTTGCGGGCAACTGTCCAGAGCCGGGCTCTTGCTCTTGTCGATAAGTTCTGCTCTTCCTTTTCTAACTAATTGTTGAATTGTAGGCATTTTAACTTGTTTTGGTTAATTGTTTTTTGTTAGTTTTTGTTCCATGCTTTCTCACATATATACGTGCGTACATGTGCACGAACCGCGAAAAAGCATGCAAAAGTACTACATTTTTTTGACATGACCAAATAATTTAGGAAAAAAATTAGTATTTTTACTTAAAAAACGCATTTTTTTGCATTTTTGACATCTAAAAGTTGCATATTCCGATATTTTTTTGTACCTTTGCACCCGAAAAACCAGAAAACACCCAAATCGTCAATAAATCGTCCAATCGTCAATCGTCAAATCGTCAATTATAAATTACTATGAAATCTTTTTCCATTACCAACGGTCTCATCACCGCCCGAATCTCCGACTACGGAGCTAAAATCCTCTCCCTCATCACGCCTACCCGTTCCGGCGAACAGCGTGATATCGTCCTCGGGTTCAATACCGACGAAGAATGGCTCAATCAGGAACCTTACTTCAACGCCATCGTCGGCCGCTATGCCGGTCGTATCCGCGATGCCCATTTCACCCTTGACGGACACACCTACAACCTCGCAGCCAATAACGGCCCCAACGCCCTCCACGGCGGCATCCACGGTTTCAACGCCCGCACCTGGGACGTCGTAGCCCTCTCGCGCGACTCCATCCGCCTGCACCTCTTCTCGCCCGATGGCGAAGAAGGTTACCCCGGCAACCTGCATGTCTTTGTCACCTATACCGTTGGCGCACCCATGCTGCAAGAGGGAACGGAAGCACCCGAAGGATTCGGCTCGCTGATCATCGACTACGAAGCCGTCACCGATGCGCCTACCGTGGTCAACTTCACGCAGCACACCTATTTAAATCTCGCGGGCGAGGGCGCGGGCGATGTTCGCGCACACGCGCTCACGATAGACGCCGAAACCTATGCGCCCGCGGACGAGAACACCTGCCCTATTGGCGAACTACTCCCGGTAGCCGGCACGCCGATGGACTTCCGCTGCCCAGCCCTGCTTGGCGAGCGGTACGACCTGCCCTTCTTTGCGCCCTGGCGCGGTATAGATAGTGCTTGGCTGCTGAACGCAGGACTCACAGCCAAACCCAACGCCACGCTTTCGGTTCCGGATCTCACCCTCGACCTCCACACCAACATGGAGGCGCTTGTCGTCTATTCCGGCAACTACGTAGAGCAGCACCGAGGCAAATCCGGCTCAATGTACGACATCCGCCATGCCGTCTGCCTCGAGGCGCAGAACCTGCCTGCCGCGCCCAACTTCGCAAACTTCCCGTCGGCTGTTCTCCGTCCCGGCGAACTCTACCGCCGCCGCACCATCTACACCCTGCACGAGTAGTAGCAGTAGCTGTTGTAGTAGTCGCAGTAGCTGTTGTAGTAGTCGCAGTAGCTGTTGTAGTAGCAGTTGTAGCAAGTCACTACCTAATATCGTGTTAATGTCGGCCGGTTTCCCGAGGTTTCTCGAACCAATCCCGCATCATACCCGTACCTATAATATACATAGTATATTATCCCGTGAACTTGGCCATTTTTACGTATAAATTGCATCGTTATCCCGTCCTTCACCCCCTTTGAAAGGGGGCCGGGGGGATTTTAAAAAAAAACGAACCCGTCACTCGGACAGGTTCGTTTTTTTTGTGGAGCACAGGAGACTCGAACTCCTCACCTCAACAATGCCATTGTTGCGCTCTACCAGATGAGCTAGTACCCCTCGCGTTCGACTATTTTTCCGAAAGCGGCTGCAAAAGTACTGCTTTTTTTTGATATGTGCAAATTTTTTTGCATTTTTTTTCAAATTCTTTGCATATTTCGCATTTTTTTTGTATCTTTGCACGCTTTTTTGTAACTATGAACCTAAAAGATGACATACAAGCGGGTTGCACGGTCTATTTCCTGGGTATCGGCGGAATAGGCATGAGTGCGTTGGCGCGGTACTTCCACGCCAACAGGCATCCCGTCATGGGATACGACCTCACACCCTCGCCCCTGACCCATGAGTTGGAGGAAGAGGGTATCATGGTCAAGTACGAGGACTCCGTCGATGAAGAATTCTTGCTCTCTGTGGAGGATACCCTTGTCGTACGTACACCCGCCGTGCCGGAAGGCAACGAGTTGTACCAGTATTTCCTCACGAACGGATTCCGTATCCTCAAGCGCGCCGAGATTCTGGGACTCGTCACCCGTCAGCACAAGGCCCTCTGCGTAGCCGGTACGCACGGCAAGACGACAACCTCTACCCTGCTGGCACACCTCATTCAGGGCACCCAAAAGGGCACCAACGCCTTCCTCGGCGGTATCAGCCTCAACTACAACAGCAACCTGCTGCTTGCCCCCGAAAGCGAGTACGTCGTGGTGGAGGCGGACGAATACGACCGCAGTTTTCACCACCTCAGCCCGTATATGTCGGTCATCACGTCTATCGACCCCGACCACCTCGACATCTACGGCGACGCCAAGTCGTACCAACAGGGCTTTGACCAATATGCTGCCCTGGCGCAGAAAGCCGTTGTTGTCAAGAAAGGCTTTCACGTAGCGCCCCCGGGCATACCTGCGGGACAGGGACCCACGATATACTCCTATAGTACGGATGACCCCACGGCAGATTTCTATGCCGCTAATATCCGCGTGACGGAGGGCGAGATACGCTTTGACTTCCACCACCCGGAGGGCAAGATCGAAGACCTGAAACTCGGTGTACCCGTATGGGTGAACATCGAGAACTCGGTGGCAGCACTCGCCATCGCATGGCTCAACGGCGTAAGCGACAGCATCCTGCGCGAAGGGCTGCAGACGTTTGCGGGTGTCAAACGCCGCTTTAACATCCACGTATCCAACGCCCGCGTGGCGTATATGGATGACTATGCCCACCACCCCACCGAGCTGCAATCCGCTATTGAATCCGTTCGTAAGATATACCCCCAGCGCCGCAACATCGGTATCTTCCAGCCGCATCTCTACTCGCGCACGCGCGATTTCATTGATGGTTTTGCACGCGTATTAAGCCGTCTGGACGAACTGATTCTGCTGCCCATCTATCCCGCACGCGAGCGACCCATACCCGGTGTCACCAGCGAATGGCTGATGAAGTGCTGCCGCAAGGTGCCCGGCAACCAATGCCGCGTAAGCGTCGTGGAGAAAGCCGACCTGCTCACTACCATTCAGAAACGACTGAACGAGGCCAATGAGAAAGGCGAATCCTTAGCCCTGATGACACTCGGCGCCGGCGACATAGACCGTTTTGTACCCGATATAACCCAACTGTTGCAAGCATGAAACTCCGCTCAGTCATACTATCTACAATAGTCGTCGTGCTCATCATGGCGGGTATCATCACGGGGTTATCGGTCTCGAAGCAACTGGATAACGAGCGCATATGCACCCAGCTGCAAATCATCGTGACGGATAGTGCCGAGAGGCAGTTTGTGGACAAGGCGGAACTAATCCGGCTACTGCGAACCGGAGGTCAGTACCCCGTAGGCAAGCGTCTTAACACGCTATCCATGGACTCTATCGAGAATATCATAACAGCCCACCCCATGGTACGGAAAGCCGAATGCTATCCCACGGCACAGAATCATATCCACGTGGTACTGCACCAACGCGTACCGCTGCTGAAGGTGGTTACCGAGTCGGGCAACTACTTCATCGACACCGACCGTCTGCCTATGCCTGTACGCGAGAGCGTACGGACCAACGTGCTCATCGTCAGCGGACACGTGGGCGAACGAATGGCACGCGAGGAGATTGCTGACTTTGCAGAATGGCTCCGCCGCAACAAATACTGGCGGGAACATATCCGCACCATGCGTATCGTGGATAACAAGCATATCTACCTCAGCCAGCAGCAAGGCGAACCCGTCATCCTACTTGGCGAACTCAGCGGCTACGAGCGTAAGCTGCGCAAACTGCGCACGTTCATGGAGAAAGGCATCAACGCCCTGCCCGACAAACCGACGTACAAAGAACTGGACATCCGATTCAAAGATCAAGTAATAGGGAGATAAGAATATGGCGAAACGTAATACACAAGTAACGACCGATGTACTACCCCTTGTGGCAATCGAAATGGGTAGCGACAGCATCCGAGCGATGGCAGCCGAGCGTATCAATAATGATATGCTGCGTATCTTGGGCTACGAGGAATCACGCAAGCACCACTGTGTGGACCGCGGCGTGGTGGTACAGAGCTCCGATGCAGGATTTATGATTTCTGAGGTCCTCAAGAAATTAGCCAATCGTATTAACCGCGAGAACCTGCCTACTGCCTTTGTGCTACTGGGCGGACGCAGCATGCAGGTCGTGGCGGTAGGCTGCAAACGTGACCTCATCCACAAACGCGCCATTCCGGCTACCATCCTGCAGGAGATGGAGGCAGAGTGCTGCGAAAAGATTGAGTTCAAGCACCCCGAAGCTGCCGTGCTGGCGATTGTTCCCTCGTATTACTGCCTGGACGGACAGGAACAGGAGGAAAGACCCCGTCCCGATCAGCGAGCCGCACAGTTTGAGGCGCACTATATTGCCTTTGTGGGCAAAAAAGAACTGAAGGAAAAGATACAGGATAGTTTTGACCGCTCGGGTAAGTCCATCGAGCAAACCTTTGCACGCCCAGAGGCACTCCTGTCCTCGTTCATTCCCGATAACCCCGACGTGCTCTACGACGGCTGTGCTGTGCTGGATTTCGGAGCCGAGACCACAACGCTCAGCATCTTCAAAGGCACCGAATATCTCTACACCAAGGTTGTCGCGCAGGGTAGCGAACATATCACCCGCCTACTGACCCACCAGGGTATCACGCACAAC
>ONBH01000034.1 GCA_900316005.1 uncultured Bacteroidales bacterium | reverse complement strand
AAACTAAAATTGAAAATGAGCCCGGTACAATACCGAACTCACTTTCAAAATCAAGTCAAATAGATTTAATAATCCGTCCAACTTTTTGGGGTCACCTCATCCTTGACCGTCTCTCCTTTTGTCAATTTGCGCCAAAAAAACGACCGAAGCATTTTGCCTCGGTCGTTTTTTGCATATGAACTTGGTAGCGGGGCCCGGGATTGAACCGGGGACCTCATGATTATGAATCATGCGCTCTAACCAGCTGAGCTACCCCGCCTCCTCGCAACTCGCTTGAGATAATGTATGTCGCTTCACGACAAATGGTCCCAGCGGTTGCTCATCACAAAAGCGACTGCAAAAGTACTGCTTTTTTTTGATATACGCAAATAAAAATGAAAAAAAGTGTGTTTTTTTCGCAAAAATGATGATTTTTAACTCTTTAGGTGGCAAAATATGCGAACGAAATATGAATTTGAAGCCGGATTAGGTATGTTCCTCGAAAAAAAGAGAGACGGCAAACGAATGCCGTCTCTACAGGTGTCAGTAAGGCTAATAGTGTAGCGGTCTTACTTATACATGAATCGTTTGATGGATTTCTTAGGCGTCTTTTCGAACTCCTGATCCACTAACTGAATCTCGCTAACCTTGCTATAGACCGGCATTACCAGATTCAGTTTCTTCAGGTTCTCATCCATGAGTATGCGTAGTTGCTCTTTCTCGATATTCGGGGCATCGGGATAAACAAGTGCTACCAGTTTGCCGTCACGGTCCACCACAACGGACTCAGCCACGTATGGCAGGGCGTTTAGTTTATCCTCAATCTCCTCGGGATAGATGTTTTGGCCGCTCGGGCCCAGAATCATATTCTTACTTCTACCGCGCAGGAAGAGGTTGCCCTGGTGGTCAATAACGCCGATATCACCCGTACGCATCCAACCGTCTTCGGTAAAGACATTATCGGTGGCCTGGATATTCTTGTAGTATCCGCGCATCACATTATCGCCGCGTACCAGCACTTCGCCCTCTACCTTATAGGGGTTTTCGGAGTCAATCTTCAGTTCCATCCGATCCACTACCTTACCGCACGAGCGGAAGCAGAAATCCTGCCAGCGTTCGTAGCAGATGAGCGGACCGCACTCCGTCATACCGTAACCGCACAGGTATGGGAAATGAATCTGCTGCAGGCATTTCTCTACATCCATATTGAGCGCGGCACCGCCGATAATCAGGTGCTGAACCTGACCGCCAAAGGCGTTCATCAGCTGCGTATAGACCTTACGGCGGATGGCGATGTTAATCAGAGGCATGTACCATAGCATCTTCACCAACGGCTTCTGGATAGCGGGGAAAATCTTCTTCTTAAAGATCTTCTCTACCACCAAAGGTACCGTCAGAATCATGTACGGATGTATATCGCCAAAGGCTTTCATCATAAGTGCCGGAGTCAGACTCTTGGTAATGAAATATACGTGCGTACCGCCTGCCAATTGATACAGGAACTCAAACATCATACCGAACATATGCGCCAGCGGCAGCATGCTCACGTACGTCAGCCCCGGATGATTGGGGATATGGTCCTGACCGAAACGAACGTTCGACGACAGGTTCTTTTGCGTTACCATTACGCCCTTCGGACTGCCTGTGGAACCCGATGTGTAGTTGATAACGGCCAGATCTTCCATATTCTGGATGGGGAAGACTTGTTTTAGCCATTCGTGATTCGTTTGGTGGTTGGGATACTCTGCCTCCAGGGCTTCGTCAATACTTGCCCAGTCGGCAGGAGTACTGCTCTTGAGGATGTTTAAGTCCTCTATTTGTACAAACACTTCGATATTGGGCATCTTGCTCAACTCCATGCGGTTGATAACCCATGACCCTATAAACATAGCGCGCGCGTCGGAGTGCTTGACCAGGTCGTAAATACTCTCGCTCGTGAAATCCGGAAGAATGCTGACAGCTATTGCGCCATAGGCTTGTATTGCCAGGAAGGCTACTCCCCAATGGGTGCAGTTACGGCCGCAGATAGCAATCTTATCACCGGGTTTGATGCCCTGCTGACGGAAGAGATGTTTCAGCCGCTCTACCTGCCAGGCTACCTCGCCGTACGTGTAACTCGTCTTGCCTTCAAAATCCGTCATGGCCGGCGAGTCAAAGTAATTGGTCATCGTGTTTTGGATGACAGAAAGGTAATGTTCCATAATATTCTTATTTTTTATTTATTTTATACCTTTATTTTATACCTTGCCTAATTGCAAATTCGGATGTACAACATAGTGTCGTGGGTCTCGTTACAACTGCAAAATTACTACATTTATCCCACCCGACCAAATAATAGGTAATGAATCCCCAAAAACGGGATAAGAAGCCCGTTTGCGGGGTAAAAAGCACAAATATGGGGTGAATAACAAGGTCTATACGTCTGCCCTATGATACCAAAAGCAGTATTTCAGCGGGCGAATCGACTATCGTTTCTATGCCTGCTTTTACCAACTCATGGCGCGCTACAAAGCCCCAACTGCAGGCTGCAAACCTAAGTTTTGCATTTCTTGCCGTATCCCTATCGACCAAACTGTCACCTATAAAAAGAGTAGAGGATTCCGATGTGATTATTTCGGGTATCTCTGGCATTTTTGCCAATATGTCCTGCACAATTCTTGGGTCCGGCTTGCGTGGTATGCCTTCCCGTTCGCCCAGAACTACATCAAAGGTATTCGGGAAAAAGTGATTGATGATTTTCTCCGTCGCCTCATGGTATTTATTGCTGGCGACGGCCAGATGGTGACCTTTTGCCTTCAACTCATGCAATAATTCCTCTATTCCCGGATACGGACGGGTGTAGTCACAGTTGTGCGCGTTGTAGTATTGCACAAAGTCTTTTCGAAGCTCTGCTACCAGTTCGTCTGTCCGAACTTCTTCAGGCAGAGCGCGCCGTATCAGCATGTTGATACCATTACCCACCATGGCCTCAATGGTACTAATCGGATGCGTTGGATAGCCTCGCTTCTCCAATGCGTAATTGCACGCGAAACCCAAGTCGTCGATGGTGTTCAGCAGCGTGCCGTCTAAATCAAAAACTACATTCATGCTGCAAAATTACAAAAAAATATCCATCTGTGCAAATTTTTTTGCTCAATTCAAAAAAAAGTAGTACCTTTGCAGGCATGAAAAGCATCTTATTTATATGTCACGGAAATATCTGCCGTTCCCCAATGGCGGAATATGTGTTTCGTCATCTCGCTTTGGAGGCCGGAAAAGCCGATGAGTACAAAGTTTCTTCAGCGGCTGTTTCCTACGAAGAAACAGGTAACGACATCTATCCGCCCGCCAAGCGTACGCTCGCAGCACATCATATCCCCTACGCTCACCACGCAGCACATCGCATGCAGCCGGCCGAATACCACGAATATGACTATATCGTCTGTGCTGACCGCAGTAATATAAGGTTATTGCGTGCCATCATAGGCGATGACCCTGATGGAAAGGTATCGTTACTCATGCAATGGGCGGGTGAGAATCGCGACGTCTCTGACCCCTGGTACACAGGCGATTTTGAGACGGCATACCGCGATATTGTTGCCGGATGTACCGGTCTGTTGCAGCAAATATAATGTTTTAGAAATTCATTCTTAACTCAGATATTATGTCGCTCGAAGAATATATTACCCGCATCATTCTGCCCCGTTACGATGCCTTTGACGGCGGTCATAAGCAAGACCATGCGCTAAGCGTCATTCATGAAAGCCTAAAGTTGGCACGTCAGTACCATGCTGACGAACGGATGGCCTATGTCATAGCTGCGTACCATGACTTGGGCTTGGCTGTTGACCGCGAGCATCACCACCTGCATTCGGGTGAGATGCTTTTAGCTGACCAAACCCTGCGCCAATGGTTCTCCGAAGAGCAGATTCTAACGATGAAAGAAGCGGTCGAAGACCATCGTGCCAGCAGTAAGAACCCGCCACGTTCCATCTATGGAGCCATTGTGGCCGAAGCAGACCGACAGATTGACCCCGATGATGTCATCTTTCGCACCATGGCCTATAGCCGTAAACTCTATCCCGATGGCGACTTCGAAACACTCTACCAACGCAGCCTCGAACACCTGCATGAGAAATATGCTGAAGGCGGTTACCTGCGCCTCTGGCTGAATAGCGAACGCAATCAGCAAGGTCTGGAGGCGCTAAGGGCACTCATTCGCGATGAAGAGAGGCTCAAGCAGAAGTGCCGTGATTGTATATCCTAATAAATAAGCCCAAAAATCAAATAAATTGCATTTTTTGGTTGATTTATTTGTCTATGTCAGATATTTGTTGTATCTTTGCGCGTAATTTGGAATGCTATGCGCGTACAGAACCCGAAAATAGATGAACCTATCCTGCATCTGGTAGGTGAAGAAGCCGACCGACTCGGCCTGGAATGTTATGTCATAGGCGGTTGGGTTCGTGACCTTTTCCTGCATCGGCCGTGTACCGATATTGATGTGGTATGCGTGCGTCCGACCCCCGTGGAACAAACCGACGGCAAGCAGCCGACAATCGGTATTCAGCTGGCTGAAGCAGTTACGGCACGTCTGGGACGAGGCGCGCACCTTGCCGTATTCCGCAATTACGGTACCGCGCAGGTTAAACGCAAAGACCTGGAGTTGGAATTTGTCGGCGCTCGGCGCGAGAGTTATCAACGTGACAGCCGCAACCCGATAGTAGAAGACGGTACGCTGGAGGAAGATCAGAACCGTCGAGACTTTACCATCAACGCGATGGCAATATGTCTCAATAAAGATAGGTATGGCGAACTGCTCGACCCCTTTGACGGCCTATATGACCTCGAGGACCTCACCATCCGCACGCCTCTTGACCCCGATATCACGTTCTCAGACGACCCGCTACGCATGATGCGAGCCGTGCGTTTTGCTACACAACTGGGTTTCTACCTTGATGACGAGACCTTCGATGCCATCGAGCGCAACAAGAATCGCATCGAGATTATATCGAAGGAGCGTATCGTAGATGAACTCAATAAAATAATGCGTTCCCGTCGTCCTTCAGTTGGCTGGATCCTGCTTGACAAGACGGGCCTTTTGCCTCTCGTTTTTCCGGAGATAGCTGCCCTAAAGGGTATCGAGACGAAGGAAGGAAAAGGTCACAAAGATGTCTTCCTGCATACGTTGCAAGTGGTGGATAATTTGTCGATGAAATCGGATAATCTTTGGCTTCGATGGGCTGCTCTTTTGCATGATATAGGTAAGCCCCGTTCCAAGGCCTGGGATGATGCTGCCGGATGGACATTCCGCAACCATAACTACATTGGCGCCAAGATGATTCCCAAGATCTTCCATCGAATGAAGATGCCAGAAAACGAAAAGATGGCGTATGTCGTTAAGATGGTCGATCTGCATATGCGACCTATCAACCTCATCGAAGATACGGTAACCGACTCGGCCGTTCGTCGTCTGCTCTTTGAGGCGGGCGATGATATAGATGACCTCATGCTGCTCTGCGACGCGGATATCACTTCTCGTAATGCCGAAAAGGTGGAACGTTTCCATCGTAACTACCAGCTCGTTAGGCAGAAGATGGTAGAGCTGGAGGAGCGTGACCGCATCCGTAACTTCCAACCGCCCGTACGCGGAGATGAAATCATGCAGACCCTGAACCTGGAACCCTGTTCGGCTGTTGGTGAGCTGAAGACAGCCATTAAGGATGCTATCCTGGATGGTATCATACCTAATGAGTACGAAGCCGCGCGTGCTTATATGTTTCAAAAAGCCCGCGAGATGGGTCTCATTTCGGATAAAGCGTAAATCCAAAAATCGTAAAATTGTAAATCGTAAAATTGTAAATCGTAAAATCGTAAATAGTATTATGTTGCAAATCTACAACACATTAACCCGTCAAAAAGAGTATTTCCGCCCCTTGCACGAGGGGCATGTTGGCATGTATGTATGCGGTCCGACCGTCTATGGTGATGCCCATCTGGGACACGCCCGTCCGGCTATTACCTTCGACCTGCTCTACCGTTATTTCCTGCACCTTGGTTACAAGGTGCGTTATGTGCGTAACATAACCGATGTCGGCCACCTGGAGCATGACGCCGATGAGGGTGAAGACAAGATTGCTAAGAAAGCCCGTCTCGAGCAGTTGGAACCCATGGAAGTGGTTCAGTATTATACCAACCGTTACCATCACGATATGGAGGCACTCAACGTGTTGCCGCCCTCTATCGAGCCGCATGCCAGCGGTCATATCATCGAGCAGATCGCTTTTGTACAGCGTATTCTGGATCATGGCTATGCTTATATTTCCAATGGTAGCGTCTATATGGATGTCGAGAAATATGCCAAGGATTTCCCCTATGGCAAACTGTCCGGACGCAACCTCGAGGATATCAAGACTGACACCCGCGAACTGGATGGTCAGGACGAAAAGAAACATAGCTATGACTTTGCCCTCTGGAAAAAAGCTGCGCCCGAACATATCATGCATTGGCCCAGTCCCTGGAGCGAAGGCTTCCCGGGTTGGCATATGGAGTGTTCCACGATGGGAACCAAATACTTGGGTGAGGAGTTTGATATCCACGGCGGTGGTATGGACCTGATGTTCCCTCACCACGAGGCTGAGATTGCCCAGTCTTGTGCTGCCCTCGGACACGATACTGTTCATTACTGGATGCACAATAATATGATTACCATCGCCGGCAAGAAGATGGGTAAGTCCTACAATAACTTCATCACTTTAGGCCAGTTCTTTACCGGTGAACACCCCCTGTTGACGAAGCCGTTTTCTCCGATGACTATTCGCTTTTTCATCCTCATGGCGCACTATCGCTCGACGGTTGATTTCTCCAGCGAGGCGCTCGAGGCTGCAGAAAAAGGTTTGGCACGCCTGCAGGAGGCCTACAACCGCTTGATGCGTCTTACCCCCTCGCCGGAAAGCACCGTGCAGATTGGTAATATCCGTGAGAAATGCGAGGAAGCCATGGAGGATGACCTCAATAGCCCCATCGTTATATCACACCTCTTTGAGTCAGCCAAAGCTATCAACACCGTTGCTGATGGCAAGGGAACCATCAGCGCAGCCGATCTCAAGGAACTGCAAGATGTGTGGAAAACCTTTGTCTTTGATATCCTGGGCCTACGCCTCAATGATAATAGTGATACCGGTAGTACTACTGCTGAGGCTTACAAAGGTGCTGTTGATTTGTTGCTGAATATCCGCCTCGATGCTAAACGTAATAAAGACTGGACAACCAGCGACCGCATCCGTAATAGCCTTACCGAACTCGGGTTTAGCATTAAGGATACCAAGGACGGCTTTGAGTGGAGTATCTAAGCTATGTTATTTAGCCACCTACATATACGCAATACTGTCGGTTTGATTGGTGAAGAAGAAGCCGTCCGGCTACTCAAAGATAAGGGTTACCGCATTCTGGAACGCAACTGGAAGATGGGTCACCTTGAGGTAGATATCATCGCCGAGAATAAAGAGGCGATTGTTTTCCTCGAGGTTAAGACCCGTACTTCAGACTTCAAAAGAGCCGAGCAATATGTCGATTCTGCCAAGAAGTTTCGTATGCAGACCGCCGCTAATGCGTATATTCGGGCTAACAGATGTCAGAAGTATCCACGCTTTGATATTATTGGTGTACAGTTGGCTAAAGATGGACGTAATGTCTTGAGTATCACTCATTTAGAGAATGCTTTCATGCCTAAAATGAAATCGTATGGAGTTCCGGTATGATGTCATAGTTGTGGGTGCCGGTCATGCCGGTAATGAAGCTGCTCATGCTGCTGCACGCCTGGGTAGTCGTACCCTACTCATTACCATGGATATGAATAAGATTGGGCAGATGAGCTGTAACCCGGCTATTGGTGGCATCGCTAAGGGGCAAATCGTGCGTGAGATAGATGCGCTGGGCGGTATGACGGGTATTGTGACCGACCGTACGGCTATCCAGTTCCGCATGCTCAACCGCAGCAAGGGGCCGGCTATGTGGTCACCCCGTTCACAGAGTGACCGCAAGCGTTTTATCGACGAATGGACACGCGTTCTCACATCTACCGACAATCTTTTTATTTGGCAGGATACGGTTACCGAGCTTCTCTTTCGTGATGAGACCGTTTGTGGTGTTAAGACACTACTGGGTGTTACTTTTATGGCCAAAGCAGTCATTCTGACCAACGGCACTTTCCTTCGTGGACTCCTACATGTGGGCCGCGCTCAGATACCCGGAGGCAGAACATCCGAGCCGGCATCTTATGGTATTAGTGAGCAGCTGACTTCGCTTGGCTTTACTACCGGCCGTATGAAAACCGGTACACCCGCCCGTATTGATGCGCGAAGTATTGATTTTGCTGCTATGAGTGAGCAGCCCGGTGAAGACGATGGACATCATTTCTCGTATCTACCGTCCGTACAACGCACGCTCAAGCAGATGAGTTGTTGGATTACCTATACCAATCCCGCTACGCATGACGTGCTCCGCCGGGGCCTACCCGACTCTCCTCTTTATAATGGTCAGATTCAGAGTATCGGACCGCGCTACTGCCCCAGTATTGAGACCAAGATAGTCACTTTTGCTGACAAAGATACCCACCAACTCTACCTTGAACCTGAGGGCGTGGATAGTAACGAATACTATGTAAATGGCTTTTCATCCAGTCTGCCGTGGCAGGTTCAGATTGAAGCCCTGCATACTATTCCCGGCTTGGAGAATGCGGTGCTTTATCGCCCGGGCTATGCTATCGAGTATGACTTCTTTGACCCTACCCAACTCCATCATACGCTTGAAACGAAGCTCTTTCATAATCTCTTCTTTGCCGGTCAGATCAACGGTACTACCGGTTATGAAGAAGCAGCCGGTCAAGGGCTCGTAGCCGGTGTCAATGCCCACCAAAACTGCATTGGCGGCGAACCCTTTATTATGCACCGTGACGAGAGTTATATAGGTGTTCTTATCGACGACCTGGTCAATAAGGGTGTAGATGAACCCTACCGTATGTTCACTTCTCGGGCAGAATACCGCATCCTTTTGAGGCAGGATAATGCCGACGAACGTCTTACTCAACGCGCATGGCAGTTGGGGCTCGCTTCCGATGAACGACACCAACTCTATCTCTCCAAGCGCGAGGCTATTGATGCGCTCTTAGATTTCCTGCGTTCTACTTCAGTTCAGCCTGCCGAGGTGAATGGTTTACTGGAGTCTGCGGGTACCTCCCCTATTCAGCATACAACGCGCCTGATGGATTTGGTACTCCGGCCGCAGCTTGATATTCAGACTCTCAGTCTTACTTTGCCCCTTCTGCGCGAGTTTATTGATGCAATACTCGTAGTCCCCCATGAGGTGGTCGAGAGTGCAGAGATCGAGATTAAGTATAAGGGCTATATTGATCGCGAGCGGTTAGCTGCTGATAAACTACGGCGCTTGGATTATGTAACGATACCGCCCTCCATCTGCTACGACGATATTCAGTCTCTCAGTACCGAGGCGCGTCAGAAGCTTGCCCGAATACGTCCCCGCACCATTGGTGATGCCCAACGTATCCCCGGCGTTAGCCCCAATGATATTAGCGTATTGCTGGTTTTGGCAGGTAGATGAATGGAATGTTCCACGTGGAACAATTTAGTAAATGGTACATAGTAAATGATTAAATAGTAAATGACTTTATGACAGTAGAAGAAGTAAAAGCATTGGTTCGTAATGTGCCCGACTTCCCTATTAAGGGTATTCAATTTAAGGACATTACTACAATCTTAGACAATCCTGATGGCCTGCGCTGGCTGCGCGACGAGATTGTTCTTAGATACAAAGACCTGGGTATTACCAAGGTAGTCGGCATCGAGTCGCGCGGATTTATCATTGCACCGGCTGTGGCTATGGAGATGGGTGTGGGCTTTGTACCTATCCGTAAGCCGAACAAACTGCCGGCCGAGACGGTTTCGGTTACCTATCAGAAGGAGTACGGCGAGGATACCATCCAGATCCATAAGGATGCCCTCAGCCCCGATGACGTCGTGCTCATTCACGATGATATTCTGGCTACAGGCGGATCAATGGCTGCGGCAATCGATCTGGTTCGGAAACTGGGTGTACGGAAGGTGTATGTCAATTGCGCTATCGAATTGCTGGGCCTTCATGGCCGCGAATACCTGCAGGGCAAGGCTGAAGATATCTATTGCCTCATGGCTTTAGAGGTCGATGAGTAATCCATCTGACCATATTAAGCAACTTGTTGCGCGCCTGCCTGAGAAACCCGGAGTTTATCAGTACTTCAATAAGCAGGGCGAGATAATCTATGTTGGCAAGGCTAAAAACCTGCGCCGACGTGTCTCTTCCTATTTCCAGAAAGAGCATGAGTGGCTCAAAACACGCCAACTTGTAGCGCATATTGCTGACCTTAAATACGTCGTCGTGGATAGCGAGCAGGATGCTTTCCTTTTGGAAAACAACCTCATTAAGCAGTACCAGCCGCACTATAATATCATGCTCAAGGATGGCAAGAGCTACCCCAGTATCTGCATCACCCGTGAGGACTTCCCGCGTATCTTCAAGACCCGTAAGATACTCAAAGGCGTTGGTGAGTATTTCGGACCCTATAGCTACGGCAATACGGTTGACCTGGTGGTAGAACTTATCCATAAGCTTTTCCCCATCCGTACCTGTAATACGCCTATGACGGCGCAGGGCGTTGAGACGCATAAATACCGCCTCTGCCTCAAGTACCATCTCCATACCTGCTGCGGGATATGCGAGCAATGTGTTCCTGCCGACGAGTACCGTCAGTATATCGCCCGCGCCAAGCAAATTATACGCGGCGATGCACGCGAGATAGCCCGTCAGCTCGAGTCCGAAATGACTGCGTATGCCACGCGTATGGAGTACGAGAAGGCGCAGGAATGCAAAGAAAAGCTTGATTTAATCGATAAATTCTGCAGCAAGACAGTCATTAGTAATACCCACCTGGGCGAGATGGATGTCTTCGGCTATGACGAGCAGGACAACGATGTATTCATCGCTATGCTGCATGTGCGCAACGGCAGTATCGTGCAGGGACAAACCATCGAGTACCGCCGGCATCTTGACGAACCTAAAGAGGAACTCTTGGCTATCGGTATGATGGAGCTGCGCCAGCAATTAGGCAGTACTACACGCGAAGTGCTCGTGCCGTTTATTCCCGATGGATTCGACGAAAATATGCATATCCATATTGCGCTTTCCGGCGATAAGAAGCGTCTCCTGGATCTGGCTCAGCAGAATGTTAGGCAGTATAAACAAGATAAACTCAAACAGGCAGACAAACTCAATCCCGACCAGCGTGCCGCACGTATCTTAGGGCGTCTGCAGGAACTATTAGGCTTGCAGAAAATGCCCGTATTTATCGATAGTTTTGATAACTCTAATATCCAGGGTTCCGACCCCGTGGCGGGCTGTGTCGTCTTCCGCAAGGCCAAACCTTCTAAAAAAGACTACAAACTGTTCCGTATTAATACCGTTGAAGGTCAGGACGACTATGCCTCTATGCGCGAAGTAGCCCGTCGCCGCTATCAGGAAATTATCGATGAACAGGGCGAATTTCCGGATTTGATAATTGCCGATGGAGGCCTCGGACAGATGAATGCCATCCGCGAAGCTGTGGAACAACAGTTAGGTCTGCATATCCCTATTGCCGGACTCAAGAAAGATGACAAGCACCGAACCAATGTACTTCTCTATGGTTTCCCTCCGCAAGAGATCGGACTGAAGGTCACCGACGAAGTCTTCCGCCTCTTGGTCGAAATCCAAGATGAAGTCCACCGTTTTGCTATCACCTATCATAAAAAGAAGCGTAGCAAACGTCAGATTGCTTCGCAACTTGATGATATTCAGGGAGTTGGACCTGCAACCAAGCAGAAAATTCTGGCTCACTTCCATAGCGTACGTCGCGCTGGAACAGCCGACAAAGAAGAGTGGATACAATTGCTCGGAAATCGCTTAGGATCAGTATGTTATGAGTATTTTAGGGCCAATTTAACGCCCTGAGAATTGAATATTTTTCACGAATATGGATATTTATACAATTAAAAAGTGTGATTCTGAGGCTCTTCAGCTTGTAAACCAATCCGGAGAACTTGTCTCTTGTATGGCTTTTCTTCGAAGTCTGGCTCCTCACCGTGTCTTTGCATTAGACGGCCCCATGGGTGTCGGTAAGACTACTTTTGTCAAACAGTTACTACGTGAACTCGGTAGTGATGATGTTGTCAATAGTCCCACCTTTGCTATCGTCAACGTGTATGATATCCCCTCTGCCGATTCACTTCGGCGTGACGAGGTCTATCACTTCGATTGCTATCGTCTCAAGAACCTTCGCGAGGCTATTGATCTCGGAGCCGAAGAGTATCTCTATTCCGGCTGTTACTGTTTCATCGAGTGGCCCGATATTATTGAACGCCTCCTGCCCGATGATACAGTCTATCTCCGTCTATCCCTCCTGGGGAACGGCGACAGGCAGTTGATAGTTGACAATTGACAATTGACAATTGACAATTGATATTTGATAGTTGATAATTGACAATTCTTATCTCGGCAAAGCCTCGAACGATCGGCTAAAGCCGTACGATAGTTGATAATTGACAATTGATGTTTTAGAAGTTGAAATTTAGGTCCGTCATAGTATTAGTTGGTCTCATCTTGTTTGGCTGCAGGATGATTTCTGCTGCTGATTCCGACACCATGCGCGTGGAACATGAGGATATCCTTCGCGTGCATTTTGGCGGTATGTGGTTGCAGGATCAGTACCTCAGTCCCCTACTCTACTCCGGCATGCAGGTTGGTATCGGCAACGAGTGGTGGCAGCCCATGCGTCGGCATCCCCATTGGTCGCATGTCGGGCAGGTTGACGCACGATTTGCATGGATTTATTCTTCCGCTAAAAATAATCTTGTGTACGCCCTTCAGCTCCAGGGTGGATGGGGCGCTTACTACGCCTGGCAATGGCACGACCCGAATATCTCGCTGCTCTTAGGCCCCTATCTAAACGTCGATTTTGCGCCACGCATGCACGGTCGTGAGGTCAATAAACCCTACTCTATGGACTTGGCTGCAGATGTGTGCGCATTGGCGGGTGTGACTTATACTGTGCGCGCCGGCAAGGTCGATCTCAGGCTGCGGTACCTCATACGAGCCAACCTCTTCGGCGTAGATTTCATGCCCGACTACTGGCAGTCATACTACGAACTAACCGAAGGTGTCCGCGGTAATATTCGCTTCAGCGGCATGTGGAACCATCGTCTCTTGCGCCACGAACTGACGCTCGATATCCGATGTCCCCATTCCACCTGGCGTGTCGGTATAGCCCATGCTTACTTGGAGTACGGAGCCGGCAATATGTGGTTCTCGCGCGAGCAGGTCGAAGCCATCGTGGGTACCTGTTTCCACTATCGTATTCAGCCCTCTAAACCCTTTGATGTATGGTAAAGCATTTTCTCTATATCTGCCTTCTGGCGACTTCTTTAGTCGCTTGTACCCATTCCCTTGACGGGGTGTACGATAACACGCCTGTCGGCAATTTTGAGTGCCTCTGGCAGACTATTGACCGCAAGTACTGTTTCATCAATGAGAAAGCCGTTGACTGGCAGGCTGTGCATGACTATTATCTGCCTCTCGTCCGGCAGCTGGACCCCAAGGATTACAAGGGCCTTTTTGACCTCATGGACGCCATGCTCGATACCCTCTGCGACGGGCATGTCAATCTCTATTCCGATTTCGATATGTCGGTTTGCGAGAAGTGGTACGAGGGCTATCCCGAGAACTTCGACTGGAACATCATCACTTCGCATTACCTCACCGACTACCGCACCGCCGGAGGCATGTACTATACCCTACTTGATAGCGGACGGATAGGTTATATCTATTATGGGTCCTTTTCGTCGTTCGTCAGTATGAATAATATGTATTATGTGCTGACGGAGTTTGGTGACTGCCAGGGAATTATACTTGATGTCCGTCACAACGGAGGTGGCAGTCTCGATTATGCTTACCGCCTGGCATCTACTTTTATCCCGGGCGATACATTGGTGGGTTACTGGCAGCATAAGAATGGTCCCGGGCATGATGACTTCTCCGAGTTGGAGGAAATGTGGGTACGCCGCGATCAAATGATGAGCAAGTGGCTCCGTCCGGTCATTGTGCTGAGCGACAGGCACAGTTATTCGGCTACCAATTTCTTCATCAGTTGTATGCGTCAGGCACCCAACTGCCTCATCGTTGGTGGTCGTAGTGGTGGTGGCGGAGGTATGCCTCTCAGTTACGAATTGCCCAATGGCTGGTTGGTACGTTTCTCCAGCGTCCGTATGTTGACGCCCAATAAGAAAAGCATCGAGAGCGGCCTCAATCCCCATGTCCGTATCAGGCAGACAAGCACGGATCGTGATGATCTGATCGATACCGCCATCGACATCATCCACCGGGCGTATCTTTAGCTTCGCTGTTCATTCTCCATTCCCCCTCTCTTTACATATTATATCTTGGCAACTAATGTAAGGCCGTTCTTGCTGATGGCATAGCCTTCGTAGTTGGCATACTCTGTATGTAAGTGATCCACTATCAACGGATAATTGATGAACGCGAGTATTACCAAGTGGCTTATACTGCTAATGACGAAAATACACTAAAACGCGAAATTTCGTCATTAAGAAAGATTAAAGACACGTACCCAAAGTATCTCTTGACTACAGACTTTGATAATGCAAACATAGATGGTATCCGCAAAATCAATGTGATTGATTGGGTATTAGGAAGTAGGCTTATCTAAAAATCACGCTCATATTGAAGATAAAGCGGTAATCCAATATAATGCGGTTACCGCTTTTGCTTATATGGCTAATTAGGGCGAAGGGCAAAAAAGATCAAATGTGATCTTTGAAATATTGGATTACCGCAATCTCCTCATCACGAGCGGCGTTGTTTTGGTTTGAGGACCCTAAATGTTGGGTAAAATTAGTTATTTGAGCATTTTTTCCTCAAAAAACTTGCATATATCAAAAAAAAACAGTACTTTTGTGCCGGATTTCATAAAATAGCATTTTATAAATATAAGTCAAACTATAAAATGGTGCTTTAAAAAATGGATAAGCATGTGCTGAAACAAGTCCTTTTGGATAATTCTAAACTAGTGGAAAAAATAGAGGTACTTCCTCGTGCATACGAACTGGATGAGTCCATTAACTACGTTTTTACCGGAGTGCGCCGCGCTGGTAAATCGTATATGATGTATGCGATCATCAAACAGTTGTTGCAGCATGGTTGCACGATGGATGATATTCTCTATCTCAATTTTGAGGATGAGCGAATAGATAATTTCACCGCTGCGGATTTCAACCTCTTGTTGGAGTGTCACCAGGAGATCTATGGTCGTGAACCTCGTATCTTCCTGGATGAGATGCAAAACATAGACGGATGGGAGAGATTCGCTCGCCGCATGGCAGATAGCAAAGCGCATATATGTCTTACCGGCAGCAATGCCAAGATGCTGAGCAAGGAAGTGATGAGTACGCTCGGCGGACGATTTATACCGAAAGATATCTATCCCTATAGTTTCAAAGAATACCTGAACGCGATGAATGTACCTTATGACGAGAAAGCGCTCTTGACCACCTCCGGACGGGCATTGTTCTTTCAGCACTACAGAGAGTATTTCTTCTGGGGAGGAATGCCTGAGTCGGTGGGAATGAAGCTCAAACGCGACTATCTCAGCAGCACTTATCAGAAGATATACTTGAACGATATCGTTTCTCGCAACAAAATCAGTAACATTGCTGCACTGCGCTTGTTGGTTAAGAAATTGGCTGAGTCGGTTAAGCAACCGGTTTCTTATAACCGGATGAGTAATATCCTCTCTACCATCAACGGAAAGATCTCTGTGCCGACTGTACAAAGTTATATCTCTCATACGGAAGATGCATGGTTCTTGCTTCGTTTGAGAAACATCGCAGGTGCGCTATCCGAGAAAGAAAGTATTTGCAAATATTATTTCATCGACAACGGTTTCTTGAATCTCTTTCTGCTAGATGGCGAGTCGTCGCTGTTGGAAAATATGGTCGCATTAGAGCTCTTCCGACGTTATGGTCACGACCCCGAGAATGACACCGTTTATTTCTATAACAATGGTGAAGAAGTGGACTTTTATGTGCCCGAGGAAGAATGGGCGATACAGGTGGCGTATAACCTTTCTGAAGAAGCAACCCGCCAGCGTGAAGTGAACGCATTGACCAAGATAGCCAAAGCGCTACCTTGTCAACGACGCACCCTTGTCACCTATGATACCAAAGATACAATCACAGATGCGCATGGAGAGATAGAGGTCGTTCCTTGCTGGGAATGGTTACTTCGTTGAACAAATCTCTATATACAACTCTGAAAGCGGTAATCCAATATAATGCGGTTTGCCGCTTTTGCTTATATGGCTAATTAGGGCGAAGGGCAAAAAAGATCAACTTCTATTTTTTAATTTGAAAATAAAGTATTATATTTGCCGCGAAAAATCGGAAAGTACGCAATGCCGAACAAAGACGGGCGAAAACTTATAAATTATATCACCATGTATAATAAATTATCATTCTTACCGCCAGAAAGCCTTTATCCTGTTTGCTTATCATTGGATGATTTTGAAGATGATAGCACGCAAGTCGTGCATATACAACCCGCACTAACCGATAAAAAATCGCCATTTCGCAAGAATGTGGCGATTTTTTTTGCATATGTCAGAAAAAAGTAGTAATCTTAAACGACTTATTGATAGCGTAATAGACAATCATTATGCATCTACCAAAAAGGCATTGTTGTTGACAGGTGCCCGTCAAATAGGCAAAACGTATGCCATACGTGCATATGCTCAGCGTGCCGGATTGCAGATCGTGGAGATGAACTTTATTCTGCAACCCGAGACCCGTCTTATACCCAAGGGTGCAGCCAATGTACAGGAATTGTTATTACGCATATCCGCGTATGCTAATCAGCCGTTACAACCCGGTAAGACGCTTATTTTCTTTGACGAGGTGCAAGACTATCCCGATATCATGACTTGGGTCAAAGCTTTGGTCGATGAAGGTAGTTTTCTTTATGCCCTAAGCGGATCGTTATTAGGCATCGAACTGCAAAACATTCGTTCAATACCGGTGGGGTATATGGACGAGTACCCGATGTATCCATTGGATTTTGAGGAATTCATTCACAATATTGGTGTTACGCCTGAAGTCATCCGCGCGATTCAGAATGCATGGGAACAACAAATACCGGTTGATGCCTATATTCATGAGAAGATAATCCGCCTGTTCAATCTCTATCTAATAGTAGGAGGTATGCCCGCAGTTGTACAAAAATATGTGGATACCAATGACTTGCAACATGTTATCCGGGAACAGCAATCTATTTTGTCACTTTATAAGAAAGACATCGCGCGTTACGAAAAAGATGGAAAATTGTATATCAATGAAATCTTTGATCTTATCCCATCGGAACTGAATGCAAAGAACAAGCGCTTTATACTAAAGGACCTCAATGAGCATATCAAGTTTTCGAGGCATGAGAATAGTTTTGTATGGTTGCGCGATGCAGACATGGCTTTGCCGACCTATAATGTCGCAGAACCACGGGTGCCGCTTAAACTCAACGAGTTACGCAATCTCTTTAAATTGTTCCAAAACGATGTGGGACTATTGGCTTCGCAATATGTAGGTGGCATTCAATTGCAAATCTTACAAGGCGCTGTGTGTATCAACAATGGTGCTATTTACGAAAACGCAGTAGCTCAAGAGTTGCATGCGCACGGCTGGAATTTGTACTATTTCAATAGTAAGAAACAGGGTGAAGTGGATTTTCTATTGGAGCAAGATGGCGAGATTATTCCTTTAGAAATAAAGTCAGGCAAGGATTATCAGCGACATGTGGCATTAACAAATCTGCTCGCTAATGATGAATATGGTATTCGCCGTGCAATAGTGTTGGGTAATAATAATATCGAAGTACGTGACAATATCCTTTACGCACCTATTTATATGACGATGTTCTTGCACTATCGTCCGACCGACAAACCGATTATTTATCACCCTGAATTGCCCTAATACTATATTTGCAGACGAATAATGTACAGGAAGCATGCCAAAGCAAAAACAGATAATAATATCTATGCAAATAGTATGTCGCTATAGCATCGCAATCGTGATACTCGTGGTAGTATCCGTACTGATTTCCGCTTGTTCGCCTCAGCGCAGGCAGCAGGTGGAGATGACAGTCCGTACGGCTGACAGTCTGCGTGCTGCAGGGCAGTACTATAATGATAGTGCAGCGTTGGCGGAAGCCGTCAGCGCGTTGCGTCCTCTTCGCTTCTTCCGGCGCAACAGTTATGCCCATGCCTGCTATCACTACGGTCGCTTGCTAATAGACAGCAACCACCCCTTACCGGCTGTCGAACAACTGCTGCAAGCCGAACACTATGCCCCTCGTGATTACAGCCTGCTCGGTCGCGTTCAGACTAATCTGGCTTATGTTTGCCAATTGGAACTTCGCTGGATGGCAGCTTATGATTTATATGAAACTGCGGGGACAAATTTCATATTAGTTGGTGATACGATTTCATATTATTATTCGTTGGCGAGCATGGCATTTACCGCGACTTATTTAAATCGTTATGATACCACATATACCCTTTTGAATTATATCCAATCCAATTGTTCTGATTCCTCTGTGATTCGTTGGGCGGAAGTCTCTTTGATGCTGTTAGCAATGGATAGTGATTATTCAGAAGTGATAGCACGTGCCAATAGTTTACTTGCTCACGGTATGCATCAATCGTTAGCAGAATTGTATAAAGCTAAGGCTTTTCATTATTTAGCTGAAAATGATTCTGCTTGTTATTATGCTCAGTTAGTAATCAATAACTCATCTTCTTTATCTGACAAATGTAACGCATACTATATTCTTACCAATGATGATGCTAATGCTGATACGGAGTTGCTCCAACAGCGAGCATCAACCCGTGCTGATATCCAACGTGAGATGCAACATCGTCAGGTGGAACTGACTCAGGCAGTGGATTACTATTTGCAGCAACAACAGATTAGTAAACGCCGTAAAATCGCTTTATTCATCGGATTTTTTACATTATTGGGATTGCTTAGTGCAGTACTTGTACTCTATTCGAGGCGTAAGAAACGCAAAAAAGACATTATCTCTTTGCATAAGAAAAACAGAACGCTGCAGTTATCCAATCAGGATTTGCAGCAATCGAATATGCACTTGCAATCGGAACAGGC
>ONBH01000022.1 GCA_900316005.1 uncultured Bacteroidales bacterium | reverse complement strand
CGGTAATCCAATATGTCAAAGATCATCGTAGCGTTCGATAGCCTCATCTCATTCAATGAGGCTGCCGCCTATGTCGTAGAGACGGCCATCGGGATGCAGAATGAGGAAGCGGCCGTCGCGGAGCATCTTGCGCGGGAGATTGGCATCGCGGGGGGAAGCGGTGGTCTCGTCTAAATCATCCTCTCCGGGTTCTCGGTTTTCGGTGTCATGTTGAATTAGATGCGGAAACGGTTCGGTTCGATTACGTGTCGATTACGTGTCGATTACGTCTCGTTGCCGTCTTGTTTACGTGTTTTACCGCTGAATGCCAGCTGATTTATTTATTGAAAAAGTTTGCATATGTGCAATTTTTGTTGTACCTTCGACCTACTCCCCTAAAGGGACCCTTCGAAAGTACGTTCGCATCCTGCCGGACATACTGTTCCCTATTTCCGAAACCTTTTTTGCAAATGGGCTGAAGCCCCCTATTTTGGTACGCATGATGTCGCTTTTATGCGAGCATAAGCGCCATCATCCCTCCCAAAATATAGAGTTTTTACTCTATTTTTGCAAAAAAGTTTCCGAAAATTTGCGTATGTGCAATTTTTGTTGTACCTTTGCGGCGAATATGAGAAACTTACCAAGAGTAACTAAAAATATATTGCTCCTTAATTTCATTGTCTATTTTATAGATGTGCTGCTGGAGCGGTATTCGGGAATCTATCTGACCCAGTGGTTGGGTCTGTGGAACACAGGCATCGGGGCATTTCATATCTGGCAGCCCCTGACGTATATGTTTATGCATGCCAATTTCGGGCATATCTTTTGCAATATGTTTGCCGTACTGATGTTCGGTCCGGCTCTGGAGGAGCTGTGGGGCGCGCGGAAGTTCCTGATTTATTATCTGGTATGCGGTGTGGGTGCTGCACTCGTTCAGATGGGTGTGTGGGCGTTGTTCACGCCCGGCGAGGTGGCCGTAACGGTAGGCGCTTCGGGTGCAGTATTCGGCATCTTGTTGGCGTTCGGATGGCTGTTTCCGGATGTTAAGATGTTTTTGCTATTCGTGCCTATACCTATACGCGCACGCATTTTTGTAATAGGTTATGCGGTGATAGAGCTGTTTGCCGGCATAGCGGGCATAGACAACGTGGCCCATTTCGCGCATCTGGGCGGCATGTTGTTCGGCTGCCTGATGATACTATGGTGGCAATACCGGGATAAATGGAAGTTCCCGCATCTGGGAAGCAACCACGACACCAAGAAGGAACAGGACTACGATGGCTATCACTACCAGCCGCCGGTTAATTGATAATTGATAGTTGATAGTTGATAGTTGATAATTCTTATCTCGGCAAGCCTCGAACGATCGGCTAAAGCCGTACGATAGTTCTTATCTCGGCAAAGCCTCGAACGATCGGCTAAAGCCGTACGATAGTTGATAGTTGATAATTGATAGTTGACAATTGATATTTTGTACGTGGCAAATAAACGAAAGATAATAAATGACCCGGTATTTGGCTTCCTGACCATACCTAATGAGTTGGTCTATGATGTGTTGCAACACCCCTATGTTCAGCGCCTGGGGCGCATAAGGCAGTTGGGGTTGAGCAACTTTGTCTATCCCGGAGCCATGCACAGCCGTTTTCTGCATTCGATAGGTGCCATGCACCTGATGCAGGAGGGTTTGGCGACGCTAAAAAGCAAAGGGGTGGAGCTGTCGGAGAGCGAAGCAATAGCTGCCCAGATAGCGATTCTGCTGCATGATATCGGGCACGGGCCATTCAGCCATGTGCTGGAGCATACGCTCGTGGACGGAATAACGCATGAGGAGATCTCGCTGCTGATGATGGAGCAGATCAATCGTGACCTGCAGTCATCGGTGACCGAAGGACGGCTGCAGTTGGACGATTACCATGGCCCGCTGGATCTGGCGATTGCGATATTCAAGAACCAATACCCTCGGCATTTTCTGCACCAATTGATATCCTCGCAGTTGGATGTGGACAGGATGGATTATCTCTGTCGCGACTCGTTTTTCTCGGGTGTACAGGAGGGCAGGGTAGCCAGCGAAAGGTTGCTGAAGATGCTCAATGTGGTGGATGACAAATTGGTCGTGGAACTGAAGGGTATCTATTCCGTAGAGAAATTTCTGGTAGCACGCCGGCTGATGTACTGGCAGGTGTATCTGCATAAGACGTCTGTGGCAGCCGAGCAGTTGCTTATCAAGGTGTTGACGCGTGCCAAGGAGTTGGCAGAGCAGGGCGTGGAGTTGTTCTGTTCGCCGGCTTTGCATTACTTCCTGTACAACAAGATTACCGCCGCCGACTTCACCCTGGGCAGCGAGGCAATGCGTCAATATGCCCTGCTGGATGACTCCGATGTACTATCGGCTATCAAAGCCTGGATGGACTGCAGCGATAGGTTGCTGAGGCTGCTGAGTGCGGCGTTTACGAATAGGAGTCTCTTCCGCGGGCGGCTGCTGACCGAACCGCTTTCGGACGTGGAGAAGAAGGCCCTGAGGTCGTACTATGCGCAGACCTTGGGCATTACGCTGCACGAGGCGGAGTATTGCTTTGTGGAACACGTGTCCACCTCCAATACCTATTCGGAGAAGGATGACTCCATCGATATCCTTTACAACGACGGAACTGTACGGGATATAGCGTCGGCAAGTGAGATACTCGACCTCAAAGCGCTGACCCGCAAACCGAAGAAACTATACTTATTTCAATACAGAATATGACATTTCAAGCCAATCAAATAGCCATGCTACTCGGCGGAACGCTTGTGGGCGACGGCGAGAAGGCGGTAGGTAATGTAAGCGGACTGGAGACCGCCCGGGAGGGTGACTTGTGTTTTGTGTGCGAAGAGAAATACCTGCCTCTGCTGCGCGACACGCAGGCTTCGGTGGTGCTGATAACCGAATCGCTGCTGGCGGCCGATGCGCAGCCGGAAACGAACGCTACGCTCATCAAGGTGGAGAACGCCCGCGCTGCGATGGCACAACTGCTGCAGATGGTAGCCGAGACGCTCAACCCGCGGCGAAAAGGTGTGGAGCAACCCTGCTTTGTGGCAGAAGGCGTAGATGTGCCTGAGGATGCCTATGTCGGGGCTTTCGCCTATATAGGACGGAACGCGCGAATCGGTAAGGGCGTACAGATATACCCGCAGGTCTATATCGGAGATAATGTGGTGATCGGAGATAATACGATTCTATACCCGGGCGTGAAGGTGTATTACAACTGCGTGGTAGGCCGCGATTGCATCCTGCATGCGGGAGTGGTCATCGGTGCCGATGGTTTCGGCTTTGAACCGGATAAGGCTGGCGTCTATCACAAGATACCCCAGATCGGTCGTGTGGTGATAGAGGACGATGTGGAGATCGGAGCTAACACAACCGTGGACCGTGCCATGATGGGTGAGACACGCGTGGCAAAGAATACCAAACTGGATAACTTAGTGCAAATCGGCCATAATGTACAAATCGGCGAGTCCACCGTGCTCTGCGCGCAGGTCGGGGTGGCCGGCAGTACAAAAATCGGTAACCACTGCACCCTGACAGGTCAGGTCGGAGTCGCCGGACATATAGAGATAGTAGATAACTGCATCTTCGGTGCGCAGTCCGGTGTAGCGGGCAATATCCGCAAACCCGGCGTGTATATGGGTTCGCCCGCCTTTGATGCCAATCAATGGAAACGCGCTATAGTGCGCTTTAAACAACAAGGAAAATCATGAAACAGCATACATTAAAAGATAGTTTCTCGTTCGAAGGGAAAGGACTGCATACCGGATTGTATATCCATGCTACCTTCTATCCCGCTGCCAAGAATACGGGTATTCGGATACGCCGTGTGGACTTGCCCAATCAACCCACGCATGAGGCGTTGGCTGAGTATGTCTCAGCCACGGAGAGGGGCACCGTCATAGAGCGCGGTAAGTGGAAAATCAGTACGGTGGAGCATGCCTTGTCGGCACTCTATGCGATGGGGGTGGATAACTGCCTCATCGTGTTGGATGGCCCGGAAATGCCCATACTGGATGGTAGCGCGCGGATGTTTGTCCATGCCATACAACAGGTGGGCTTGGAAGAGCAGGATGCGGAACAGAAGGTCTTTGTGGTAGAGAAACCGATAGAGTACCGTTCGGAGCACGGCAATCATATGTTGCTGCTGCCCTCGGATCACTACGAGGTAGAGGTAACGCTGCGTTACCCGACAGGGCTGCTGCAGGAGCAACGGGCAGAACTCAATGACCTTAATGATTACGCGCGCGAGGTGTCTGCTGCCCGTACATTCTGTTTTATGCGCGAGATAGAACCGCTCTTGCGGATGGGCCTAATCAAGGGCGGCGACCTGAAAAACGCCCTTGTTATCTACGAGACGCCGTTGTCGCAGGAGGGTTTTGACCTTATCGCCGACAAACTGGGTCAGCCGCATATGGATGCCACGAAGTTAGGATACCTGAGCCCACTGAACTATCCCAACGAACCGGCACGCCACAAACTGCTGGATCTCATCGGAGATATGTCGTTGATAGGTTGCCGAATCCAAGGGCGCATCATCGCTACCCGTCCCGGGCACACGTTCAACACCCAGTGCTGCAGACAGTTGAGGAATTTGGTAATTGATAATTGATAATTGATAATTGATAGTTGATAATTGATAGTTGAATATGACACAAGCATTAGCATATATTCATCCCGAGGCGAAGATAGCGCCGTCGGTTCAGATTGGCCCTTTTGTCTGCATTGAAGAGGATGTGGAAATCGGCGAGGGCACCATTATTGACAGCAATGTCACCATTTGTTCGGGTACGCGCATCGGCAAGAACTGCCACGTATTCCCCGGTGCCGTTATCGGCGCAATACCGCAAGACCTGAAATTCAAAGGTGAGAAGACCTATGTCCGCATCGGTGACCGCACCACGCTTCGCGAGTTTGTCACGGTACACCGCGGAACCGCTTCGAAGGGAGAGACGGTAGTAGGTGACGACTGCCTGATTATGGCATATTGCCACGTAGCGCACGATTGTCGTTTAGGCAATCACATCATTATGTCCAATGCCACGCAGTTGGCGGGCGAGGTTGTAGTAGATGACTGGGCGATAATCGGCGGTGGTAGTCTGGTTCATCAGTTCACGCATATCGGCGGACACGTGATGATACAAGGGGGCAGCCGCATCAATAAGGATATACCGCCTTATATCTTGGCAGCCCGCGAACCGATAGCGTATTGCGGTATTAACTCCGTAGGCCTGCGTCGCCGTAACTTCACCCACGAACAGATTGACGCGATACAGGATGTCTATCGCCTGATATTCAGCCCGATGTACAATGTGTCGCAAGCGGTAGAGCACGTAATGGCCGAGTTGCCGGAAAGTACCGAACGCGATACCATTGTGAATTTTATCAAGTCATCGCCGCGAGGTATCCTAAGAGGTCCGATGTAATATTAGTTGATAGTTGATAGTTGATAGTTGATAGTTGACAATTAATATTCGGCTGAAGCCGTACGATAGTTGACAGTTGATATTGGGTAAAAAGGGGATGAAATTGGGGAAAAGTGAAGATTTTTGCAAAAAAAATGCACTTTTTTGAAAAAAAATTTGGTCAATTCAAAAAAATGTAGTAATTTTGCACGCTTTTTCGACAACGCGGTATCGCGGTCGGTAAAAGTAGGGCCTATTCGTCTATCGGCTAGGACGAGAGATTTTCATTCTCTAAAGAGCAGTTCGACTCTGCTATAGGCTACCAGAAATTAGAAGTAAAACAATAAAAAACGCCGCGAGGCGTACAAAACAAAAAGTCATTTATGGCAAACCACAAATCATCACTGAAACGTATCCGCCAAACGGCTACCCGCAAGGCTCACAACCATTACTATGCTAAGACTGCTCGTAATGCCGTTCGCAATCTCCGTGCTACTACTGAGAAGGCTGCCGCTGCAGCTATGCTGCCGAAGGTTAGTTCGATGTTGGATAAGCTGGCAAAGCGCAATATCATCCATCGCAACAAGGCCGCTAATCTGAAGAGCTCGTTGGCAGTATATATCAACAAGCTGGCCTAATACGAGAGGCGGAAAATACAGAATAAGGGCTACCCGAAAGGGTGAGCCCTTTATTTTCGTATGAAAAAATGCAAAATAATTACCATATGAGGCAAAAAAAGTAAGATTTATTTGCACGAATGTATTTTTTTTTGTATCTTTGCACGTTAAAACGATAAAAACGAATTCTGATATATGAAAGACCTTGGAATTATCCTGATTCTTTTGGGCGTAATTTGCCTGATTGTGTATAGTGCAGCAATGCCTCAGAACTGGCTGCTGGTTTGTGCTCTTGTGCTGGAGTTTATCGGCATAGTAGCATATGTTTTGCTGAATCGTTTTGCCAACGAATAAGAGAAGGCTGAATGGCCGAGTTTAACGACGCAGTCAAATATCACCTGACAGGTATGTACCAGGACTGGTTCCTGGACTACGCCTCTTATGTCATCCTGGATCGCTCTGTACCGGCGGTAGAGGATGGTCTGAAACCTGTGCAACGCCGTATCCTGCATGCAATGAAGGGTGTGGACGATGGCAAATACAACAAGGTGGCGAATATAGTAGGTCAGACCATGCAATATCATCCGCACGGCGATGCTTCGATAGGCGATGCCCTGGTGCAGTTGGGCCAGAAAGACCTATTGATAGACTGCCAGGGAAACTGGGGTAACATTCTGACCGGTGATGGTGCTGCGGCTCCGCGTTATATCGAGGCGCGGTTGAGTAAGTTTGCCTTAGAGGTTGTCTTTAACGACAAGACAACGCATTGGATGCAGTCGTACGACGGCCGTAAGGCCGAGCCAATCCATTTGCCCGTCAAGTTTCCGTTGCTCTTGGCGCAGGGTGTAGAAGGTATTGCCGTCGGCCTGAACTCTAAGATACTGCCCCATAACTTCTGCGAACTGTGTGATGCCTCGATGGCCTATCTGCAGGGTGAAGAGTTCTCACTTTACCCGGATTTCCCGACGGGCGGTGAGATCGATGTGTCGAAATATAACGATGGTGAGCGCGGTGGGATAGTCAAAATTCGCTCGAAGATTACCAAGGCGGATGATAACAAGACACTCATCATCTCGCAAGTTCCCTATGGCACCACGACCTCTAAGATTATCGAGACCATTCTGAAGGCGCAGGAGAAGGGAAAAATCAAGATCCGCAAGGTAGATGACTTTACCGCCGAGGAAGCGCGTATTGTTGTACAGCTGGCTCCCGGTGCCTCGTCCGACAAGACTATTGATGCCCTCTATGCCTTCACGGACTGCGAGGTAAGCATCTCGCCCAACTGCTGTGTGATCCTGAATAAGAAACCCGTCTTCACCACCGTCACTGACCTATTGAAGATGTCGGTGGACAACACCAAAGCACTCCTGAAATGGGAGTTGGAGATCAAGAAAGGCGAGTTGGAAGAGCAGTATTTCTATACTTCGCTGGAGAAGATATTCATCGAGAATCGTATCTACAAGGAGCCCGAATATGAGAATGCGCCCGATAAGGAGAAACTTATCCGGTTCGTTGACAAGGCTTTGGAACCGTTCAAGCCCGGCCTGCTGCGCGAGGTGAAGAGGGAAGATATCGAGCGACTGTTCGAGATACGCATGATTCGTATCACCCGTTTTGATACCAAGAAGGCGGATGAGCTGATGAAGGATATCAACCGTAAGATTAAGGATACCGTCTATAACCTGGAGCACCTGACGGAATATACGATGAATTGGTTTGAGTCGCTCAAGAAGAAATACGGCGACAAATACCCGCGCCGCACTGAGGTACGCAACTTTGCCAATATCAACGTCAAGACCGTCGTGGAGGCCAACGAGAAACTGTATATCAACCGCGAGGACGGCTTTATCGGTACGGGACTGAAGAAGGATGAGTTCCTCTTCAATTGCTCGGACATAGATGATATTATCATCTTCCACCGCGACGGGAAGTACAAGATAGTGCGTGTGGCGGAGAAGATATTCGTGGGCACGGATATCTTGCATATAGCCATCTTCAAGAAGAATGATACGCGTACCATCTATAATGTAGTCTATCGCGATGGAAAGGGCGGAATCTGCTACATGAAGCGTTTCTTTGTGACCGGAGTGGCGCGCGACAAAGAATATGACCTCACGCAGGGTAAACCCGGCAGTCGTATCGTCTATTTTACTGCCAATCCGAACGGAGAGGCGGAGGTTATACGCGTGTCACTGAAGCCGCAACTTCGTCTCAAGAATTTGGAAGTCAACAAAGACTTGAGTGAGTTGGCTGTCAAGAGCCGCTCTGCGCGAGGCAACGTGCTGACGAAGTACGAAGTCAAATCCATTACCTTAAAGCAAAAAGGACGTTCGACCTTAGGTGGTCGCAAGGTGTGGTTTGATCCCGATATTTTGCGCATCAATTACGATGCTCAAGGCATGTATTTAGGTGAGTTCCAAGATGAGGACCGCGTACTGGTTATCACTACGACCGGTGATTACTACCTGACGACCTTTGAGGAAACGGCACATTTTGACCGTAATATATGGCGCATAGAGCTCTTCCGGCCCGAGAAGATTTGGTCTTTGGCGCTCTGGAATGCCGAATTAGGCTACTATTACGGCAAGCGATTCCAGCTGGATGCACAACTCAAACCGCAGAATATGTTGGGTGAGAACCCGGATAACCGGATGGTGGTGCTCTCCGATCGCGAGGAAGCCATCTTCCGTATCACATTCTCGGATGGTGTGCATGGGCCTCAGGAGATTGTGATGGCTGATTTTATTGATGCCAAGTCGCCAAAGGCGCGTGGAAAACGCTTTACCACGCTCGATGTGGCATCGATAGAAGATATCACACCTGCTCCGCCAGAACCCGAGGAACCGGAAGAGACGGAAGAACCGGAAGAGACGGGAACCGAAACGGGAGCAGAAACGGGAGCAGAAACGGAATTGAAGGATGCTATAGTTGTGTCACCGAAACCTGCAGAACAGACTGAATCCGCAGAAGCGGCTGAACCTAAGAAATCGCCGGAGCCGCCCACCATTGATGTACCATTCACCATTACCAATGCGGTGCCCGAGTCATCGCGGCCGGTGGATGATCAGTTATCGTTATTCTGATAGAAAAAGGACACGGCTTTTGGCTGTGTCCTTACTGAATAGACGGGGTCTGCCCGTTATCCCAAATAGGTTTTGAGTACGCGGCTGCGACTGCTCATCTGGAGTTTGTGGATTGCTTTCTCCTTAATCTGGCGTACACGTTCACGTGTGAGGTCCAGGTCAATACCTATTTCCTCAAGCGTTTTCTCGGGAACGCCGATGCCGAAGAACTTGCGCAGGATGTCAGCTTCACGTGGTGTAAGTCCTGTAAGCGCGCGGTCAATCTCGCGTCGCAAAGACTCGTTTATCAGTCCGCGGTCGGCGTTCGGAGAGTCCTCATTGACCATAACGTCTATGAGGCTGTTATCCTCACCTTCTACGAACGGAGCGTCCACGCTGACATGACGTCCGGACATCTTGAGCGTATCTGCTATTTTCTCAACGGGTATGTCCAACTCTTCTGCCAATTCTTCGGCACTGGGCTTGCGCTCATGTTCTTGTTCGAAGCGCTGATAAGCCTTGTTGATTTTGTTTAGGGACCCTACCTGGTTGAGGGGTAGACGCACGATACGCGCTTGTTCGGCCAATGCCTGAAGTATCGATTGACGGATCCACCACACAGCGTAGGAGATAAACTTAAAACCACGTGTCTCATCGAATTTCTCAGCAGCTTTTATCAGTCCCAGATTACCTTCATTAATCAAGTCGGGCAGACTCAATCCCTGGTTTTGGTACTGCTTAGCTACAGAAACAACGAAACGCAGGTTTGCCTTTGTCAGGCGATCCAGTGCTGCTCGGTCTCCGTTGCGGATACGTCCGGCCAATTCCACTTCCTCCTCCACCGTGACTAAGTCCTCGCGTCCAATCTCTTGTAGGTACTTATCCAGCGAGGCCGATTCACGGTTGGTGATTGATTTGGTAATTTTTAATTGACGCATGTCTAAACTTCGTTTAAACTATTATTTGTGATTCGGGCGGGAGTCGAACCCGCGACCCACAGCTTAGAAGGCTGTTGCTCTATCCAACTGAGCTACCGAACCTGCATAGCAAAAGATGCCAAAAATGGCATTCTCCTGCAAATTAGCCTGCAAAATTACGTTTTTTTGATGATATATGCAAATTTTTTGCCAATAAAATTCATTTTAGCAGATGAAAATTGCATTTTTTATGTTTTATGTACCTATTTTTGCAGTTCTAATACCGCTCGCCGTGTGATTTCGTCGTCGCGTTCATAGAGTGGGAAGAAGCCTTCATCGCCGAGTATGTTACGCACGATATAGGCATTGACGATACGCACCAGCAGGGGACGTGATTTGGCTATTTCATCGCGTTTGGGTTCGATACCCTTTTCCTGAGCGAAGGTGATAAACTCTTCTACCCAATTGGCCTGCAGAAGGTGTTTCTCGAGCGATTGCCAATCCTTATAGCGGCTTAATTCCTTGCGGTGTTTGTCGGTATAATTGAAAGCAAACTGATAGGTATAGGCGAGGTTAGACACGCGGTTGAACCATGGTGTATAGCCAGACGTGTCACGACCGACGAAGATATCCGGCATGATACCACCGCCGCCATAGACGATACGTCCCTGTTTGGTGCGGTAAACGGTGGTGTCGCCATATTGAATGCTGTCTGCCGAGAAGAACTCGCCGTGTTCGAAGCGTGCCAGGAGGTCTTGCGCGTAGTCTTCCTGCTCACCGAGTTTGTAGGGTTTCTGGATGCATCGTCCGGAGGGTGTGTAGTAGCGAGCTACGGTTAGACGTACGGCGCTGCCGTCGTCAAAGGGAATCTGTTGCTGAACAAGTCCCTTGCCGAATGAGCGTCGTCCGATTATCGTAGCGCGGTCATTATCCTGCATGGCGCCTGAGAAAATCTCGCTGGCCGAAGCCGAGAAGTCGTCGATGAGGACAACGAGTGGTACATTCTTAAATCGTCCGGTGCCATCGGCTTTTGCTTCGTAACGCGGGTAAGCTCGTCCGGCGGAATAGACGATGAGGTCGCCGGCTGAAAGGAATTCATTCGCCATGCGGATGGCTTGATCCATAAAGCCGCCCGAGTTCTCGCGGAGGTCCACGATGTAGGAGGTGGCTCCTTGTGCCTTGAGTTCGTTGAGGGCGTTTAGGAACTCCATATACGTCTTCTCGCCGAACTTATTAGCACGCACAAAACCGATGTTGCCGGCAATGAGGAACTTGGCATCCACACTATGAACGGGTATATCGCCTCGTGTCACCGTAAAGTGGAGTAGTTCATCCGTGCCGTTACGCTTTATGCCGAGTTTTACCTCCGTGCCCTTTTCACCGCGCAGGGTGGACATCACGCGTTCGTTTGTCATCTTCTTGCCGGTAAAGGACGAGTCGTTGACTTCGACCAGTTTGTCGCCTGCCAAGATACCCACGCCCTCAGATGGTCCACCGGCGATAACTGCCACGATGCCGACGGTATCGTTCTGGATGGTAAACTGCACACCGATACCGGAGAAGGATGCCGACAGCTCGCTATTGACGCGCTCGAGGTCTTCCTTCGGAATATAGGCGGAGTGGGGGTCCAGACGTTTCACCAACTCCTGCATCGCCTCGTCGGTGATGGAGTCGATATTGAGTGGGTCCACATAGGCGTGTTCCATGAGTTGCAGCAGGTTGTCCACCTTGGACGAAGGCGCAGAGATGATCTGCCCGTTTTGGATGATGAAACGCTGTGCGTTAGCCTTGTTGGAGATAGCATTGCCAATCAGGAAACCCAACATCAGGGCTATGACGGTAACGGTTGGTAGGAGGTATTTCTTCATATACGGTTTCGGGTTATCGGTTTGGGGTAGGTAAATAATCCACTTGTATTCCTGCGCGTTTGAGCAGGTCTAAACCATCGGTGATGCGGTAGGTCTCGCCATAGACGACCCGCTTGATGCCGGATTGTATAATGAGTTTGGAGCATTCCATGCAGGGCGAGGTGGTGACATAGAGGGTTGCTCCTTCAGAGGAGTTGTGTGAGCGTGCCACCTTGGTGATGGCGTTTGCTTCGGCGTGAAGCACGTAGGGCTTAGACACATTGTTTTCGTCCTCGCAGTGGTTCTCAAAGCCCGAAGGCGTGCCGTTGTAGCCGTCGGAGATAATCATATTGTCCTTTACCAACAGCGCTCCTACTTGCCGTCGGATGCAATAACTGTTCTCAGACCACGTTTGCGCCATGCGCATATAGAGGTAATCACGTTTCTGCTGTTTATCCATCGTTTAGGCGTTTAGTAGTTGCTGTGCAAAGTTGTTCACATCAATGCCATCGAAAGTGCCGCTGGACATCATCAGCAGTGAAACTCCTTTTGGTTTCCCCGCGAGGGAGGGAACCAGTTGGCTTAGTTCACTCTGAAGCGTCTGACTATCGGTAAATACCTTCACATTGTCCGTGCCGAAAGCATGGCGGACCTCTTCGGCGGTAATGGGCGTCAGGCGTTTGTGCTCAATGACCTTGGGGTTGAAATAGACCAATGCACGGTCGGCCTCTGCCATGCAGCCTCGGTACTGAGGTAGGAAGTCCGCCATAAGGCTGGAGAAGGTATGCAACTCCATGCAGGCGATGAGTTCCTTGTCGGGGTAGCGTTCGCGCACTGCATTGATGGTAGCACGCAGTTTGGATGGCGCATGCGCAAAATCCTTGTATGCCACCGAATTCTCGGTCTGGCAGATCAACTCCAGCCGGTTGCTTGCTCCTTTGAACGAGGCTAATGTGCGGTAGAAATCATCAGCCGAGATACCGATGGTCTCGCATGCATGGCATGCGGCTTCCAGGTTCTGCATGTTGTGCCGGCCGAAGACCTGCATCTCCACTTCGCCGGTATATCCGGAATAGGGGATACACCTTATATCTTTACGCGCACGCGTTGCGATTTGCTGCAAGTTGTTATCGCCTGCAAAGTAAATCAGCGTGCCGTTCGGTTCAATGGTGTCCACCAATTTGCGGAAGGTATCCACGTATTCGGGGAAGGTCGGGAACACATTGATATGATCCCATGCGATACCCGTGATGATGGTTACGTGTGGGTGATACCATAGGAACTTGCTGCGCAAATCCAGCGGTGAAGTCAGGTATTCATCGCCCTCGAACACGGCATACCGAGCGGTATCACTCAGGCGTACCATGCGTTCGAACCCCTCTATCTGAGCGCCTACCATGTAATCTGCCTCGATGCCGAGGTGGCTAAGGGCGTATAGAATCATAGCTGTGGTAGTGGTCTTGCCGTGCGAACCGGCTACTACGATGCGTATCTTATCCCGTGTCTGTTCGTAGAGATACTCGGGGAAGGAGTATATCTTTAGTCCCAGTTCGCGGGCTTTCACCAATTCGGGATTGTCCTCGCGAGCATGCATGCCGAGAATAATGGCATCAATATCCGGTGTGATGCGTTCGGGGTGCCACCCCATCTCTGCAGGCAGCAGTCCTGCATCGCGAAGGTGCGTGAGGGCAGGGTCGAATATCTCATCATCCGACCCTGTCACCACATATCCTTCTTTTTGAGCCACAGCCAATGCCAAGTTATGCATGGCTGCGCCACCGATAGCTATGAAATGCAGATGTTTCATTATTGTTGAATAAGGATGCAAGGATAACTTTCTGCGAAAGTAAGAAGCGGTCCTTACTCGTTAAATAGTTTTCCGAAATCCTCGTGCGAGATGGCTTGTTCTTCCACCTTCGCTACGCCTTCCAGAGCTTTGTAAATCTTCTGCTCGGCACAGCGCTCTACGAGTGCGCGAAGTTGGTCTTCCTTCTTCATCATCTCCTGCGCATAGTTGGTCAGATACTGATCTTCGACGTGCATCAGACCATATTGCATAAACTGCATGCGGGCTACTTCTTTAGCATATGCCTCTACATCCTCTTTTTCAATCTTGATGTCGAAGTGCTTGAGCAGTTGCTCTTTAGCGAGGTGCCATTTTAGTTCGTCGAGCATCTGGGGGAATTCTTTATCCAGCTGTTCGTCGGTCAGTTTGGGGTTGTTGGTCTTTACCCAACGGCGCAGGAAGTTCTCCGGGAAGTTGAGTTTCTCCAGCTTCTTCATCACGGCAGCCTTGGCGTCGAGACCGAACTTATAGTCGCTGTCTTGACGCATGTTTTGCTCAATTTCGGCTTTCACCTTAGCGCGGAAGTCAGCTTCGTCTTGAATGTTATTCTCGCCATAGACTTTGGCAAACAGTTCGCCGTCAATCCGGGCGTTCTGATGACGAGTCACGTTCTGAATCTCAAAGGTGAAATCAGAGGTCAGTTCCTTGGCTTCCTCTTTCTTGATATCCAGCAGCGAAGCCACCTCTACTTCCGAGCCGAAAGCCTTCATGGGGTTGAAGGTGATGACATCACCCTTCTTAGCACCGATGAACAGTTTCTTTGCGTCCGGATCCTGCATCATATATTGCGGGTTGAGAATCGCATTTTCCTTGACGATACCATTCTCTTTCTGCTCGGTCATCAGTCCCTTGAGCACATCGCCTTCCTGTACATCATCTACATCGACGTATTCACCGAATCGGCTGGCGTAAGTCTCAACCTGACGGTTCACCATTTCGTCGGTGACGGTAATGGTATAACGCGTCAGTTTGTTGCGGCCGTTGAGCAGCGCGTCAAACTCGGGCGCGATGGCGACATCAAACGCAAACGTGAAGGTATCCTGATTGTCGAAATCAACAGCGGGAGTCTGCTCCTCATTGGGCAGGGGATCGCCAAGGACGTTAAGGTTCTGTTCCTCAATGTATTTCTGCAGTTGCACACCGATTTCGCGGTTGAGCACCTCAGCCATCACACCTTTGCCGTACATCTTTTTTACCAATCCCAGGGGCACCATGCCGGGGCGGAAACCCGGAATATTGGCTTTCTGGCGAAGTTGACGCAGTTCTTTATCTACTGCTGACTGGTAATCTGCAGGCTCCATCGTCATGGTCAGAACGGCCTGCTGGTCTTTAATTTCCGATAAGTTAATTTGCATTATTTCTAATTTTTAATTCTTAATTTCCTATTAATTCTTTGACGCGCGTTTGCGCTCCAGCTCATCCAGTATAATCTTTCTCAGTCGCATATGAGTGGGTGTCACCTCCACATACTCGTCCTCCTTGATGTACTCCAATGCTTCCTCCAGCGAGAAGATAATCGGTGGCGGCAATACAGCCTTGTCGTCGGCGGATTTAGAACGCATGTTGGTCAGTTTCTTCGACTTGGTCACATTGATGACTATATCGCCTTCCTTGGCGTTCTCGCCTACGACTTGCCCGGCATACACTTCCTCTTGCGGGTAGATGAAGAACTTACCGCGATCCTGTAGCTTATCTAAGGCATAGGCGTATGCTGTACCGGACTCCATGGCGATGAGGCTGCCGTTGGTGCGTTTCTCAATCTCGCCCTTATAAGGTTGGAATTCCAGGAAACGATGTGCCATGATGGCCTCGCCGGCTGAAACGTTCATCACGTATGTACGCATACCGATGATACCGCGCGAGGGAATCTCGAACTCTAACTGTACGCGGTCGTTTATCAATTCCATCTTGGTCATCTCGCCCTTGTGGGTGGATACGTATTCGATAATCTTACCCGAGCATTCCTCCGGCGTGTTTACCGTCAGTTGCTCTATGGGCTCGCATTTGACGCCGTCAATGGTCTTGATGATAACCTGCGGTTGACCCACCTGCAGTTCGTAGCCTTCGCGACGCATGGTCTCAATGAGTACGCTCAGGTGCAATACGCCACGGCCATATACGTGCCATACGTCCTCGTTCGGGTTCTTCTCTACACGCAGGGCGAGGTTTTTCTCCAATTCCTTCTGCAGGCGTTCGTGAATATGACGCGAGGTGACGAACTTACCTTCCTGTCCGAAGAACGGACTGTCGTTTATCGTGAATACCATAGACATAGTCGGTTCGTCGATGGCAATGGGTTGCAGCGGTTCGGGTTGCAGCGCATCGCAGATCGTGTCGCCTATCTCGAAGCCGTCTATACCGATTAGGGCGCATATGTCGCCCGATGATACAGCGTCGGTCTTAATATGCCCCATGCCCGAGAAGGTGTGTAGTTCCTTGATCTTGGTCTTGATGCGACTGCCGTCTTTCTTGGCCAAGGTAACTGTTTGTCCATCGGTCAGCGTGCCGCGGTGTACACGTCCTACGGCTATACGGCCTACGTAGGGGTTGTAGTCCAGACTGGTGATCAGCATCTGCGGTGTACCTTCCAAAACCTCCGGCTCAGGGATGTACTCGATGATGGCATCCATCAGTGCGGTGATGTCCGTGGTGGGTTTGTGCCAGTCGGTGGACATCCAGCCATTCTTAGCCGAACCGTATATGGTTTGGAAATCGAGCTGCTCGTCCGTTGCATTGAGGTTAACCATCAGGTCAAACACGGCTTCCTGTACCTCATCAGGACGGCAGTTGAGTTTATCCACCTTGTTGATGACCACGATGGGTTTCAGGTTCATCTCCAGCGCTTTCTGCAGCACAAAGCGGGTCTGCGGCATGGGGCCTTCAAAGGCGTCCACCAGCAGCAGTACGCCGTCGGCCATATTCAGCACGCGTTCCACCTCTCCGCCGAAGTCTGCGTGACCCGGAGTGTCGATAATGTTGATTTTGGTGCCCTTGTAATCAATGGCTACGTTTTTAGCCAAGATGGTGATTCCGCGTTCGCGCTCCAACTCATTGTTATCCAGAATAAGCTCTTTCTGTTCCTGGAATTCGCCATGCGCCTCCTTGACCGCCTTGGCGGTATAGAGCATCTTGTCCACGAGAGTCGTTTTACCGTGGTCCACATGGGCGATAATAGCTATATTTCGTATGTTTTGCATAATTCGTTTTGTGGTAATTCCATATTGCCATACTACGGCAAATTAAATTAGCCTGCAAAATTACGACAAAAATTGCACATACGCAAATTTTTGGGCACTTTTTTGCAAATTTATAGTTAAGACACTCTATTTTACTTCACTTCAAAATCGAAATACGTATCGGGGTAAGGTTCATTTGCCAATGTGAAGTGCCACCACTCGCTGTCGATACCCTCGAATCCGTGCCGTATCATAGCATCGTGCAGAATCTGTCTGTTGGCCTGAATCTCCTGAATACTGCAGGTTGAAAAGGGAAGACCATTTCCTGCGTAGTCAGGATGGCTCTCTTCGCCGAACCAGTCAAAGGGCGAACCCATTTCCACTTCTCGGCCGCTGGCTGCATCGAGAAGGGTGAGATCAACCGTTGAGCCGCGGCTATGGCTGGAGCGTGCGTAGATATAGCCCTGCTCAAACAGCAGACTCTTGTCCACCATCGGATAGAAAATAGCTTTCATAGCGGTGTCTTGTAGGTTCTCTGCCCAGCGGATAAAATGGTTGACTGCCCGTTGCGGACGGTATGTGTCCCAGATCTTGATGCGGTAGCCCCGTGCTTTCAGTTCGTCGTTAACGGCTTTGAGTGAATCCGCTGCTTGTCTTGTCAGTAGAGCCAATGGGCGGGTGTAACCGTCGATACGCGTGCCTACAAAATTGTAGGTGCTGTAGTAGCGGATTTCGAGGATGGCATCGGGTATGACTTCGGTTACTTCCACAAAGTCCGACCTATCATAAATAGCTTCGCCGGCTTGTTCTGCCTTGCGAGCGCAGGCGGTAAGCATTGCTGCCGCCAGAAGGGTAATGAGTATATTCTTCATATTAATACATAAAAAAATCGTGCAAAGATACTGCTTTTTTCTGACATATGCAAAAAAAAGAGACCTTTGCGGTCCCTTTTTTTATCTTCTGATGCTATGGCTTAGTTGGTAGCCAAGGTGAAACGGTTGTACACGTTGCCACGGTTTACGACCTTCATGTAGAAGCGTCCGGTCCATGCGGGAGTCCAGGTGCAGAGGCAGTCGAAGTCGTAGCCGGCATCCTCAGTCACAAGGTTCATGTTCTGGTCATAGATGAAGAGATCCAGGTCAGAGTCGCCGTCACCTACGAGGGCTACCATAGCCACTTGGTGTGCGTAGAAATCGCAGAAGAACATTTGTTCACCGTTGCTATAAACCATGTCGCTCAATACTTGTGCGCCACCTACAGCACCACGTGTACCTTCCATCTCAGCCATCATAGCCTGACGGCCCTTGATGCTCTCAATGCGCGAGAGGATAGCAGCATCCTCGGTTAATTCCGAAGCGTCAGCCAGCAGTTTATCCACGCTGAGCGGAGCTTTCTCGGCTTTTGTCTCGGTGGGAGCTGTACCGACGGGCTCCTCTTTACCGATTTCGGCTTTGACAACGGGGATCGAAACCAAGATGTCGGCTGCTTCTACGAGAGCGCCTGCAGCTTCGTTCTCGTAGCCGTAGTTAGCCAAACGTTGTGCCAGTTCCCAGTTGGAAACCGAGGCGTTTACCATCGTAGCCGCAGCATCTTTGTCGGCTACGTTAGCCTGCTGAGCAGACTTTTGGCAAGATACCATCGCAAGCATAGCGAAGGCAAAAATCATTAACTTTTTCATTGTTCTTAAAATTTTAAGTGGTTAATATTATTATTTGTCATGTGTCGTTTTAGTTCGTTGTCGGGGCTCCCTGTTACCTTACCTGTGCCGCCTGGGTGGCGTATATGCCTTGTCTTTGTTCGATGCGGCGGAGTAGTCTATGAGCTTTCAGGTATTGCCCGTTGTGCATCAGGGTGATGGTGTAGTACCATTCGGCTTGTTCGTACAGTTCCTGTTCGTCTTCGGTAGCGATTTGTTCTTCTAATGCCATCATGACTGTTTCGGAATAGCGTTCTGCTGTGTTCCAATCACCTTCAGCCATCGCTTCTGCGGCTTGCATCAGTAGTAATTCGTTTCCCACCAGATTTGGTTCGCCGCGCGAGCAACCTACTTCCTGTATGGCCTTTGCATAGGAGTCGGCGTAGTGTCGCATGCGGTTCATTGTAGGCAGTGCGATAAGCAGAAGTGCCAGCGCTGCGATACCCATGATAGCTGCCGAAGACCATCCGAGGTGCTTGAAACGGAGCTTGCGAATACGACTGGCTCGAATCGCTGTTTCCTCGTTGCGAAGCATCTCTTTGAGTCCGTATGCGCGAACGGCATCAACAATATTTTGTTCCAAATCTTTCATTCTATTCATCATGTCATTATAGAAGGCAAAGGTAACCTGCTATATGTATTTTTTTAGCGCTATCATCAATTTCTTCATACACTTGGCCTTTTGTGACTTGGCGCTATCCGCATTGGAGTAGTTCATGCGCGTGGCAATGGTCGCAAAATCAAGTTCGTCCCAATAGAAATGAACCAGCAATTGGCGACAAGGGTTAGGCATATTCCAGACGACTTCGCGCACGGTCTCCATTTGTTCGTTCTTGTCATAGTTGCGCATCGTTTCATCCGTATCTTCGTGCTGCATATCGGGGTCCGGCAGGTTCTGCTCTTTGAGTTTGCGCAGGTTTTCGTACATTGCCTTTTCCCCTATCCCTACCAAGAAGGCCATCAGCGTCTTGTTGCCCAGTCGTTCCTCGGTCAGACGACCATCGCCGATGAGTTGCCATAGGCGTATGACGGAGTCTTGCCACACGTCGGCCAGCAGGTCTTCATCGGTGATGTTGAACGGCGCTCCCACCTGAAGGAAGAACTCCGAACGGTATCGATTGTAGAACTGCCGGATGACAGTTTGATTGCTCGTGCGGAAAGCTTCTATGTAGTCAGCAGTCGTCATGCGTTATAATGTAGGCTCCAATTCTTTAGCATTGCGTATAGGGGTTGCAGAGGCAATCCCATGACGTTGAAATAGCATCCGTTGATGCCTGTTACTCCTACGTAACCTATCCACTCCTGAATACCATATGCACCGGCTTTATCGAGGGGGCGGAAAGTAGTAATGTAGTAGTCTATCTCCTCATCGGTGAGAGGGCGGAAGGTGACGTCAGTCTTATCCACAATGCTCTCATCGTGGCAGACACCGTTGGCATCCAGCCAGTTCATGCATACGGCGGTATAGACCTGATGCGTCCGTCCGCTTAGCATATGCAGCATACGGCGGGCATCGTCCTCATTGGTGGGTTTGCCCAGCATAGTTCCCTCGCTCCATACGATGGTGTCAGCGGTAAGGAGTATCTCCGTCGGACTCAGTGTCGCGTATGCGCGCGCCTTCGCACGCGCTATATACATAGGTATATCTCCCTCGCGTAGCGTCTCAGGGTAGGACTCATCCGCCTCTACACTCACCGAGCGGAAAGGCAGACCCAGACCTTGTAGCAGTTCGCGCCTTCGCGGCGAATGGCTGGCCAGAAGGATGGTATGTCCGTGTAGGTTCAGCATTGGCTATGGATTACAAAGGCGTACATGACTCCGATAAACATGATAAATTTCCACACCAGTTGGGGCATACGGTAATCGCTCTCAATGCGCGCTGCCCATACCAACCATAGCGAGCATGCCATTGGCACGGCAAGGCCGTATAATGCAAAACGTGTCGAGAGGTCGGTAAAGCCGTGCGGAAATGGCACCACTGCGAAATTCAGGTACAAGACCGATGCCATAATGATGATTGTCAGAATGGTGACGACAATCTTGGTCGGCATTGTGCCGATGACTACAGGCAGCGAATGGCACTCTAATTCGCGGTCACCGGGTGCATCCTGCAAGTCCTTGATTATCTCGCGCACGAAAGTCGTAAGGAATGCAAAGAATGCAAACCCACCTATCCATGCATAGAGATCGTGTACCAGGGTGGTATAGTCCAAAAGGTCGGGGAATCGCAGTCTCAGAATGGCTACATTGGTTATCGCCACGACCATGGGTGTGACCGAAGCCGCCAGCGATACAATGAGGTTACCAATCAGAAACTGGCGTTTGTACGAGGCAGAATAGAACCACAACAGTCCGGGCACGAGCACAAAAACAAGCGCAAGCGAAGAACTATGCACCAGCCATGCGAGCCCGAGCCCCAGGATAATGCCGATAATGGTCAATATGCGGAAGGTCCACATAGCCTCGGTCTTGGTCACCGTATTGGATACGATGAGTCGTTCCGGTCGGTTGATTCGGTCTATTTTGATATCGAAATAGTCGTTGATGACGTAGCCGCCCGCCGCGATGCACACGACAGCGCCCATCATCAAGAGCAGCATCCACGTTGGAATCTGTTCTCCCCACGGCCCAAGCAACGGCACAGCAACCCACTTCTCCATCACCCATATAAGGATAAGAATGAAAAGGAGGTTGTACCAGCGAATCAGTCGCAGGAATGTAGTGACCTTATGTAGGATAGCTTCTATCACGGCTTATTTCTTGGGGCTAATCTTCAGTATCACACCCGTCCAGGCGGGCAACGTCAGTTGAATGGGTTCCTCGGAGTTGAAGGGTATATAACCTACTGCGCGACCCTTAGGACTGACGGATGTCAGGATAGTATCAGTCAGCAGGTCTTCAGCAACAGCCTTGCTGTACTCTTTCTGCCCGAGGCACTCAAATGCCTCACGCGGAATACGTACTGTTGTGGGTAATTCGCGGTCGTGGAAGTTGAGCACAAACAGCAGCACCTCATCCTCGTACTTACGGATATAGGCATATTCCTCATGTCTATCGAATCCTTCGCCCTGGGCATACTCCAAATCGTACATCATGCCCTCCGTCACAGCACGGTTGCTGCGAGCGATGTTGAGGAGGCGGTGGTAGAAATTGCGGAGCTCTAACTGCTCTTCGTCCAAGTCCTTGCCATCCCATTTGCCCTTGTTAGCCCATGCCTGTAGGGACTTAACCCCCCAGTAGTCGAAGATGGTAGTCTTACCATCCATGCCGCTGAAGCCTTCTGAGTCCATACCTTTCTCACCCAGTTCCTGTCCCGCCCAAATAAGCACGGGGTTTGTTCCGAGTGTAGCGGTCACAATCATAGCGGGTTCGGCACAGCGTCCGCGTCCGCAGAAGAAACCGCTGGCGATACGTTGCTCGTCGTGGTTCTCCATGAAATAGACCATGCGGTGACGGATATCATCGGTGCTCTGCCACTGACCGGTGATGCCCGATACAGGCCAGTTCTTCGATGTAGCACCACGCAGGTAGTCGTACATACCAACCTTATCGTAGAGGTAGTCGAAACCGGCATCCAGGAACGAGCGGTAGAGGTCGGGATTGTAGCACTCGCCGATAAACTGCAGCTCCGGAAAGAAGGAATGCATGTACGGAATAACCCACCGCCAGAACTCAATAGGTACCATCTCCGCCATATCCACGCGGAAGGCATCTATACCCTTGCGAGCCCAGAAATTGAGAATCTGGAGCATCTTATTCCAGGTGTCGGGTATGGGGTCAAACTGTTTCTCGCCACCACCCATGTAGTGTACGCCGTAGTTGAGTTTGATGGTCTCATACCAATCATTGACGGACGGATGGGGGGTAAAGCAGTCGTTACCGGTTACTTTGGCGGGGTATTCTTCGTAGCCGTCAATGTCAAACGACGGAGCAAAACGTTCACCCGGAATGTAGTAGAAGTTATTAAGCGGCGAGAATGCCCATTCGGGATGGTCACCTTCGCCCAGGTCACGGCAGTCTTTGGGCTTGCATAGCGACTTATACTCACGTGCCACATGATTGGGCACAAAGTCCATGATGACAAACAGACCGGCCTTATGCGTGCGGCGAATCAAAGCCTCGTATTCCTCCATACGCTTGTTTTGATCCACAGCCAAGTCGGGATCTACATCGTAGTAATCGGTGATGGCGTACGGGCTTCCGGCCTTTCCTTTGGTAATCGAAGGTGTGTTATATTCCGCTGTAGCATGACGTATAACGCCCGTGTACCAGACATGGGTTGCACCGAGGTCTTTGATTTGTTGCAGCACCTTAGGGCCAATGGCCTTAAAGGTGCCGCAACCGTTCTCCTCACGGCTTCCGTTCTTTTGCCGCGTTTCGTTAAAATTGGTGAACGTGCGCGGCATCAGTTGATAAATAATCGGTTTCAAGACATCAATCTTTTTATAGTGATAAATTTCAATTAGCCCTACTATATAGCCCGGGCCTTGGCTTACACGAGTGCTTCTGTATCAAGTGCAATCATCAGCTCCTCATCGGTGGGGATGATGCAGACCTTAACCTTGCTATCCGGTGTGGAGAGGAGCATCTCTTCGCCGCGGGTGGTGCGATTCAGTTGCTCGTCGAAACGGATGCCGAGGTACGACAGACCCTTCAGCACTTCGCCGCGGATATAGCCGTCGTTCTCACCGATACCGCCGGTGAAGACCAGTACATCCAGGCCATTCATGGCTGCGGCATAGGCTCCGATATATTTCTTCACGCGGTAGATGAACATACGGCGGGCGAGGTCTGCACGCTTATTGCCGGCATTGATGGCGGCTTCGATGTCGCGGCAGTCGCTGGATACACCGCTGATGCCGAGTAGACCCGATTTCTTGTTCACCAGGTTCGAGAACTGTTCGGTCGTCAACCCCTCCTTATCCATGATAAAGGTAGCAGCGCCCAGATCCAGATCACCGGCACGCGTACCCATCATCAGGCCTTCCAGCGGCGTTAGCCCCATGGATGTATCAATAGACTTACCATCCAGCACGGCTGTGCAGCTACCACCGTTGCCGATATGAGCGGTTACCATCTTGGTGCCCTCGGGCTTGATACCCAGGAACTCGCACGCGCGAGCCGATACATAGCGGTGGCTCGTGCCGTGGAAGCCGTAGCGGCGGATGGCATATTTCTCATACAGTTCGTAGGGAATAGCGTACATATAGGCCTCGTCGGGCATGGTTTGGTGGAAAGCAGTATCGAACACGCCTACCTGCGGAACGCCGGGCAGGGTTTCCGTGATAGCCGCGATACCCTTCAGGTTAGCGGGGTTGTGCAGCGGAGCCAATTCCGAGCAGCGGTCCACCATCTCCAGCACCTCAGGCGTCAGCAGAACGGACTTATTGAACTTCTCACCGCCGTGTACGACGCGGTGACCCACGGCGTTAATCTCGTTGAGCGATTTGATGCAACCGATTTTCTCATCGGTCAGGGTGTCCAAAATCAGACGAATACCGATGGTATGCTCGGGCATGGGTTTCTCAATGCGCACCTTTTCGCCACTGGGCAACTTGACTTGCAGGAACGAGTCGGGCAAACCGATTTTCTCAACACCACCTTGCGCCATAACGGTGCGGGTTTCCATCTCAAAGAGCTTATACTTAATACTGCTACTTCCGCAGTTCAAAACCAATATCTTCATAATTCTCAATTTTCAACTATCAATTTTCAATTTTCAACTATCATCTATCAACTTACTTCATCGCTTGGTTAGCGGTGATAATAACCATCTGCACGATATCCTGTACCTTGCATCCACGACTGAGGTCGTTGACCGGAGCAGCAATACCTTGCAGGATAGGACCAACAGCATCGGCACCCGAGAAGCGCTCTACCAGTTTGTAACCGATATTACCGGCCTGTAGGTCGGGGAATACGAGCACATTCGCCTTGCCGGCCACGGGGCTACCCGGAGCCTTCTTGGCACCAACGGCCTCAATGAGAGCGGCATCGGCTTGCAGTTCGCCGTCCAGCATCAGATCCGGAGCCAGCTCCTTGGCGATACGGGTTGCCTCGGTGACTTTGTCAATGAGTTCGTGCTTGGCGCTACCCTTGGTTGAGAACGACAGCATTGCTACGCGTGGCTCAATGCCTGCGATGGTGCGGGCGGTCTCGGCGGTGGAAACGGCTATCTGTGCCAGCTCTTCAGCGGTAGGACACGGATTAACTGCGCAGTCAGCGAATACCAGGAATCCCTCTTCGCCTAAGTGTTTGGCAGGCGTGAACATCAGGAACGCGCCCGATACAATCTTTACGCCGGGTTTGGTTTTCAGTATCTGGAAAGCCGGACGAATCGTGTCCGCCGTTGTGCCGCGTGCGCCCGCCAGCTCGCCGTCAGCGTCGCCATTCTTAATCATCAGACAACCCAGGTACAACGGGTCTTGTGCTTTCTTGGCAGCCTCCTCCTCGGTCATACCCTTGGCTTTGCGCAGCTCAAAGAGCAGATTGGCATATTCCTTCATCTTCGGGTCTGTCTGCGGGTCGAAGATAGTAGCGTTCTTGATGTACTCGTAGCCGTTGTCGCGGGCCATCTGATTTATCTTCTCAGGCGAACCGATCAGAATCAACTGGGCTAACTGGTCACGGAGCAGGATGTTGGCTGCCTCCAGAGTACGGGGTTCATCGCCTTCCGGCAATACGATACGCTGCGGGTTCTTCCGCGCGCGTTCGGTCATTTGTTCAAGAATTGACATGGTATATAATGTTTTTAGTCGTAAGCTTTTGTCGTGCTTCTTCAATTTATAATTGAATTAGCGTGCAAAGATACACAAAAAAAGTGATATACGCAAATATTTTAGCCAAAAATTTATTTTTCAGCCGATATTTAAAGCAATTTGTTTGTAAATTAGCCCTTATTGCGGGTCTATGTCGGGTAGAATCTCGACCGTTCGGAATGCTGCTTCGCTTGTGAGGGCCTCCAGGTGCGGACGCAGCATGGCTTTGGCTCGGGCTATGGAGGCGTTGGCCTCAATGCGGAGTTGCAGGCAGCGAATATGTTTGGTCTGCACGCGTGAGATGGAAGGTAAGATAACATCCGAACAGCGTTGCCCGAATACCGCTTTGAGTCTGTCACGCAGTGTCTGCGCAGCCCGTTCGACCGTCTCATCATGGCGGTGACGCAGGGTAATGGTGATGAGGCGCGTGAAGGGAGGATACCGAAAACTCTCGCGCTCGGCAATCTGCTCGCTGTACATAGCTTCGTAATCATGCCGTATCACCCAGTCAAAGACGGGATGCTTGGGGTCGAAGGTCTGTATGAATACCTCCGCGCTATCCGCTTCCTCTGTGCGTGTACGGCCTGCACGACCACTGACCTGCTCCAACATATGGTAGGCTCGCTCATAACTGCGGAACGTAGGCTGTGTGAGTAGCGAATCGGCATTGAGTACTGCCACCAAGCTGACATTATCAAAGTGCAGCCCCTTGGTCACCATCTGTGTACCGATCAGTATATCCACCTCGTGCGCAGCAAAGGCGGATAGGATGGACTGATAATCATCCTTGCGGCGGGTGGTATCCAAATCCATGCGTGCTACGCGTGCTTCGGGGAATAGGCCATACACCTCGTCCTCAATGCGTTCGGTACCGAATCCGTGAATCCGCATCTCACCGCCGCACTCGGGGCAGACCGTCGGTAGGGGCGTGGTGCTGCCGCAGTAGTGGCATACCAGGCGTGAACAGCGCGCGTCATACGTGGTGGCCTTATGGAGTGTGAGGCTCACATCGCAGTCCGGGCACTTGGGCACATAGCCGCAGGCATTACATTGTACGTATGGTGCGTAGCCGCGTCGGTTCTGGAATAGAATAATCTGTTTGTGCTTGCTCAATTCCTCGCGAATACGCATCACCAACGGGTCAGAGAAATGTTGGTACATCTCCTTGCGGTGGTACTGGCGCTGCAAATCGATGAGGGTGATACGGGGTAACTGAAGTCCCTGAAAACGTCGTTTCATCTCCACCAAACCATATTTGCCGGTCAGCGCATTGTAGTAGGTCTCGATGGAGGGCGTTGCTGTGCCGAAGAGCACTTTGGCGCCTAAGAGCCTCGCTCGTACCGCTGCCAGTGAGCGTGCGTGGTACCGCGGAGCCGGGTCTTGCTGCTTGTAGGATGGTTCGTGTTCTTCATCCACAATCAGTAGTCCCGCATTACGCAACGGGAGGAATACCGCCGAACGCGCACCTACAATCAGGCGGGGTTCGTTTGTCAGAATCAACTGCCGGTACAATTCCATGCGTTGCGCATCCGATATGCGCGAGTGGTACACGGAGAGCCGGCTGCCGAATACGCGCTGCAGACGGTCGGTCAGTTGGGCCGTCAGGGCAATCTCGGGTACAAGATACAAAACCTGCTGACCGCGTTCCAGGGCCTCCAATATAAGGTGGATATACACCTCTGTCTTACCCGAAGATGTCACGCCGTGTAGTAGTACCACATCGTGCCTCTGCCATTCCTGACGGATACGTCGCAGCGCCTCGGTCTGCTGGTCATCCAGCGGGTGGGGTGGATAGGTCTCGCCCTTGTATTCGGGCAACTTAACTCTTCGGCGCGAGGTGTCCGCCAGAACATACTGTCTGTCATTGGCTTTGTTGGGCAGCGCTGCCAACATCACATCGCCTATCGGGCACATATAGTAGTCTGCCACCCATTGCCATAGTCTCAGTTGCTCCTCGGTGAGAATAGGTTCGGCATCCAGAACCTCGATGATGTCGCGCAACTTGTCTTCAGGTAGCGGTTCACCGTTGTATTGCCCGAGAACGATACCCACCATCTCGCGTTTGGCCAATGGTACTAAAACACGCGTGCCCGGTCGGGGGCACGGCATGCTATCCGGTACGCGGTAAGTGTAGGTATCACGGATGGCGAGAGGCAATATTATTGATAATTGACGATTAGACAATTTTCAATTTTCCATTTTCAATTTTGCATTTTCCATTTGAACGGCTTTCTCGTAGCAGGCGCGACATAGCGGTTCGTACGAATCGGTCTCACCCAGTAGCACCCGTTTCTCGCTGGCTACCAGACGGTGACTGACGTATGCCAGATTGCCGCAATGCACACAGATAGCATGGGTCTTATATACGTCTTCGGCTATCGCCATCAATGCCGGCATCGGACCGAATGGTACGCCCTTGAAGTCCATATCCAGACCGGCCACGATGACGCGGATACCCCGTTGCGCCAGTTGGTTGCACACATCCACGATACCCATATCAAAAAATTGCGCCTCGTCAATTCCGACTACATCAATATCATTGGCCAGCAGCAGGATATTCTGCGACGAATCCACAGGAGTGGACTGAATCACATTATGGTCATGACTCACCACATCCTCTACGCTGTAACGTACATCGATAGAGGGCTTGAAGATCTCCACACGCTGTTTGGCAAACTGTGCACGTTTCATGCGGCGGATGAGTTCTTCGGTTTTGCCCGAGAACATCGAACCGCATACCACTTCGATACTACCCCTGCGTTGTGCAGGACCTTGTGTGTCTCTTTCGGAAAACATCATATATATTTACGATTGGACGATTTACAATTTTACGATTGGACGATTTACAATTTTAAATCTTAAATTTTAAATCTTAAATCATCGAATTGAAGTTTCGGGATGTCACATCAATTTGATGTCTTGCACATTCATTTGTATAGACGTACGCCCGTTGAAGGTATTCTCCTCCAACTCGTAGCAGAGGTCCACGGCATTACCGTTCTGCAGATGTAGTGCCGCTTCGCCCATGCCGAATCCGATGCCGCTGATAGCTGCGGTGCGGTCCGTGACATCCAGCCGGAGGTGTTCACCGGTCTTGCCTACGCGCCGCGTACCATGGTTGTTGATGACATTACGTGTTACAAAGACCGGCCGCGGGTTATCGGGACCGAAGGGCTCAAGGTGGCGGAGAATATTGAAGAACTGGTAATCAATATCACCAAAAGCTATCTCCTGTTCGGCTTCAATGGTCGGATACCGCTGTTCGGGCAGGATGTGTTCTGCTACATAGTGCTCAAATCGCCGTTTGAACTCCGGCAGATCTTCCTCACGCAGACCCAAGCCGGCGGCAAAACGATGACCGCCAAAATTGGTCAGCAACTCGCGGCACGAATCAATGGCGCTATAGATATCAAAGCCGCCTACACTCCTGGCCGAACCGGATAATAGCCCGTCATCGCTGCGTGTTAAGACGATTGTCGGGCGGTAGAATGTTTCCGTCAGTCTGCTGGCTACAATGCCTACTACACCCTTGTGCCAATGGGGCGCATAGACCACCGTGGTGTAGCGTTGCGCATTGTCGGGATCTTCACTCAGTATCTGCAACGCCTCGTCGCGGGTAGTGTTATCAAACTCGCGCCGTTCGTTATTGCTGGTATTGATGATATCCGCCAGCCGTTGCGCCTCGGCTTCGTCGGTCGCAATAAGCAGTTTGACTGCCTCTATGGCTGAGTGCATTCGCCCGCTGGCATTGATGCGCGGACCAATCTTATAAACCAAGTCCTGTATATTGATGCGTCGTCCCTCTTCGCCTATGCCCGCTACGCGGAATAGGCTCTTCAGCCCGACGGAAGGAGCTTTATTGATTTGCTTGAGGCCGTAGTAGGCCAGAATTCGATTCTCACCCGTCATGGGTACTACGTCTGAGGCGATTGACATAGCCAACAAGGGCAATAGGTCAACAAAATCCGACTCACTCAACCCGTGCCGAATGGCGTAAGCCTGCACCAGTTTGAATCCCACGCCGCAGCCTGACAGCTCCTTGTACGGATACGAACAATCCTTACGCTTCATGTTCAGTACCGCAATGGCTTCCGGCAGGGTTTCGCCGGGCGTGTGATGGTCGCAGATGATGAAATCGATGCCCCGCTGACGTGCATATTCTACCTTATCCACCGCTTTGATGCCGCAGTCGAGGGCGATGATCAGCGTGCAGCCCTCCTGCTTGGCGTAGTCGATACCGCGGAACGAGATGCCATAGCCTTCTGTATAACGGTCGGGAATGTAGAAATCCAGTTTGTCGGTCAGTGTTGAGAGAAAACGGTACATCAGCGCAACGGCTGTCGTACCATCCACATCGTAGTCGCCATACACCAGAATCTTCTCCCCCTCGCGCAGAGCCATTTCCAGTCGTGAAACGGCATTGTACATGTCTTTCATCAGGTAGGGGTCGTGTAGTTCACCCAACGACGGACGCACGTAGGAGCGCGCCTCATCGGGCGTCTGAATACCGCGACGTACCAGCATACGCGCAGAGGGCTCACTAATCTTGAGCTCACGGGCGAGGTATTCGCACAGCCTTTGCTGTTCCTCACTCATCTGCCATATTTCCCAAGTGTATTCGATAGTCTTCGTTATAACGTAAATCTTAAATCATAAATTTTAAATCTTAAATAATTTAATTCTTTAAATTAAATCTGTCCGCATCTCGCCATAGGGGCAATACCTCGCGGAAATGGTGCAGTTTGGCTATATCAAACTCAGCGATACGGGTACCCTGTTCGTTGTTGCGGAAACGTGCCAAGGGGCTGAGGTGTGTGTCGTAGGCGATGCTGTGTCCGTTGTAATGGAGCCCTAATCCGTCATCGCCCACAGGATTAACCGCAGCGATATAACTCTGATTCTCCGTAGCCCGCGCCTGGATGAGGGCGTCCCAATACTGGATACGGATCTCCGGCCAATTGGCTACTACCAGCAGTATGTCGTACAGATTATCCTGCTCCTGACGTGCCCAGAGCGGGAAACGCAGATCGTAGCAGATAATCAGGCGCATCTTGACGCCCATATATTCAATGATGGTTCTCTCTTTGCCTGCCGCAAAAAAACGATCTTCTCCCCCGTGCGCGTATAGGTGCGCCTTATCCACATAGGTGACATCGCCGTTGGGACGGACAAAGAAACCGCGGTTGAATAGTTGGGTCTGCGTCTGTATCCGGCCGTTCAGGTGCGTCTCGGTCTCTTCGCTGCAGATGAACGACGAGGCAATCGCCACGCCGGTTTGATGGCTCAATCGTTTCAGCCTCTCCATCGTCCGCCCGTCAGTCGGTTCTGCCAGGTCCGGACGGTTGGTACAGAACCCTGTGGAGAACATCTCAGGCAGCAAAGCCACATCCGCCTTGCCCTTCAGGCGGCGGATACGGCGTTCGACTAGCGACAAGTTAGCCTCCTTGTCTGCCCATAGAATCGGATATTGCAATAATGCTACGCGAAACACAAACGATTTGACGATTTGTATGATTTATTTCTTCTTCTGCGTAGCACTTGCTTCCGGGCGAGCGATAGCTTCGCGCATGGACGTGTCGGCCTGCATGTTCTGCATACGGTAGTAGTCCATGATACCCAGGTTGCCGTTGCGGAATGCGTCAGCCATGGCCTGCGGTACGAGTGCCTCAGCCTCAATAACTTTGGCGCGCGCTTCCTGAGCCTTCGCCTTCATCTCCTGCTCGTTGGCAATCGCCATCGCGCGGCGTTCCTCAGCCTTGGCTTGGGCGATATTCTTGTCTGCCTCTGCCTGATCCATCTGCAATTGGGCACCGATGTTCTTACCTACATCGATATCAGCTATATCAATAGAGAGTATCTCAAATGCTGTTCCGGCATCCAGACCCTTCGATAGTACTAACTTCGAGATGCTGTCCGGGTTTTCCAGAACCAATTTATGGCTTTCTGCCGAACCGATTGAACTGACGATACCTTCGCCTACACGGGCCAGAACGGTGTCCTCGCCGGCACCACCGACTAACTGACGGATATTGGCGCGCACGGTCACACGTGCCTTGGCAATAAGTTGAATACCATCCTTGGCTACAGCCGTCACGGGCGGAGTGTCAATCACCTTGGGGTTCACCGACATCTGCACGGCTTCAAACACATCACGACCGGCCAGGTCAATGGCAGTCGCCATCTGGAAGGGCAACTGAATATTAGCTTTCGACGCACTCACCAGGGCGTGTACCACGCGGTTGATATGACCGCCGGCCAGATAGTGAGCCTCCAGTCCATCGCGTTTCACATCCGTCAGACCGGCTTTGTGGGCCTCAATCAGGCAGTTTACAATCTGTGTAGGCGGCACCTTACGGATGCGCATCAGGAATAGCTGTACCAGTGAGATACGAACGCCGCTGACTTGGGCGTTAATCCACAACATGAAGGGTACATAGTAAAAGAACACTATCAGCACGATGACCAACAGCATAATCATAACAAACTCGAAGATACTAAACATAATACGTCAGTTTTATAATGTTATTAATAATTTTAAATCTCAAATTTTAAATCTCAAATTTTAAATCTTGTTTAAGCTTTCCTCAGCTTCCTGTTCCAGCTTCTCAATCTTCTTACCGGGCGCAGCCAAGTCCACGCTCGATGAGATCGTGGTGTCCAGCGCCATCTTCTCCACCGCGTGGCTCTTAAAGAACACATATATCGCTGCAATCAGCAGCACGATGGTTGCAATCAGCGTAGCGTGCCCCGCCCAGGGATAGACCGGCGCTAACTTTACATATGCAATGACCACAGCAGCCGTCAGCGACAGGCAGCCCGCCACTCCGGCAGCACCGAAACCCGGTAGCAGAAACAACTCCAGTACCAGCATCAGCACGCCGAATACCATTAAAATAATAACAATAGCGATATCCATAATCTTCTTATTTTTTTTCCAACAATAAATAATGTTCCGTATCCCATGAGCCTTTTCCTCTGTCGTCAAAGTAGAACGGCTCTCCATCGGGCGTGAGGGTCACGGGGATGGCGGTCGTCGTCTGATCGCTTGCGGATACGTAGATATGAAAGGTCAGCTCCACACTCTCCGGCGTCAACCGCCTGAAGTCGATATCCGGCGTGCCGCAATGATAGGGAGTAAAAGGTACGCTCTCATCGCTTTTCAGCTTTGCCAATTCCGTCACGTCGCACTCATGCCTGCCGTGCATCTCATCGCCGTCCGAATAACTCTCGTAGCGGTATACCAGTCTGTAGTTCTCCCAATTCATATGCTGATTTTTCTCAATTCTTCTGTAAACTCTTTTCCAATTCGGCTGCAAAGGTACGACTTTTTTTTGACATACGCAAGTTTTTCCGCCAAAAAAAATACTTACGTACACAATTTCTGCAAATAAATTTGCACATATCAGAAATTATTTGTAATTTTGCAGCGGAAATGAATAGTACATTGCGTGATATTAAACAATTGGGGCGGCAAGTTATCCCCGCCGGAGGTCATTTATGGCTCTTTGGTTCAAGAGCCCGAGGCGATTTCCGCCCTGATTCGGATTGGGATTTGCTCGTTGTGTTAGATAAGGACAAACTCACTCAAACGGACTATGACGAAGTCACTTATCCATTTACGGAGTTAGGCTGGACGCTGAACGAACAAATTAACCCCATCATGTACACGCGTGCTAATTGGGAGAAAAATAGTTTTACGCCCTTTTATCACAATGTCCAAGAGGATGGCATATTATTGCAATGAATGTGGTGAAAGAATTATTGGCAAAATAATAACCGTGAACCGAGAGACGGCAAGGAATGCCGTCTCTACAGGGTTGCGTTGTTTTGATATACACAGTTATTCTACCTCTACGCCTTGTGCGTTGTAGAACTTGCCGTTCTTCTCGATAAGAAGTTGACCGTCACGGAAGAATTTGGTAGCTTGTACATGGTTGGTTTGTACATTCTCTACCGCAGTCGTTCCGCCTTGGCTTTCTACGGTGAAGACGATGTGATCTACGCCAAAGCTAATAAATTGGGCGTCGCCTTTCTTCATATCCACTGAAGCAGCGGGCGTGCCTTCCCAAACGAATTTGGAATTAGTAGCATCAAGGGTCCAGTCGGCAGGAACAGAACCTTCGTTGCTTATATAGTAAACTTCAATTTTGCTGATGTCACCTACTGTAGAACTGAAGATCATTTTACTTTCGGAGCTACCATACAGCTCAATATAACCTCCTTCTATACCATCATAGTCGTCAGAACCTCCATAAGTAACCGTAATACCATCTTTCGAGTTATCCCATGCCAGATATTCACCCTCGTCGCGACGTGCCGTCACACCAGAGCAGAATCCATAGTCCCAAGTGATGGTGGTGGTGGCGGGAGTCTCATAGCCATACACATCAATCTTTTTTATACCTTTAGACGTGTATTCCTCAATGGGTGTGCCATTTACTTTCGGTGTCTTATCCTCTTCTGTGGTTTCTACTACAAAGGGAGCTACGCTGTCTGTTGCTGTACGATTGGCGTCGTCATAGAATACGCATTTGGTGATGGTGTATCCTTCGGCAGCATTGACAGTGGCCGACCAACCGTATCCCCACCAGCCCCAGTTAGCTAAGTATGCTGAGGATCCTTCTGCAGTATAACTGAATGAAACGGTTGCCACGTTCGCCGTACTGTAGCTGGCTTGCTCTTTGCCTGTTGCCGTAATTGTGGTCAGCAGCGTTTCCGTCTGCGCCATTGCGCCCGTGGCTACTGCTGCGAGCAGCACGAGCAATGATAAGAATTTCTTTCTCATGTTGTTTTGTATTTATAATTGTTAATAATTAATGTTATTTTTTTGTATTTTTTGTTGATTTATCTTCCGGATTTGTTACCGCTTGCTATAAAAGAGGTTTGTTATGAGGTTATAGGTAAGGAATTGATCCTAAATAGTGCTCCCAATAGGTAATTAACGGACTCATATATCAAAAAAAACGCGCAAAATTACTACATTTTTTTGATATATGCAAGTTTTTTAGACAAAATGTTATCATTTTTTCGCAAAATGCTATCAATATTCTCGGTTCTGGGTTCTCGGTTCTCGGTTCTCGGTTCTCGAACAGCCAACAGCCAGCGCCCTTTTAGCCGTCAAACACGTAAACGATACGTAAACGATACGTAAACGAGACGTAAACGAGACGAAGTCGAACCGTCTCGTTTCCGTATTTTATGCCGTATTTGACGCCTCAACTTTTAAACCGAGAACCGAGAACCAAGCCTCGGGGCCCCCGACACGGCTTTGCCGTGGTGGATGAAGCGATTAAGCTGCACCTCAGAATGTCCGGTGGACATTTTGAGGAGTAAGTGCAGCGCGCGAGTGCTCGGAGTCCCCACTCCAAGCACATAGAACACCTTATGATGCAAAGCGGTGACATTTTGAAAATTGATAATTGACAATGGACATTTGATATTTTATCTTGTCTAAAGTCATACGATTATAAATCGTCCCTAAAACCAAATAGTACATCACGATAACTGAGATGGAATCTTAAAAATCGTAAACTTTTGACTCGATACCTAAAAGGGTTGATTTAATACCTAAAAAGGTTGACTAAGAGCCTAAAAAGGTTTACCATTTTAAAAGACGATGCAAAGATACTACAAAAATTTGACATACGCAAGTTTTTCTGCCAAAAAAATACGAATCCCCAAATAGCAATTTCGTATATTTGAACGCCTCTTTCGTGCAAAATCTTCAAAATATTTGCATATGTAAAATCTCATTTGTGTCTGGTGAGGGCGAGGGCAAAGACCGTGAAACGGCAACTACGGATGTTTTGGAAAGGCTTGAGGGCGGAGAGAATGGTGTTGCCCGTCGTGATGATGTCGTCCACGAGCAGGATGTGTTTGCCCTTCAGCTCCTCGGGGCGGACGAGCGAGAAGATACCCTGCACATTTTCGGCTCGTTTCTGCTCCCCCAGCCGTGCCTGATGGCGGTTGTTATGGGTGCGGAGGAGGTGCGTGGTATCCACTGGAATATCCGTCACGTTGCTCAGACCACGGGCAATGAAAAGCGACTGGTTGTAGCCGCGCTGGCGTAAGCGACGAGGGTGCAAAGGAATGGGGATGATGAGGTCGATATCCTCCCAGAAACCCGTTTCCTGCCACTCGCGTGCTGCTGCTTCTGCCAAAAAAGTAGCCAACTCGGGTCGGTTGGAATACTTGATGAGCCGCAGAAGCCGGCCGGCATCTTGTTCATGCCCGTTGCCGAAGGCGGCGGGCAGCAGCGAGGGTAGGTAGTACAGAAACGAAGCGGCTTTCTCAACTCGGGTATTCCTGACGAGGTGTTCCTCAGTCTGGTTGCCCCGCAGCAGATGCTGCTCGGTACGCGGCAGGGTCTTCATGCAGGCTTCACAAATACGCACATCGCCCCGCAGCAGCCGTTCGCATAGCGGACAGAGCGGCGGGTACATCAGGTCTAAAACAGACCGCATGAGTAAGTGACTGCGCATTCTTTCCATACCAATAAATACGGCTGCAAAGGTACTACTTTTTAGGCATATACACAAGTTTTTTTACGAAAATATTCATTATAGAATAAAAAACCGAAAATAAATTTGCATATATGCAAAAAAAGTACTAATTTTGCAGGCTTATTCCGTGAGAGTCGCCTGACGAGCATGGAGTAGTTGTCAACAAATCGGAAGTATAATTTGTAAAAAAACGATACATTGAGACGCTTTTTAATAGGGGCAGCTTTGCTGCTGATTGCTGTATTGTCAGTCCGGGCACAGTCGTTAGACGAATTGTCGGGACGTTTTTCCATTCGGTCCAACGGAGAGCAAGTCGTGTTCTCGCGTGGTAATTTGTGTTTGGCCATAGAGAACTCCACCTGGTATTTTGCCACGAACCAGTATGACATCATCGGCGAGGCGAATATCTTTGGCGGCGCGCTTTCGACGCCGATAGACCTATTCGGTTACAGCGGTTCGACGTATTACAACTGGGGTGTCAGTCCTGTGAATGCCAACTCGCTGTTTAGCGGTGACTTTATCGACTGGGGCGAGAATGCGATAGGTCAGTCGCCAGCCGGCTATTGGCGCACGCTGACGACATACGAGTGGGATTACCTGCTCAACCAGCGTGACAACGCCGCTCAGTTGCGCGGCGTAGCGACCGTCAGCGGTCAGAAAGGTCTCGTACTGCTACCCGACGTGGCTGCCGATGCGGTACAGGACACCTATACCGCTATCGAATGGGCGCAGCTGGAGCAAGAGGGAGCTGTCTTCCTGCCCTTTGCCGGAAGACGTATCCGCGCCAATCGCGTGGACAGTATCGGCACGCGTGGCTACTACTGGACTGCCACGCAGTATACGGGCGACTATGTGGGCATCGTGAACCTCGGTCAGAACAGCATCAGCCTGGAGCAGTCGGATCGTTTCTACGGTCATAACGTGCGTCTCATCCACAGTATCGGTATTCAGCGCGACTCGGTCTATTCGGTAGCTATCGGTCAGGACTGTTCGTTTACCAACCCCGTGAATACGAAAGCGGATGCCTGCACCGTCACAATAGGCGTGGATGGTTGCCCGGCGCAGTATAGCAATACCTTTGCCTTCCGCGACGTGATCAATGTGACGGCTGTACCCACGGAGTGCGGTGAGTTCGTCGCTTGGTCGGACGGCGAGACAGCCAACCCGCGCAGTATCCAGTTGACCGGCAGTCTGTCGCTGAGGGCTATCTTCAAGATTAAGAAATTCGAGGTAAACTTCGTTAATACGGACGGCACGCCTGTAGCGACCGATTCCGTTCTCTGCGGTGAGACACCTTCGGCACCTTCTGTGACGCCCACGCGTGAGGCGACCGCCCAATATACCTATACGTTCAAGGGATGGACACCTGCGTTTGAGACTGTAATGGCTGACCAGACCTATACCGCCGACTACGACAGCGTGGTGAACCAATATAGCGTGAATTTCGTCGATTACGACGGTACGCCTCTTGCCTTCGGCACGCTGAACTATGGCGACATGCCTGCCTATGAGGGTACCACTCCGACGCGCGATGCGACGCTGCAATACCGCTACGAGTTCAAGGGCTGGACACCCGCCCTCTCGCCCGTGACGGGCAACCAAGTCTATACAGCAGACTATGACAGCATATCGCTGGCCGTGCAAGTGCAGTTTGTGGACTACGACGGCACGCCCATCAGCGCGATGACTATCTATAGCGGTCAGACGCCTGCCTATGAAGGGACGGAACCCGCCCGTGCGGCGACGGCGCAATATACCTATACGTTTGCCGGTTGGACACCCGAGTTTGCGGCTCTGACAGCCGATCAGATCTATACCGCGACATACGACAGCGTGGTGAACCGTTACCGTGTGGACTATGTGGATTATGACGGTACACCGCTTGCCTTTGACTCGCTCTACTATGGCGAGACACCGGCTTATACGGGTGAAAATCCGACTCGCGCGGCAACGGCTGTGTTCGAATATACCTTCACGGGATGGGCACCTGCATATACCGCGGTAACGGTTGACCAGGTTTATACGGCGCAATACGACAGCATCTCGTTGCTGTATGCAATCCGTTTTGTGGACTACAATGATTCCTTGCTGTATGATACCTATTTGGGCTACGGCGAGACACCCACGGCACCGGCCATCACGCCGACGCGACAGGCAACAGCGGAGTACACCTATACCTTCGCAGGTTGGACACCGGCATTCTACGCAGTAACGGAGAATCAGACCTACACGGCGCAGTACGACAGCGTCGTCAACCGCTACCGCGTGGATTATGTTGACTACGACGGAACGCCTCTGGCCTTCGACTCGCTGGACTATGGCATGACGCCCGCCTTTACGGGAACCGAACCGACGCGACAAGCGACAGCTGAGTACACCTATACGTTTGCCGGCTGGACACCCGCTTATGCGACCGTGACCGGCAATCAGATTTATACGGCAGTCTATGACAGCGTGGTGAACCGTTACCGAATCGCGTTTGTAGATTACGACGGTACGCCGCTTGCGGCTGACTCGTTTGCCTATGGCATGCGGCCGAGCTATAGTGCGCCGACGCTGCCCGAACGCGAAGCGACGGCTGAATTTACTTACAGCTTTGCGGGTTGGACACCTGCCTTTGCACCTGTCACCGGCGATCAGACCTATACAGCAGTCTATGACAGCATCATCAACCGCTATGCCGTTCGCTACTTCGACTACGATGGAATGCTGCTCATAACCGACTCGCTGGACTACGGTATGATGCCCGCCTTCACGGGTACGGAACCTGCACGACAGGCGACAGCCGAATATACCTACAGCTTTGCCGGCTGGACGCCCGCTTATGCGACTGTTGTTGCCGACCAGATCTATACGGCAGTCTACGACAGCGTGGTCAACCGTTACGAAATCGTCTTCCAAGACTACGATGAAGCAGAACTGCAGACCGACACGCTGGACTACGGCATGATGCCGTCGTATCGCGGCCTGACACCCACGCGTGCGGCAACCGCTGAATATACCTATACGTTTGCCGGCTGGACGCCCGAACTGACAACCGTCAGCGACAATGCTGTCTATACTGCGATGTACGACAGCGTCGTGAACCGCTATGCCGTCAGCTACTACGACTACAACGGCGCCTGGATTCAGACCGATACGCTGGAGTACGGCACGATGCCCGTCTTCCAGGGTATAGAACCCGTGCGGACAGCGACGGCTGAGTACACGTATAGCTTTACGGGTTGGACACCTGCCTTCGCGACCGTCATCGCGGATCAGACCTACACGGCGGTCTATGACAGCGTTACCAACCGCTATCAGATTGACTTTGTGGACTACGACGGAGCGCCGCTCCAGACCGACTCGCTCGACTACGGCATGACACCTGCCTTCACGGGCACCGAACCCGCACGTATGGCGACCGACGAATATACCTATGCCTTCACGGGGTGGACACCGGCTATCGCATCCGTTACCGGCAATGCGGTCTATTCCGCAACGTATGACAGTATAATCAATCGTTACAAGATAGATTTCGTCAATTACGACGGCACACCGCTTTATAGCGACTCGGTGGCTTACAACCAGCTGCCGACCGATGGTGCTGGTACGCAACCGACCCGCGAGGCGAATGAACAATACAGTTACAGCTTCACGGGTTGGCAGCCCGCCCTCACGGCCGTCACGGGTGATGCGTTGTACACCGCTGCCTACGACAGCACGGTGAACCGCTACCGCGTAGCCTACCTGGACTACAACGGCAGTCTTATCAAGGCCGATTCGCTCTACTATGGCGACTCACCCGCGTATGCCGGCAACACGCCGTCGCGTAGTGCTACGGCGCAATATACGTACACCTTTGCCGGTTGGACACCTGCCTACGAGATTGTTGAGTCCGACCAGAGTTATACGGCGCAGTACGACAGCGTGGTGAATAGCTATGAGGTGCGCTTTGTCAACTACGACAATACCTTGCTCCAGCGCGACACGCTGGCATACGGTCTGATGCCCGCGTACAACGGAACGACGCCTACGCGTCCGGCGAACGAGTCGTACAGTTATACCTTCCGCCGCTGGACACCCACCATTGTGTCCGTTACGGGCGATGCCGTCTATACAGCCGTTTACGACAGTACGGCTATGCTCTATACCGTTCGCTTCCTCAACTACGACAGCACCGTGCTCTACAGCACGCAGCTGACCTATGGCACGCTGCCTGTCTATCGAGGCAGCACCCCGACGCGTCCGGCGACCGATGAGTTCCGGTATGTCTTCTCGGGCTGGTTCCCCGCCCTGACCGAAGTGACGGGCGATGCCGACTACCTCGCTACGTACGCGGGCGTGCGCATAGAATATAAGGTGGAGTTCCGCGACTACAATGGTATACTGCTGCTGACGGACTCTGTCGCCTATGGCACTACGCCTGTCTATACGGGTGTTCTTCCTACCCGCGCGGCGAATGTGCAATACAGCTATACGTTCACGGGTTGGGCACCCGAACTCGCGGCTATCACGGGCGATGCCGTTTATACGGCGGTCTATGACAGCGTGGTCAACCGCTATACAGTCACCTTCCTCAATTACGACCTGACGGTGCTGCAAACATCCGACGTAGCCTACGGCAGTATGCCGCAATATACGGCTGCCGAACCGCAGAAAGATGCTACGCAGGCGTACAGCTATATCTTTACGGGTTGGACACCGGAGGTGGTTGTTGTGACCGAGCCTGCTACCTATACCGCGGTATTCGATAGTGTGGTGAATAAGTACACCATCACGCTTGAAGGTGACAACGCCATCTTCATCGGTGCGGGTACCTATGAATACGGCACCCATATTACGGTTGAGGCATTGCCGGCTGATGGCTATCACTTCGTAGAATGGTCTGACGGCGATTGGCACAACCCGCGTGAGGTGGATGTTATAGCCGACCTGACGCTTAGGGCTACCATTGAGATCGACTGCATCGGACTCAACAGCGTGCCCGTAGCGCGTATCTATGACTGGTTGCTGTTGCTCAACGTGTCGGGTCTGGAGGAGATGGGTTATACCGTCACGGATGATGATGTGACCTGGTTCCGCGCTATCGGCGATATTGATGACCCCGAACACCGCGACAACGACGAGCTGGTAGGACGCGGATTCTACCTCAAGGTCGGCGAGGCATATGTCGGCAACGGCCGATTCTATGCCGTAGTGGATGTGTCGGCAAATATCAGCACCAAGGACAACCTCTGCACAGGCTATATCCGTTCGGATGTTGTCAGCGTCGGACTGACCGACCTGGACGATGTGACGGACGAGAACTGGAATCCGTATCTCTATCCCGCTGCGGTTCGGCCGGATCAGACAGTTACCGTTCAGGGGCTAATGCCCAATAGTGAGACCCGGATTCGTGTGTATGACCTGGCAGGTCATGTCATCGAGGAGGCTGTAGCCGAACGGGGTGAGCACGAGTACAGACTGACCGCACCCGCCGTTTCGGGCACCTACCTCGTAGAACTTCGTACGGAGAATCAACAGATTGTATTACGCTATATCGTTCTGCACCCATGAGAATAAATCGTTCATTTGCTATATTTACCCTCCTCTGTGTAGCGCTCATCGCTGCAGCGGAGAACAACAACCTGAGTGTAGGCATCAAGGCCGGTACTGCCTACTACACCACCGATGCGGAAGCCAAGAGCCAGTTTGGACCGTCGCTGGGTGTGACAGTCAATTACAGTTGCCTCTGGCGAATAGACTATACTAGCATCCAGATGGGTCTGATGACCGGTGTGGGGGCTGCCTGGTCGCAGACCGGACTGAATATGGAGTGGCAAACGCAATATACCAATATCGACTACATGGGGCGCCGGATGCAATATACCCTGCAGGGAACGGCCGTGCAGAAAGACCGACAACTGCAATTCGAGGTGCCTCTAATGTACACCTTCACGATCTCCGGCTTCCGTCTCAACGTGGGTCCGCAGTTCATGCTGGTGCTGCCGCGCAGCTACTCGCTCTCGCTCAACGAGATGAGCTCGCAGGTGGATTTCCTGGACTACGGAGTGACGCTGACCGATGATGCCATCGCCGGCAAACTGCCCGCAGATAGGCTGACGCAGACAGGCAAGACGCTGACGCCGACCCTGAATCTAAATCTCTCGCTGCAAGTGGGCTATGAGTTCTCACTCAACGAACAGCACGCCCTCGGACTGATGGCGTACCTGGACTACGGCCTGTGGAACAGCTACTCGAATGCCAAACCGACGAATCGTGTGGTGGATGTAGCACCGATTGCCGACTCCTCTACCGAGGTGCCGGAGGTGACCATCTACGACCTTAATACCGCTTTTGTGAGCAAGGTCAATTACCTGTCGTTCGGTCTGCGCTTCTACTGGAACATGTCGTGGGACCTGAACCGCATGCGCGGCGGGCACAGATCCCCCCGACGCGGTCGCGTACTGCGCTAATCAGTGAAAAAACAGGTAGCCTAATAGAATCGCGGCTACCATACCTGCCACATCCGCTATCAGTCCGCAGAGGACTGCATAGCGGGTGTTTTTGATATTTACCGCGCCGAAATAGACAGCTAGTATATAGAATGTAGTATCGGTACTACCCTGTACGATACTTACCAGTCGCCCTACAAAACTATCCGCACCATACTGCATCATCGCGTCCACCATCAGGCCGCGGGCTCCACTACCGCTCAGCGGACGCATCAGGGCCGTAGGCAGCGCGGGCACGAAATCGGTATTGAGGCCTATGGCGGCAAAACACCAGGCGATGCCGTCCACCACCCAGTTCATCGCACCGCTGGCGCGAAACATACCAATAGCCACTAACATCGCTACCAAATACGGTATGATACCGATGGCGGTCTTAAAACCGTCTTTGGCTCCCTCAATAAAAGCGTCATAGACATTCTCTCTGCGGACCATACCGGCGATGATGAACCAGCATATCACGCCCAGCAACATCACCGCAGCCAGGATACCCGACCACATACTGACGGTTTCCTCCGGCAAGCGCATGGCGGCCCAGATGACCAGACCTACCATCACGGTCATACCGCCTAAGGTGCCCAGGATGACTTTGTCCCACAGCCGGATATGCTGTATCAGTGCCACGGATAGCAGACCCGCCATGGCTGCGAAGTAGGTAGAGAGCAGAATAGGCAGAAATACGTCCGCCGGATTGGCTGCACCGAGCTGCGCGCGGTAGGTCATGATACTCACCGGCACCAAAGTCAGACCCGAGGTAACAAGCACCAGGAACATGATCATCGCATTGCTGGCGGTGTTCTTATCGGTATTGGTCTTCTGCATCTCCTGCATCGCCTGCAAGCCTAAGGGCGTTGCTGCATTATCGATACCCAACATCGTGGCACTGAGGTTCATCAGCATAGGGCCGTAGGCAGGGTGCCCCTTGCCCAACTCGGGGAATATACGCGTGAAGAACGGACTCACCGCCCGCGAGAGCTGGTTGATGACGCCCGCGCGCTCGCCTATCTTCATGATACCCATCCACAAACTCAATACGCCGGTCAGACCAATCGAAATCTCAAAACCGGTCTTAGCAGAGGCAAAAGTTGAGTTCAGTATCTCGGTCATTACGTTGCTTTGCCCCGCAAAAATCCACTCGACCAAGCCAACCAGAACGGCTGCTAAAATGAGGAAAATCCAAATGTAATTCAGTGCCATAAATCGTTATTAGCTTAAATAATGTTAAATTTGACTGCAAAAATACTGCTTTTTTTGCATATATGCAAATAATATTTGCTCATATCATTTTTTTTGTGTATCTTTGCACGTTTTTTTGAATCGAGCATGACGACACTGACCGACATACGGCGTCCGATAGACGAAGACTTTCGTCATTTTGAGGCTTGCTTTAGCGAGTATCTCAGTAGTGACAATCCGGTTCTGAAGGAAGTCTTTGATTACCTGCATGAGCAGCGCGGCAAACAGTTGCGTCCGGTGTTGGTGTTGCTGTCCGCTAAACTCTGTAAAGGTGTCACCCACAAGACCAACGAAACGGCGGTGGCCCTCGAGATGCTGCATACCGCTTCGCTTATTCACGACGATGTGGTTGACGACAGCCCCATGCGCCGCGGTATGCCTTCGGTGCATGCGCGCTGGTCGAACAAGGTGGCGGTACTGGTCGGCGATTACATGCTGGCTAAGGTTATTGAAATCATCACCAACCTGCGTCACACGCGTATCATGGCCATCATCGGCGAAATGAGTCAGGCTCTTACCTCCGGCGAACTGCTGCAGTTGCACCGAAACAGTACTATGTGGATTAGCGAAGAGCAGTATTTCCGCATCATTGAGCAGAAGACCGCCTGCCTCTTTGCCGCCTGCACCGAGTCTGGCGCCGAGTCGTCGGGTGCTACCTACAGACAGGCGAGTGCCCTGCGCGAGTTCGGACGCTGTCTGGGTATCTGTTTCCAGCTCAAGGACGACGTGCTCGACTATTCCGATACCGATGAGATCGGCAAACCTACGATGCACGACATCCGCGACGGCAAGGCTACATTGCCGCTGCTCATTTCGCTAAACCGTGCGCCGAAGGAGGAGAGCGAACATATACGACAACTGGCTACCGACCTCGCGGGCAATGCGCAGTACCTCAATATCCACGAGGCGGAGGAGGAAATCAAGGCCTTTGTAATGCGTTATGACGGCGTGCGCTATGCCTATCGTCGCATGCAGGAATATAAAGAAAAAGCCCTGAAAGCCTTACAGACCTTCAGAGACTCGGATGCCAAACAAAGCATGATAGTCCTATTGGACTATGCCATCAATCGCCTCTATTAACTCTTCGCGCTGCTTCTCGTCTTCGATTGTCAGCACCACATCTTTCATAAATGCACCAATAAGCATGCGTCGAGCCGTCTCGCGCCCAATGCCGCGTTGCTGCATATAGAATAGTGCCGTATCATCAAGTTGGCCCGTGGTGGCACCATGCGAAGCCTTCACATCGTCGGCGTAAATCTCCAACTGCGGACGTGTGTGCATCGTCGCGGTGGGCGCGAGTAGCAGGTTGCGGTTGGTTTGCTCAGCCGACACACGCTGCGCGTCCGGATGAATACGCAACTCGCCGTAGAAATCCCCCTTGGCGGAATCGTCCAGCACAAACTTGATGAGTTGCTCCGAGCGCCCTTCCCCCACTTCGTGAAACACGTGGGTATGGGTACTAACCGAATCACTGCCCGTCACATATGCCAAGGCGTACACTTTCGTCTCGCAGCCCGTACCCATTTGCCGAATGGTGATATCGTTGGTTATCGGTGTTCGGTTATCGGTGCTCGGTTCTGGGTTCTCGGTTTTGGGTTCTGGGTTCTCGGTTCTGGGAGGCAGGTTGATGATATGCAACACGAGCGACGAACCCGCTTCCTGCTCAATGGTGAGTTGTACAGAGGGTTCGTTTAGCAGCACCAGGTGGCGCGTCTCGTTCGCAGCCAGTACGATCTTATTCATACGCAGCGTAACCTTTCTCCTCCAGTTCCAAAGCCAGTTCCTTCGTTCCGGTCTTCACGATACGACCGTTCGCCAGCACATGCACATAATCCGGCACGATATAATCCAGCAAGCGCTGGTAGTGCGTAATGACAATAGCGGCATTCTGGGGGCTTTTCAGGCGGTTGACACCTTCTGACACGATACGCAACGCGTCGATATCCAGGCCGGAATCCGTTTCGTCCAGTATCGACAGCAGCGGTTGCAGCATCGCCATCTGCAGAATCTCGTTTTTCTTTTTCTCGCCGCCCGAGAAACCCTCGTTCACCGAACGGTTATTGAGTTTGTCGGGTATCTCCAGTAGGCGTTTCTTCTCGCGCATCATCTTCAGGAACTCCGTTGCCGACAGCGCTTCCTGCCCCTCGTAACGGCGTTTCTCATTCACCGCCGTCCGTAGGAAATTGACCATCGACACGCCCGGTATCTCCACGGGGTACTGGAAGGACAGGAAGATGCCCTCCCGTGCCCGCTGCTCGGGCTGCATGGCTAATAGGTCTTTGCCTCTGAAACGGATACTGCCACCCGTCACTTCGTACGACGGATGCCCCGTCAGCACTGCCGATAGGGTGGATTTTCCGGCTCCATTAGGACCCATGATGGCGTGTATCTCACCGGCGTTAATCACCAGGTCCACACCTTTTAGAATCTCTTTGCCTGCTATCTTAGCATGCAAGTCATGTATCTCAAGTAATGGTTTCAAAACTGCTATCAATTATCAACTATCAATTGTCAACTATCGTACGGCTTTAGCCGATCGTTCGAGGCTTGCCGAGATAAGAACTATCAACTATCAATTGTCAACTATCAACTAATGAAAGTATCACCTCCCCCACGGCTTGCAGCGTTGCGGGGTCGATATTCTGCATATCATCCTGCCGGGTGTGCCACCAGTAGGGGAATCCCGTCTCCTGCCGCATGTCGTAGTGAATGATATCAATGCACGGTATGCCGGCCATCGCGTTCAGGTAGTAGTGGTCGTCGGTGATGGGGTACGAATGCTCCTGCTTAAAGTAGCGTCCGTAGCCTAACTTATCCGCTGTGCGCCATACCTTCTCTACGTAGTTGCCCGCGTACTGCAGCGAGAAATACTCCTTGGGGAATACGGCATCGGGGGCTCCCACCATATCAAGCAGCACGCCGTACTGGTAGTCCTTGTGCAGGCCAAAACCCACCATCCGCTCCGCAAACAGCTGGGCTCCCAGACACCAGGTATCCTCACGCTCCGCTCCGGTGTAGAACGAGGGCGTACCCATGTCCTCGCAGTCGAAGAATACGATATCTACTGCCCGCTGCGGCAGGCTGTCACGCTTGGACAACTGGCGGGCTACCTCTAATAGTACACCTACGCCGCTCGCGCCATCATTGGCTCCGGGCAGTGCCGTAAAGCGGTCCTCGTAGTTCTCCTCCTCGTCGCACCAGGGGCGTGAGTCATAGTGCGCACACAGCAGCAAACGGTTCTTCTGATGTATATCGCCAAATCGGCCGATGATGTTGTATATAGTCTGTTCCTCGCCGGCATAGTTTAACTTCGTACCTTGCTGAATCTCCACATCCGCACCGCAGTTCTTCAGCGAGTTCACCAGAAACAGCATGCACAACTGGTGCGCCTTCGTTCCCGGCACACGCGAACCGAGCGATACTTGGTGTTTTACGAATAGGTACGCTGTATCACCCGAAAATGCCGGACGGTTTTCGGTTACTGTTCCCGCCGGCTTGGCAGCACATGCCGTCAGCAGCGGGAACAGCATCCATAGTAAGAATTTCTTCATCGTATATTCAATTCACTTATCGAGCGATGTTCCTGGATAGCCAGTATCGTCTCGGCAATCTGCGCAGCGATGGTTACAATCTTTACCTTCGGGCAACGTGAGGTATCAAAGGGTATGGTATCCAGGAATACGAGCTCCGTCAGTTCGCTCTGCATGATGCGTTCGCAGGCTTCGCCCGACATGATACCATGCGAAACGACCGCCCGTACGGAACGAGCACCCTCATCCATCATTATCTTAGCTGCTTTGCAAAGCGTGCCTGTGGTATCGGCTATGTCATCCACAATGACCACATCCTTGCCTCTGACGTCACCCAGTACGCGCATCTCGCTGACCTTGTTGAAGTCCGGACGATGTTTGTAGCAGATGACCATCGGCACTTCCTTATCCGTCAGTTTGTGCAGTTTCTTGCAGAACGCTGCGGCGCGCTTCGATCCGCCTACATCGGGCGATGCTACCATCAGGTTGTCCATCTTCAGCGCTTCTACATAATTGGCGAGCACAACGGCTCCATACAGATGATCCACCGGGATGTCAAAGAATCCCTGAATCTGGTCGGCATGCAAATCTACGGTAATAACGCGGTCTGCACCGGCCTTCTCAATCATGTTGGCGACCAATTTTGCACCAATAGATACACGGGGTTTGTCCTTTCGATCCTGACGAGCCCAGCCGTAATACGGAATCACGGCGATGACCTTATACGCACTCGCGCGTTTGGCGGCATCAATCATAAGGAGTAACTCCATCAGGTTATCGCTCGTGGGACAGGTAGATTGTACCAGGTACACCGACTGCCCGCGAACGGACTCCTCAAACGAAACGGCAAACTCGCCATCGGAGAAACGATCAAACTTGATCTTCCCCAATTGGCACCCGAGATGATCACAAATACGTTGCGCCAAGGCCTCACCCTTGGTTCCCGCAAAGACTTTGTAAGGAAATGCTTCAACTAACATACGCTTGTTTTTAGTTTTGTGACGACAAAGGTACTGCTTTTTTTTGATATACGCAAATAAAATCGCAAAAAAATGCTATTTTGGGGTTGGCACGGTTTTTGATAGAGGGAGGTTTGTAAACCAAATAACGAATAGTATGAGACGTATTTTGTTAATACTTCTGGCGGCCGGAAGCCTGATGCTGCAGGCTGCAACGCAACAAGTGACTTGTTTGATTATGGACGCAGATAGCAGTCTGATATATGGTGCCAAAGTTACCAATTCCCGCAGCAAAGATACCCTTCGAACCGGGTGCGACGGTCGTGTCATCATCGATGTGCAATCTCGCATGAAGCTGCAAGTTGAGGCGGATGGCTACGAGGCTCGCAGTTTTCGCCTCACCCCTTCCGACAAGGGTAAGACCCTCGTGCTGTTGCTGAAAAAGTCGCCGCGCCGTGAGTATAATCCCGGGCTGCTCTACAGCAAGCGAACTGCACGCACCGATGAGGTCTATTTCATGATGGAGACTTCGGCTAAGTCTGCTGCGCACGCCCCGATGGCGATGGGCACGGTAGCCGAAGATGCTGCGGATATAGGGGCTTCGCTGTACGAAGAGAGCGCCACTGTGGCGAATGCAATGCCATCCGCCGGACAACTGACGGCAGGCGAGGTGAATGACTTTGCCAAATGGAACCTATGGGTAGAATTACGCAGCGGTGAGTTGCGCCAGCACGTAGAGGAATGGGGTATCAATACCCGCGAGCGCTATACCGTACAGGTCAAGAATAAGCAGAACTTCCCCTTGGTAGGCATGCCTGTTGAACTCCGTGCAGCTGACGGACAAATCCTCTTCTCGGCCGTGACCGATAACACCGGTAAGGCCGAACTGTGGGGCGTTAACGGCAAGGTGTTGGCCTGCGGTGATGAGACCGAAACCGCTCGGCAAAACATCATTACCACTTTTGTGCTGGATCGGCCGTGCTATACGCCCGAGACGGCAGATGTGTTCTTTGTCTTTGATGCCACTGGGTCTATGGGCGATGAGTTACGCTACCTGCAGGCTGAGATGAAGGATGTAATAGCACGTTCGCAGTCGGCTGTAGAGGGACTCCATATCCGCACCGGCGCTTTGGTCTATCGTGACTTTGGCGATGAGTACCTGACGCGTATCGCGCGCCTGAGTTCCGATATCAATAGGACGCAGGCTTTTATTGATAAGCAGGAGGCCAACGGTGGAGGTGACATGCCGGAGGCTGTACCCGAAGCCTTGCTTGCTTCGCTGCGCGTAGCCGGATGGAATGCTGAGGCACGCGCGCGTATCGCGTTCCTTATATTAGATGCACCCTGTCACCGTGATTCAGCCACGCTGAGTCGCCTGCACGAAGCTGTCAACGAGGCAGCCCTAATGGGCGTTCGTGTAGTGCCCGTAGTGTGCAGCGGTGTGGACAAGAGTGGCGAGATGCTGATGCGTTCCATCGCCCTATCCACCAATGGTACCTCGTTCTTCCTAACCGATGACTCGGGTATCGGTAACCCGCATATCAAACCCACAACCGACACCCTGGTTGTGGAGCACCTCAACGATATGCTCGTGCGGACAATCATTGAGTTTACACGCATGCCTGCTTGCGAGCAACAGTCAGCATGGCAAGAGGAAGCGCAGCAGCAGAATCCCATCGAGCAGTTCTTGCCCAACCCGACGGACGAACCCAATCGCCCCGATGCACCCAAGTGGGCGCTGGAAGACGTGATGAAGGTGCACCCGAATCCCTGCGACAATGTATGCTATGCCGATATACTCCGCACGGTATCGTATCTCTCGCTCGCAGATATGACGGGCAAGACAATCTGTACCTTTGATACCGGTAGCGATGCGCCCTATATGGTGTTGCTGCCGATGGAGAGTTTGGCTACCGGTGTGTACTTCCTTAAGGCGTATGCCGATGGAAGATGGTACACCGCCAAGATAATCCGAAAATAGAGCGCCCTTATTCCACCTGCAGGACCAGACCCTTGAGATATTCGCCTTCGGGGTGATAGATGTTGACGGGATGGTCTTGCGGCTGGTGGAGTTGGTGGATAATTCGCACGCGGCGACCTGTTTGCTGGGCTGCCGAGAATACCGCCAGGCGGAACATCTCCTTATCCACAGCCTGCGAGCAGGAGAAGGTGAACACCAATCCGCCCGGACGCACTGCCGCTATGCCTTGGGCATTAAGCCGCTGGTAGCCGCGCAGGGCATTCTTGATGGCGTCGCGGTGCTTGGCAAAAGCCGGTGGGTCGAGGATAATCAGGTCATATGTATCCGGCTCAGCGTTTTTCAAGAACTCAAATGCATCCGAAGCGTATTCCTCATGGTTGGTAGCCGTGGGGAAGTTGCGCTGCATATTGGCGCGAACCAACTCAACGGCTTTCTGACTTACGTCAACAGATGTGACTCGCTTAGCACCGCCGCGCAGGGCATAGAGCGAGAATCCGCCCGTATAGCAGAACATGTTCAGTACGTCGCGCCCCGCTGAATATCGCTCCAGTAGCATCCGGTTCTCGCGTTGGTCCACAAAGAAACCGGTCTTCTGCCCCTGCAACCAGTCAATCCGGAACTCCAGCCCGTTTTCCATGGCCCATGGGGATACAGGGGCCTCGGTTCTCGGTTCTGGGTGCTCGGTCCTCGGTTCTCGGTTCTCGGTTAGCGACAGGTAGCCGACTTTGTCGCCCTCGATGGGGGCCTTAAAGGGGAGGGTGTCGTCAGATTTATAGTATATGTTTTCCACGCCCGTTACGGCCTTCAGTGCCTCAGCTATCTGATAGCGTGCGCGGTGCATGCCGACTGAGTGCGCCTGAATGACCGCTGTATCGGCGTAGTGGTCTATGACAAGTCCGGGTAGGAAATCTCCCTCACCGTGAATCAGTCGGTAGGTGTTGTTGTCAGCCCGGATGAGCCCAAGACTACGGCGAAGCGTGTACGCAGCCCGGATACGCTCGTGCCAGAAGTCGTCGCTAAGACGATCTGTGCCGAAGGCTAAAATACGTACGGCAATACTGCCTACCTGCCAATGACCTACCCCCAACGCCTTGCCATCGGCAGCGCATACGGCGACCACATCACCTTCTTGGGGTTCTGCGTACGGGTAGTTTTTATCCAAAATAATGCGTGCAATAGCACCCGAGAAGACCCAGGGGTGAAAGCGTAGGAGTGACTCTTCTTTCTTGGGCTTGAGGATGATGGTATTCATGTGCGGTATGATTTAGCGGTTTCTGTGTTTTGTTGTTTGGCTCGGGCCTCCATCACCTCCTGCTGGTGGCGGCATTGAGCTTCGTGTTCAGCGAGGCGTAGCGCTTCCGCCTCTTCGTGAGGCAGAGGTTGGGTCTGCATCAACTCCTTGTAGATAAGCAGCGTCGCCCACGCATCGGTGGAGGCATAACGTGCCTGCTCGGGGGTGAGAACAACATTCTCCCAGTTGGTGAGCTGCTGCGATTTGGATATCTTTTTGCCGAAACAGATGGCAAATATCTTCTGCAAACCCAGGTCCAAAATACCGTACTGCCCAACGATAGACTGCAGGTCGATGCAGTTGCGCGGGGTGAAGTCCGTCAGGCGACGCAGCCCGTTCAGGTCGTCCTTGAAGGCCAACCCTACCTTGATGATATCATTATTGCTGAATAGTTCGGCAACGGAGTCAGGCAGACCGATGGCGGATAGACGAAATAGGTAGCAACGTTTCTCCGTAGCTATCTGAAGCAGGGCAGTAGGGTAGTGCACACCACGCTTGAAACTGGGGCGCGATTCCGTATCCACGCCCACCATTTTCTGACGCCGAAGATAGCTGACGGCTTCCGACACTTGTTCGGCTTGGTCAATGACAAAAACTTCCCCGTCAAATTGGGTTATCGGTAGCCAATGAACGAGGTCTTTTGCGATTCTATGGATAAAATTATTCGTTTTCACGCAATAAAATCTAAAAAAAACGTGCAAAGATACTACTTTTTTTGCAAATATCCAAAAAAAAGCGTATCTTTGCAGCGCGAATGCGAAAAAGATTGCAATATTACCTCAGTTTGCACCGCTATAAGATTCTTTTTTCGATAGGATTTGTAGTGTTGGTGCTCTTTTTGGTGTTGGCTTTCACTCCGTTTTATATCTATGAATTTGTGTCCGCCTACCGCATCGAGCTGATGTGGGGATTGGTAATCCTGCTTGCCGGTATGATAGGGGTGATGTCATATGACATTAGCGATCTGCACCAGAAGATGGAGGCGGAGAAGGAGCAGAACGAGAAAAAACTGGCAGGCGAAGTGGTCTACAACTTCTACGATGAAAAGGGCGACCTACGGCTATCCGCCAAACCCGAAACCGTTTACTTCTTGGAGGGAGCGGATAACTACGTCATCATACACTACCTCTTGGCGGGCAAGATGGAGAAACTCATCATCCGCAACTCGCTCAAGAATATCGAGTGGCGTTTTCGTGAACGCGGTTTGGTGCGTTGTCATCGCTCCTACATTGTCAACGTGAACCTGGTACAGCTGATGCGTCATCAGGATAACGAGGTGGTGCTGGATCTGGGCGACGCACGCGTACCGCTGATACCCGTCTCGCGCTCGTATGCCAAGTCGGTTATGGAGCATTTTATGACCAAATAGACGTCCTACCAATTTGCTGTCAGACCATTATAAATTGAACAAAAGATATGAAGGTTATTAATCTATCGGAGCAGAACTCACTCATGAACTGCTATCTGGCTGAGATACGCAATGTGGATATTCAGCGCGACCCCTTGCGCTTTCGCTGCAATATTGAGCGTATCGGCGAAATCATGGCTTTGGAAGTCAGCCGTATGCTCAATTATAGGGTTGAGGACGTTCAGACCCCACTTGGTATCGCTAAGGTTGCTTTGCCGCAGGATAAGATTGTGCTGGGTACTATCTTACGTGCCGGACTGCCATTCCATCAGGGCTTCCTACGTATGTACGACCACGCCGAAAACGCCTTCCTCTCCGCTTTCCGCCGTATGGGGCGTAACCGCAACGGCAAGCAGGAACTGGAAATCGTGGCTGAGTATCTGGCTTCGCCTGCGTTGGCTGAGAAGACACTTCTACTCGTGGACCCCATGTTGGCTACCGGTATGTCGATGGAGGTCGCCTACAAGGCTTTGCTCTCGCACGGCAAACCGGCTCGCACTCATCTCTGCTGCACCATCGGTACCAAGCAGGCTGTCGCTTATCTTCAGCAGAACCTACCCGAAGAGGATGATATCACCCTCTGGTGCGCAGCGGTGGACGAGGAACTCAATGATAAGAAATATATTGTTCCCGGTCTGGGTGACGCAGGGGATCTATGTTATGGCGAGAAACTGTGAACGATAAACAACTCATCGACCTCATTGCGCTGACGATGCACTACCGCAACGCCTTGCGCAAGGCGCGTGCTCTGCTTCATGAGTACGGCAATCCGACCGATGCCCTCGAGCGTTCGGATAAGGACGCCGTGCAACTTTTCCGCGAACGAGCGGAACAAGAATTGGAGTTCGCCGCAAAACATAAGATTAAGATCTATACCTACACCGACGAGGAATTCCCTTACCGCCTCAGCGAGTGCCCCGATGCGCCGCTGGTATTGTACGGAAGGGGCAACCTACAACCCAATGGCAAACATATGCTGTCGGTTGTCGGTACGCGCGGGGCAACCGATCGCGGCAAGACGTTTACGCGCCAACTCATCCTGGATCTGGCTGCTGCAGTGCCTGATCTGACTATCGTGTCCGGATTGGCATATGGCATCGATGTAGCCGCCCATATGGCGGCACTGGAGGCGAACATACCTACCATCGTCATCCCGGGGCATGGACTGGATCGTATCTATCCCTCCGTCCATCGCCAGATAGCCGTCCGCACCCTCGAACAAGGCGGTATCCTGACGGAATACGCTACCGGTACGGAACCCGAACGCATGAACTTCGTGGCGCGCGACCGTATCATAGCCGGCCTGGCGGATGCCGTCGTCGTCGTGGAATCGCGCGAGAAAGGCGGCAGTCTCATCACCGCTGGTATGGCCTTTGACTACTCGCGTGAGGTGTTTGCCAGACCCGGACGACCCGAGGATATCGCTTCCGGCGGTTGCAACCGCCTTATTAGGCGAAATATGGCTCATATGCTACTTTCGGCAGATGATCTTATCCACGATATGCAGTGGGAGAGACGTAATAATACCGCTACCCAGACCGAGCTCGTCAATCTCTTTGGCGACTTGACGAACGAGGAACAACTGGTGCTCAATACCCTGCATACCAACGAAGACGGCGTGCACGTCAACTTCCTGGTCATGGAGACCGGTATCTCGTACCCCCAGATGATAGCTTTACTCATGGAGATGGAGATGAAAGATATCGTTCATGCTCTGCCAGGAGGTGTGTATAGAGCGCTGAAATAGTCCGATAACCCATAACCGATAACCCATAACCGATAACCCATAACCGAAATAAAATGAAACGTATTCTATCAGTGATTGCGCTGCTCATAGCAGTTGTTGCGTCCAATGCGCAGGTTAGTGCCATGTTGGGCGAATGGACCACCATTGACGATGCTACCGGCGACCAGATGTCGGTCGTACAAATCTACAAGGCGTCCGATGGACTCTACTACGGCAAGGTCGTACGTATCCTCAAAGCCGGTCATGAGAACGACCAATGTACCCTTTGCGAGGGCGAGGACCATATGAAACCCATCGTCGGGTTGAATATCATCCGCGGCATGAAAGCCGATGGCGATGAACTGGTCGGTGGCCGCGTTGTGGATCCCAATAATGGCAAGACGTACTACGCGAAACTGTATCTCAAGGACGGTAAGCTGGTGCTGCGTGGCAGCCTGGACAAACGCGGTTTCTTAGGCCGCAACCAGACTTGGATTCGCGCCCAGAAGTAAAAGAAAAAGGATTGCTCACCGAGCAGTCCTTTTTTACTATTTAGTCCTCCGAAAACAGTTATCAAACCGGATCAATAGCTTGCGCGATGGAGTTGGCGATCTCTACCATCTCCTCGGTCGGCAGCGACAGTTTCGGGTTGGCGAAGTTGAGGTCACCCTCTTGGTTCAGCGGTACGAGGTGCACATGCACGTGGTTGACCTCCATGCCTAACACGGCTACGCCTACGCGTTTGCAACCCGTTGCCGCTTGGATACCTTTGGCTACGACCTTGGCAAAGGTCATCAGGCCGCCAAGCGTCTCGTCATCCAAATCAAAGATATAATCTGCTTCGGGTTCCGGCAGTTTCGGGACTACCAGCGTGTGACCCTTCTGCAGCGGGTTGATATCCAGAAAGGCATAATAACGATCGTCTTCCGCTACTTTGTACGACGGAATCTCACCCTTGATAATTCTGGTAAATAATGTCATAATAATTTACGATTTGACGATTTACAATTTACGATTTGTCGATTTATTGACGATTGCGTTTGGTTATCCGATTATAGCGAAATCTCCAATATCTCGAACTCCATCTTGCCGGCGGGAACCATCACTTCGGCTATTTCGCCTACCTTCTTTCCCATCAGGCCTTTGGCGATAGGGGTGGTAACGGCAATCTTACCCTCCATGATATTGGCTTCGCCCTCGGTAACCAATTGATAGACCTTCTCCGCTCCGTTTTTGAGGTTACGAACGCGTACGCGGGTCAGTATCTGTACCTCGTTGGTGTTGATTGTCGTCTCGTCGATGATACGAGCGTCCATAATCTTAGCTTTCAGGTGTGCGATTTTGCTTTCCAAGTGTCCCTGTTCTTCTTTTGCGGCGTCGTATTCCGCATTCTCACTCAGGTCTCCTTTGTCGCGGGCCTCGGCGATAGCCGCGATGACACGCGGACGCTCTGTTCCCTCGAGGAATTGGAGTTCCTCTTTCAGTTTCTGCAGTCCCTCTGCAGTCATGTACGTGGTTGCCATATGTTTTCTTCTATTAAATTTTTCAGTTTGTTTATGTGCAAGTCTTAATACTTGCGGTTCAGTATCTCTGCTGCCAGAAAAGCGCGTCTGGCTTCCTCCGGATTGGTTAAGTCCGGCACGAGATTTTGAGCTTCGTTTTGCGCTATGTCGTTTTTTGTATTCATAATAAAAAAGCCCCTTACGAAGGGTGTATATTTCTCTTTTAGGAAAAATAACAGGTAACTTCACAGCCACCTGTTATCATTAAACCTAAACCTTAACTATGAAAATTTTGTTTTATTAATTCGCTGCAAAATTACTGCTTTTTTTCGAATTGACCAAATTTTTTTGCAAAAAAATGCGTTTTTTATGTCATTTTGTGCGTTTTTTGGGTTCAATCCTCTTCTATAACTCCTTTTAAGGTCGCTGCTGAGGCGGATATGACCTTCACCTTAATCAATTCGCCCACGTGCCTGCCCGCGCGCGGGAAGACCACGGTCTTGTAGCGTGAGGTGCGACCGAACATATCATCGTGGCTGCGCTTCGAGTAGCCCTCCACCAGCACTTCCACTACCCGGCCTACCTCCCGTTCGTTGCTCTCCAACGACAGCTGGTTCTGCAGGGCGATGATCTCGTTCAGTCGGCGTACCTTTACCTCATCCGGTATGTCATCGGGTAGGTGCTTCTGCGCGTAGGTGCCCGGTCGCTCTGAGTATTTGAACATGAATGCCGTGTCAAATCCTACCTCGCGCATCAGGCTCAGTGTCTCCCTATGGTCTTCTTCTGTCTCGCTGTGGAAGCCGCAGAATACATCCGTTCCGATGGCTGCTTCCGGTACAATACGCCGTATGGCCGCGATGCGCTCCAGGTACCATTCCCGCGTGTAACGCCGGTTCATCAGTTTCAGTATCCGATTGCTTCCGCTCTGTACAGGCAGATGAATGAACTTACAGAGGTTGTCGTATCCGGCTATGGTCTCCAGGGTGCGGTCGCTCATATCCTTCGGGTGACTGGTGGTGAAGCGTATTCGCATCTCTGGAACCGCTTCTGCCACGCGGGCCAATAGGTCCGGAAAGGTCAACTCTACGAAACGGTACGAATTGACATTCTGGCCTAATAGGGTCACTTCCTTGTAGCCTTTGTCGCGCAAATCCCGCACTTCGTTTAGGATACTCTCGGGGTCGCGACTGCGTTCCCGTCCGCGGGTATAAGGCACCACGCAGTACGAACAGAAATTGTTGCACCCGCGCATAATACTCACAAAACCCGATATCGACTTACCGATTCTGGTCGGTATGATGTTGCGGTACGTCTCGGTGGTGCTGAGTTGCAGGTTGACGGCTTTGTGTCCCTGTTCGGCTTGCGCCAATAGGTTGGGGATGTCGAGATAAGCATCCGGTCCGGCAACGAAATCTACGTGGTACTTCCGGATGAGTTCTTCACCCAGCCGCTCTGCCATACAGCCGATGACGCCCGTTACCACCTTGCGTTTGGCCTTACCGGTCAGGGCGTGCATCTCCTCCAGCCGGTGGCAAACGGTCTGTTCGGCCTTGTCACGGATGGAACAGGTATTGAGCAGCACGATGTCCGCCTGCTCAAACTGCTCGGTCAGTTCTGCACCGGTCGTCTGCATCACGGCAGCAACCACCTCGCTGTCTGCCACATTCATCTGGCAGCCGTAGGTCTCAATGTAGAAGCGTTTCGGGGTCAAGATTGTTGCGTTCAATGTCTTTGAAATAACGATAAGTTCCTACAGTCAGCTCGTGGCACGAGTCTTCATCGCATACGATGATGCCGTGTTGGTGCATCTGCAGGGCGGAAACAGTCCACATATGCGAGATGGGCTTGTCGATGGCGTGCAGCAGGGCGCGACCTTTCTCGTGTCCATTCACCAATATCATCACCTCGCCGGCATCCATGATGGTGCCTACACCAACAGTCAGCGCCGAGCGGGGTACCAGTTCGGTATTGCCGCCAAAGAAACGCGAGTTGGCAATGATGGTATCCGACGTCAGCTCTTTCTGGCGCGTGCGGCTCGTCAGCGACGAACCCGGCTCATTGAAGGCAATATGGCCGTCTTTGCCTACGCCGCCGATGAACAGGTGAATACCTCCGTAGTTCTTAATCTTAGCCTCATAACGTGCGCATTCGGCAACGAGGTCAGCGGCATTGCCGTTCAGTATATTAACATTCTTCTCGGGGATGTCGATATGCGAGAAGAAATTGGTCCACATGAAGCTGTGGTAACTCTCCGGATGGTCAGTCGGCAGTCCGACATACTCGTCCATATTGAAGGTCACCACGTTGCGGAACGATACCTTGCCGGCTTTGTTCAGTTCAATCAAGTGGCGGTACATACCCAGCGGCGATGAGCCGGTAGGCAGTCCCAGTACAAAGGGGTTGCTCTCCTTGGGCTGGAATGCGTTGATACGCGAGGCTACATAATTTGCGGCCCAACGCGACAAGGTCTCATAATCAGGTTCTATCAGTACTCTCATAATTCAATTTTCAATTTTCCATTTTCCATTCTCCATTCTCCATTTACTTAATTAACTCCAGCACCACCGCACTTCGGGCAGGCAAATATAGTTTCAGCCAGCCCTTGTTATCCGGTTCGTACAGCGGGTCATACTGCGTGAAGTGCTCTACGCTGTCGTCGCTCAGACCGAAACCGCCATACTCGCGCGCGTCAGTATTGAGTACCACGCGATACTTACCTTGCTCCGTCAGAATGCCGTAGTCGGCAAACGACTTCTGGCCATTCCAGTTGAACACGAACACCAGGTCGCCGCGGCGGTATGCTACCACTTGGTCGCCCTCGTTATCCCATAGTTTGTCCAGCGTGTGTTTCTGTGTGTCCATGCTGAAGCGCAGCAGGTGTATCATCTGGCGGTCAAAGCGGTTCAGGTCAGCATAGTAGAAGTGCGGGTTGTCCACCAGGCTCCACTGCCGGCGGGCGTATTTGTAACTCCAGCCGTTCCCCTCGCGTGGGAAATCAATCCATTCGGGATGCCCGAACTCGTTACCCATGAAGTTGAGGTAACCGCCCTGGGTCGTAGAGGCGGTGATGAGGCGTATCATCTTGTGCAACGCGATACCGCGGTCCACCATATAGGTGGCATGACCATGCTCAAAATGCCAATACATATCGGCATCCACTAAGCGGAAGATAATCGTCTTGTCGCCCACCAGAGCCTGATCGTGGCTCTCGGCATACGAGATCGTCTTCTCATCCAGGCGGCGGTTGGTCATCTCAAAGTAGATGTGACCGGCCTTCCAGTCCTCGTCCTTTACTTCCTTGATATATTTGATCCAGAAATCCGGAATACCCATCGCCAGACGGTAGTCAAAACCTACGCCGCCGTCCTTGAAGGGGCAGGCCAGACCCGGCATGCCCGACATATCTTCTGCTATCGAGATACCTTTCTTCTTGACCTCATGAATCAGCTTGTTGGCGAGCGTCAGGTAGCAGATGGCATCACCATCTTCGTTGCCGTTGAAATAGGAGTCATAGCCGTTGAAGTCCTCGCCCAGACCGTGACTGCGGTACATCATCGAGGTCACCCCGTCAAAACGGAATCCGTCAAAGTCGAACACATCCAGCCAGTACTTGCAGTTCGATAGCAGGAAATGCAGCACCTCGGTCTTGCCGTAGTCAAAGCACAAACTATCCCATGCCGGGTGTTCACGACGCGGACCATCGTGGAAATACTGGTACGGCGTTCCGTCGAAGTTGCCCAGGCCTTCCAACTCATTCTTTACGGCGTGCGAGTGTACGATATCCATGATCACCGCCAGACCGCGCGAGTGAGCGTCATCAATCAGCCCGCGCAGCTCTTCCGGCGTGCCAAAACGGCTACTCGGGGCGTAGAAGTTCGATACATGGTATCCGAAACTGCCGTAGTACGGGTGCTCCTGAATGGCCATGATCTGCAGGCAGTTGTAGCCCAAGTCTGCCACGCGGGGCAGGATGTCACGGCGGAACTCTTCGTAGGTAGCTACGCGCTCCTGCTCACCCGACATACCAATATGGCACTCGTAGATATACAGTTCTTCGCCTTTCTTCAGACCTTTCCAGGCGTTGCGTTTCTTTTTGTCCGTCTCTTGTACTTCGGGGTGCCATACCTGTGCGGAGAAAATCTTGGTATCTTCGTCTTGCACCACGCGCATGGCATACGAGGGGATACGTTCGCCCCAACCGCCGTTCCACTCCACCAGCAGCTTGAAGTGCTGGCCGTGTTGCAGCCACTCTGCCGGCCATTTGGCTTCCCAGATGCCGTTACCGATGGCTTGCATGCGCCATTCCTCGCGTTTCTCCCAGTTGTTGCAGTCACCCTTCAGGTAAATCGCCGTCGCATTCGGAGCCCATTCGCGCAGTACCCAGTGATCCTGATTTTCGATCGTTTTCTGGCGGCTACGGGTTTTTACGCCGGCTACGTAGTGCAGACCGAAATAGAGGTAACCGGTGGCCCAATCGCTGAGCGACTGACCACCCGTCAGTTCCTGTTCGCGACGCTCGGCATAGTCGTGACGAGCCTGAAGCGCGCCCTCATACGGACGCAGATACGGGTCATTCTTTGTAATCTTCAACATATCTTTTTGACTTTTATCTTTCAACTTTCAACTATCGTACGGCTTTAGCCGATCGTTCGAGGCTTCGCCGAGATAAGAACTATCAATTATCAACTGTCAACTATCAATTATCAACTAAAAAAACTACTTCTCCACTCTCGTCTTCACAATCAGTTTGCGGTGTGCCTTACCGGGTTCGCCGATGCCGGGTTTATGACCGTCGGTGGGGAAAAATACGGCAAAGTGTCCTACGGGCACAGTCATCAGGGCTGTTGGATTGTCGTTGTACAGTTCCATATCCTTACCTTCGTCGTATTCTGCTTTCTCCTGTTGGCAGTCGGCCAGTGCGCGCCAACCCATCTGTTCGTCGCCTGACAGCGGCACTTGGATATCGATGTAGTCGCGGTGCGCTTCCATGGGGCAGTCTTTGGCTGCACGGAGTTTGATGTCTTGGATATTAACGAACAGGTCGTCGCCATCCAGACGCAGCTTCATAGCCGGAAACTCTTCTAAGTCATTATCATTAAAAAACTGGATAAAACGTTCCAAACCGGGTACTACATCGTAGTATAGGTCGGCATTTTCGATTCTGTCTAAAATCATTTTATTCCTTATAATTTGGTTATTTGGGCGCAAATTTACTACAAAAATTGCACATACGCAAATTTTCGGACACTTTTTTGCAAAAATAGAGTGCAAACGCTATATTTTGTCGTCTAAGAGGGCGTTTTTGCTTGCATAGAGAACTCAAAACTCTCAACTAAAGACACGTTTCTTAGCGATTGTGCCGGCAAAAAAAGTAACCTGTATGCCATCCAACGAATGACATACAGGCTACCTCGGTTACCGAAAACCATTCTTATTCGATAAGTCTTCCCTGCGTGTCATACACGCGGCCGTTCTTGCGGATGAAGAGTTGTCCGTTTTGCATGAACTTGCCATCGGGCAGCATGCCGGTGCCCTCCTGACCATCCTGTTCTACCTCGCCGATACCGGTTGCCGCTTGGCTGATCGGACGGATGAAGAACTCCTGCCATACTTGGGTAGTGCGGTAGTCGTTGACAGCCTCATCGGGCACATACACGGGTATCGCACGGTTGACGTCAAAGAACGTGCGGGCTGCTACTTGCGGCGGCAAGGTGGCCTCTACTTGCATCTTCGTCAGGTGGTTGCAGAGCGCAAAGGCATTGTCGCCTACGTTGCGCAGCGAAGCGGGCATGGCGAGCTCCTCCAGATAGTTGCAACCATAGAATGCACCGTCACCAACCGTCGTCACACCTGCAGGAATGGTAATCTGACGGAGGGCGTGGTTGTTGTAAAATGCCCAGTTACCAATCGTCTGAAGGTTGTTGCCGCTAAAGATGACAGCTTGCAGGCTGCGGCAGTTCTCAAAGGCACGCTGACCTATCGTCTCTACCGAAGCAGGAATGGTCACTTGTGTTAGGTTGACGCACTCGGCTGCGGCTTTGTAACTGATCTCGGTTACGCCCGATGGCAAAGCCAAGGCCCTCAGACGGTACATATTGCTGAATGCCTCATCAGCCAGACTCGTATTGGTGGTTCCTGCCATATCCAATGTCTCCAGAGTAGAAGCCGAACGACGGATAACGGCGAACGCATCTTCGGTCAGCTCACCGGTGGTGGCGCGAACATACTTCATGCGTTTGGTTACTACGTAATTCAAGCGATAATACTCATCAATATCAAATATACTTGCCGGTGCTACAATGGTATCTATCTGCGGATTCAGAAGTATCATACAAAGCGGATCTAATTCGGCAGTACTATGCACGATGGCTTTGTTCATGGACAAGCAGCCATGGAAAGCACTTATTCCGATATACGAAACAGAAGTCGGCAACTCAATGGACATCAAGCGTTCGCAGCTGATAAATGCATCGCTACCTATCGTATCCACATGATTACCGATGGTGGCAGTTGTCAGGTTCGAGCATCTACCAAATGCATCGTGCCCAATCTTTGTCACACTATTGGGTATAACGATTTGCGGCAGGTTGGTACAATCCCCGAAAGCATCATCTCCAATGGTCTGCACACCTTCTTCCATTGTAACCGAAATCAGTCCGCTGCAGTTTTTGAAGGCATACTCGCCAATCTTCGTCACGGTATTGGGCAATGCGATAGAAGTCAACTGATTCAGCCCTCTGCATAAACCACGCGGTACTTGCTGCACATAATCACCGAAGATAATCGTTCCAACCGAAGACGGGAATGGGCTATTATAGCCATTACGCCACTCATAGATATAATTATCATTATCGTCAAGAGCGTAAGTGTTATACCAATACCCACTTACGCAATTTCGTGCGTTCCAAATTACAAGGGATAGGTTGTTACAGCCTTCAAAAGCATTACTACCAATCGTATCCACATTTTCAGAAACTATAAGAGAATTAAATACATTGCAGTCTTTAAATGCCGATTGTCCGATATAGGTTACCGTATTAGGTATTGTTATCGAAGAAATTTGCGTCAATTCATAGCACAAATAATCCGGAATTTTTTGTACCTGATTGCCAAAAACAAAAGAACTGATGTTTGAGCAACCATCAAATGGTCGATTGTAGGAATCTGAATTTGTGCTGCAGTTAATAGCATTCCATGTCACCGAAGTCAACCCTGTGCATCCATAAAATGCCCACTCCCCAATAGTTGTGACACTTTCCGGTATGGTTACAGATGATAAACCTCTGCAATTATTGAAAGCATGACTACCAATTGAAGTCACGCGGAAAGTCTGCATACTGGCTTGGGTGCGATGCGGTAGACTCGTAGCATTTAATCGACGGGGAATTTCTTCTTCCTCTGCGCATACACTCCAACGGTATATATCATTATCACTATAGTCCACCGTTACATTGAGATTTGAGCCAAGAACATAATTCGGAACAGCCTTCCAACTATCATTATCATAATATTGAATTTCCTTTCCCCAATCACCTTCACCACGAACTTTCCATTGTGCGTTCTCTTTGGCAAAAATGGTTGCGGTGTACACACCACTTGAAACTTGTGTCATAGTAACAGCTTGAGCATCATTCCAATTGCAAAAACTACCTATCACCTCAAGGTTAAAATCACTGCACATATTAGGGACATGAACGGTGAGATTATAATTAGAATAAGGGGCGCATTCCGTATCCTGCCATCCATCTATATGCATGTAGACAATACCAGAACTATAGATTAAAATATTACCATCACCGGAACGGCCCCAATCTGCGGTGGAAAAATTTTCTGCAGACCAATCTGTAGCTTGTCCCTGCCAATAAGCATCATTCGCATAAATCAGGCAGACTTTACCGCTCATCAATACTCCTTCGCCCCACACTTCTTCACCCAATCGAAAAGTAGCTTTATACAAATTGGTGGTACCACTAATTAACTCAAATTGAATGCATTGACTTACTGTTGTCGAGCCATACTCTCCGAGGTATTGATTTGCCCCTGTCCAACTGGAGCCATCAAGAGATCCCTTAAAGGCGATACCATTACATTCAGAACCTTCCGGAATCTCAATAACAAGCGTAACATAACCTTCTGCCGGACTCTCTATATTAATATTAAGATTAGCATAGGGATTGTCATATTTCACCGAATCAGGAATCACAAGATCGCCGGAAAATCCGTTGACGATACCCGATACTTGTGCCGTCTGTGTAGTTGTATTCAGGTTGTAATAGAGGTCGCCGATCTTAACATCATAAAAAATTTCAGCAGACATCAGTCCTGAGCACAATAGTGCAAGAAAAAAGAAAGTAAATTTTTTCATTTATTTAATTAATTTGGTTAATATTATTTATTATATTGTTCGCTATAGGGTATAAAACAAGCGGTAATCCGCTTGGATTGGATTACCGCTTGTTTTAGAGGATGTGTCAATAAACTATTTATCGGGAAATAATGCGAATTTTTGATGGTTTGATAGCCTCAATTCCCATCAAAAGACGATAGTCTTTGATATTATTCGTAACGAGAACTCGACACTTCTGTTTCTTTGCGATGACATACTGCATATTATCCTCAATATCGGCTCCTGTTTCTACTAATGCCTCATCGATATCATTAGCCGTAAAACTTACAATCGTAAAACGATGCTGTAATTGGCGCACGATGTCAATAATTTCTTCATTAGAGCATTTCTTCTGAAATATTGAAACCATTTGTGCCACACTCAAAGCCGATATGAACAACCGCTTTCCATTTAATGAGAATAGATAATGCAAGCAATCGATATCCACTTGGTGTTTTCCATCACCACAATAGGCACCAATTATTACATTGGTGTCCACAAAAATATGGTTTGGATTAAATGGCTTGATGCGCTTAGTCATAACTTAGAAAGCCAAATTGGGAAACATTTGTCTCTCTTGCTCA
>ONBH01000048.1 GCA_900316005.1 uncultured Bacteroidales bacterium | reverse complement strand
AAAGATAAACCTAAACGGATTAAAATAGCCCAAAAAGCGTTTTTTATTTGCGTATATCAAAAAAAAGCAGTATCTTTGCACATAATTTTGAAAATTAGCGGTGATATTTGGAATTATGGCGACAAAAATTAAGCGAATCTTAGAACTTGTAGGGCAAGATGGAGTGATATTCGGTAACTGGATGGCTCGGCAAGGCTTAGACAGCAAACAGCAATTTGAATACGTCCAATCCGGTTGGCTGGAGCGGATGGCTCGTGGTGTTTATAAGATTGCAGGTAGTCGTCCGACGCTCTATAGCGCACTATCGTGCTATAATACCCAGATGAACAAACAATGTATAGTGGGTGCACGTAGTGCCTTGGAACTGCGTGGTTATTCTCATTATGTACCGATGGGAAAGCCAATGGCTTTCCTCTATACGGATAGTGCGCACAAGTTACCGGGATGGTTATTGCAGGGCGTATGGGATATGACGGTCAGTTATCAAACGTCATCTTTTTTAGGCGATGACCTGCTTGGGGTCGAGACGCAGATGGTGGATGGTCGACCGTTGCTTGTTTCATCACCCGAAAGAGCAATGTTGGAATGGCTGAATATGCCTCATATTGAAACCCTGTTATTGGATGTTTATTATGTGATGGAGATGCTTTCTACTTTGCGGCCGGAGCTTATCCAACAGTTGCTGGAGCGATGCACTTCCGTGAAAGCAAAACGCCTATTTATGTATATGGCCGAAAAGACCAACTATCCATGGGTAGCGGATATAGATAAAACGAAAATTGACTTTGGCAGAGGTCGAAGAATGATTGTTGCCAAAGGCAGGTATATCAAAGAGTACAATATAACGATTCCTTCCGATTTGGTAGAATATGAATAGTGTGTATCGGAATAAAGTCGAGTTGTTGATTCGTCTGTTGCCTTTCATTATGGACGAAAAAGTGTTCGCTGTTCATGGAGGTAGTGCTATCAATCTGTTTGTCAAAGATATGCCGCGCTATTCGGTAGATATTGATTTGACTTACATGCCTTTAGCTGGACGCGAAGAAAGCCTTCAGGATATCAATGCACATTTACTCTCCGCAGCGGAAAATGCCAAAGCGCACATCCCCGGTTTACACATTGTACCAAAACTATCGACTTGCAAACTGCTTTGTGAGTATCATGGGTATCAAATAAAGGTTGAGGTTAACCAAACAAAACGGGGTATTATCGGTCATGCGCAAACTTTATCATTGTGCAATAAAGCTAAAACTGAATTTAGGCAGACATGCAAGGCCATTATTGTTCCCACTACGCTCCTCTATGGCGGTAAGATTGCTGCTGCCCTTTCGCGCCAACATCCGCGTGACCTGTTCGATGTGAAATTTATGGACGTTCCGCTGGCGGATATTCGAGAAGGTCTTATATTCTGTTTGCTGGGAAGTGACCGACCCATCCATGAATCATTTGCACCGATGCTCATAGACCAGCACTCCGCGATGGAGAAACAATTTAACGGAATGACAGATACTCCGTTCTCGTATGAGGATTTCGAGCAAACGCGCGACAAACTGATTGCCGATGTGCGTTCGTTGATGACGGATGCCGACAGGCAGTTCCTTTTGAGTTTTGAAATGGGAGAACCACAGTGGGATGGCTATGAGTTTGAATACTTCCGCAACTATCCATCGGTGCAGTGGAAACTACTCAATCTGTCCAAACTCAAGAAGTCCAATCCTACTAAACTTCAATCCGAGGGGGATTGCCTTCGCCATTGTTTTGAGTGATAATCTTCGCTTAACGAGCATCCCTGGTGCTAAATCCTATAGAATTCCCTCTTTTTTTGACCACTGCATGTTTTTTTCAGTTTTTTTATTCACAATACCGTTTTTTATTTGCGTATATCAAAAAAAAGCAGTATCTTTGCACCCAAATTGACAATAAAGGTACAAATAACAACCAATTTATATTAATATTATCGCTATGTTTATTCAAAACGTACATGCTCGCGAGATTCTTGACTCGCGTGGAAATCCTACCGTAGAGGTGGAAGTTATTCTGGAAAGTGGTGTCATGGGTCGTGCCAGCGTTCCTTCGGGCGCTTCGACCGGTGAGAACGAGGCTCTTGAGCTTCGCGACGGCGACAAAACGCGTTACCTGGGTAAGGGTGTTATGAAGGCTGTTGATAATGTCAACAACATCATCGCTCCCGAAATTATCGGTATGCCCGTTCTGGAGCAACGCGCCATCGACTGCCGCATGATCAGCCTTGACGGAACCCCCACCAAATCCAAACTTGGTGCTAACGCCATCCTCGGTGTCAGCCTCGCTTGCGCACACGCAGCGGCTGCTTATCTCGAGATGCCCCTTTATCGCTATATCGGCGGCTCCAACGGTCACGTGCTGCCCGTGCCCATGATGAACATCATCAACGGTGGTGCACACAGCGACGCTCCCATCGCCTTCCAGGAGTTCATGATTCGCCCCGTAGGCGCCCCCACCGAGCGTGAGGCTATCCGCATGGGTGCTGAGGTGTTCCACGCCCTGGCTAAGCTGCTTAAGAAACGCGGCCTGAGTACCGCCGTAGGTGACGAGGGTGGTTTCGCTCCCGCACTGAATGGCATCGAGGACGCCCTCGAAAGCATCATGCAGGCTATCCGTGACGCCGGCTACGAACCCGGTCGTGACGTCCGTATCGCTATGGACTGCGCTGCCAGCGAGTTCGCTACCTGCGAGAACGGTGAGTGGTACTACGACTATCGTCAGCTTAAGGACGGTAAGAAGAAAGACCCCAATGGTAAGAAACTCACCGCTGCCGAGCAGATTGACTATCTGGAGGAACTCATCAACAAGTACCCCATCGACTCGATCGAGGATGGTCTGGATGAGAACGACTGGGACAACTGGGTGAAGCTGACCGAGCGTATCGGCGGTCGTTGCCAATTGGTAGGTGACGACCTGTTCGTGACCAACGTGAAGTTCCTGGAGAAGGGTATCAAGATGGGTGCTGCCAACAGTATCCTCATCAAGGTGAACCAGATTGGCTCGCTTACCGAGACCCTCGACGCTATCGAGATGGCACACCGTCACGGCTATACCACCGTTACGTCGCACCGTTCGGGCGAGACCGAGGATACCACTATTGCCGATATCGCCGTGGCTACCAACTCGGGTCAGATCAAGACCGGTTCGCTCAGCCGCACCGACCGTATGGCCAAATACAACCAGCTCATCCGCATCGAGGAGCAACTGGGTGCTCAGGCACAATACGGCTACCGGAAGCTGCGCTGATTATCAGCCAACGCCAAAAAAAGCAGGTCTCGCGCCTGCTTTTTTTATATAATATCAACTATCAACTATCAACTATCAACTATCAACTAATTTAAGTACTTCCTCCGCAATCCGGCGGGCGGAGTCGGGCTGCGCCAGGGTCAGAATGTTGGTATGCAGCGTCTGTAAACGCCGGTCATCGGCGAGCAGCTGCAGTGCAGTAGCTACCAGTTTGTCTTTGGCTTCTGCATCTTTGACCAGTACCGCGGCATCCTTGCGCACCAGAGCCATGGCATTGTGGGTCTGGTGATCCTCTGCCACATTGGGCGAGGGAACCAAGATACAGGGCTTGCCCAGTAGGCACAACTCTGATATCGACGAGGCTCCCGCACGCGAGATAACCAGGTCGGCCTGCGCATAGCGGTCGGGCATATCGCTCAGGAAATCCAGACACTCGATATTAGCCGGACTACCCGCAGCCTCCCAGGCCGCCTTGCAGTCTGCATAGTACGTCTTGCCCGTCTGCCATACTACATGCAGTTCCTGCTTACTCAACTCCGGCAGGGCTGCCCGGATGGCCTCGTTAATCGTTCGTGCTCCCAGAGAACCGCCGATAATAAGGAGATTCCTTTCACCTTTCACCTTTCTCCTTTCACCTTTCAACAGGTTCTGCCGTACGGGGTTACCCGTCAGAATGATTTTCTCGGCGGGGAAGAAACGCTCCATACCTTCGTACGCCACGCAGATACGAGCGGCATCGTTCTTCAGCAGCTTATTGGTCACGCCGGCAAAACCGTTCTGTTCCTGCAGCAGCACGGGGATACCCATCTGTGCTGCCACTTTCATTGCGGCCCCCGAGGCATATCCGCCTACGCCGATAGCCACATCGGGTTTGAATTCGCGGATGACTTTCTTGACCTGTCGCATTGAGCGCATCAGGTCTATCAATACCGATATGTTACGCCACGGGCGCTTGCGGTCAAAGCCGCGAACGGGCAGACCGATGATCTCATAGCCGGCCTGTGGCACGCGTTCCATCTCCATGCGTCCCAGCGCGCCTACAAAGAGTATCTGACAATCGGGTACCAACTCGCGCAGGGCGTTAGCGATGCTGACTGCGGGGAAGATATGTCCGCCGGTTCCCCCTCCGGATATAAGAAATCGCATAGTTACACAATTTTGGGTACAAAGATACTACAAATATTGCACATACACAAATTTTCGGAACCTTTTTTGCAAAAATAGAGTGATAACTCTATATTTTATCTGGCGGAAGGGGTGCTCATGCTTGCATAAGGACGCCCTCGCTTACTGCAAAATAGGTGGGGCATCGCCCTTTTGCAAAAAAGTTCCGGAAATTGGAGCAAGTATGTCCGGCAGGGTGCGAAAGGGGGTGACAGGTGGGCGGTGGCGGCCGGCGTATCGGGCGGCGAAACGCTGCTGATTGGCGGATTCGGCAGGTGTCTTGACATGACGGGAACGGTCGGGACAACGGCAACTGTACAACTTGCCGGTAGGCGAGCGACGGATGTAATAACCGGCTCGACGATTCACCATGCCAAACATGGTCTCAATGGGC
>ONBH01000051.1 GCA_900316005.1 uncultured Bacteroidales bacterium | reverse complement strand
CAACAAAGAGGCGCTCAGCCCCTTCAATGTAACCGATGTGGTGCTTGTGATGACTGCTGAACCCGAGACTCACTATTACCTCGCCGGTTCGATGAACGGCTGGCAGGCTGATGCCGGCTACATGTTTGAGGCTAACTCCGAAACCGAAGGTGAGTATATGCTTTCGCTGACGCTCGCTGAAGGTGACCAGTTCAAGGTGATTGGCGTCGTAGGTGAGACCACTACCTGGTATCCCGATGGTATGGACAATAACTACGTAGTAGATGCTGATCACGCCGGTGAGGCTACTGTTTACTTCCGTCCCGACGGACAAGGCGGCGAAGGCTGGCATTATGGTTATTACTACGTGCTGGTGATTCCTCGCGTGCTCGAGAATGTGGTCCTGGGTGCTCTGCTCCCCGAGAACGGTATGCCTGAGAACGGCGTGATTCTGGTAGGTACCTTCAGCGACGAGCCTATGGCAACGGAGGTGATAGAAGAAACCGGCGGTTACATTGCTATCTTTGAGGCTGATGGCCGCGACACCTTCACCTTCGTAGACGCTGACGACGAAGACAACTACCTCGTGATGCGTAATGCCGCCGGCGAGTGGGTACCCGCTGTGTTTACCTTCGAAGAGGAATGGGAAGACGACACCTATAAAGGTGATCCCGTTAAGATGATTGACATGGATCTGAGCGACAACAGCAAGTATGCTTGGTCCACCGACATCCCCGAAGGTCTCGAAGAGGTTCAGAGCGAGAAGGCCGAGAGCCGCAAGATTATGCTGAACGGCATGCTCTACATCGTTCGCGATGGTAAGATGTACAACGTGCTGGGCACGGAGATGAAATAACTCCTTCTCCCTCCCTTGTGGGGAGGGCGGGGAGAGGTTCCCCAACCGATCACCGACCCCATCGGGGCCCCCGACGCAACTTGTTGCGGTGGGGAAAGCGGAAGCATCGGTCGCCCGCTGACGACGGGGTCGTCAGCCTTTGCGACCCGATTGCTGAACGCGAGGACCACGTGTAGAGACGGCATCCTTGCCGTCTCTCTTTTTATGTTTCCTTGCCGTCTCTCATTGTATATCCTATCATTTTATAATCAAAAATGCGGCGGTGCGTCGCTCGCTCACAAAAAAGCGTTCCGTTACACTCCACTCTCAAAAAATGCTATGCAGCGCGTAGCATTATGTACATCCGTCCGATGGTAATATCATTTTTGAAAGCATGGAGAAGCCAATTGACTTTTGGCTTCGAAAAGGGAAGGCAGGCGGGGAGCCTAAGCCGACCGAGAGCGCGATTTTTTGTGAGGGATGAAATCCCGTATTTTTGTAAGCAACCGGCGGTTAGTCTTTGACTAAGTGCCGAATCGGAATAGGTCATTAGACGTCTGGAAGCTTGCTTACAAGCGGCTAATGGACAATTTCGATCCAGTACGCAAGTCTCACGAAGCGTACGCAGGTTGCGCGTTTTTGGTTACTTCCCAAGCGGCCCCCTCCCCCCCTCCTCGATAAAAAATCGCCATTTCGTAAGAATTTGACGATTTTTCTTGCATATGTCAAAAAAAAGTTGTATCTTTGCGGGCTCATTGAATATTGACGCTAAATAAATTGATTTTTTAACTATAAAACTATTGAAAATGGGATTGTTTTCCTTTACACAAGAGATAGCTATCGATCTCGGTACGGCGAATACTATCATCATGGTGGATGACAAGGTTGTGGTCGATGAACCGTCTGTGGTGGCTGTAAGTTATGCAGATAACAAGATGGTAGCCGTTGGGCGCAAGGCACAGCAGATGATAGGTAAGGGCGGTACACAGATTCGTACTATCCGCCCGCTACGCGACGGCGTGATTGCCGACTTCTATGCTTGCGAGATGATGATTCGAGGTATGATTAAGATGATTCCCAAGCAGCCTCGTCTCTTTACCCCTAACCTCCGAATGGTGGTGTGCATCCCCTCCGGTTCGACCGAGGTGGAGATTCGTGCCGTGCGTGACAGCAGCGAACATGCCGGCGGACGCGATGTGTTCATGATCTACGAGCCGATGGCTGCCGCTATAGGTATGGGTATTGATGTGGAGAGCCCGGATGGCTGCATGGTGGTGGATATAGGCGGTGGTACTACCGAGATTGCCGTTATCTCGCTGGGCGGTATTGTTACCAACAAGTCCATCAAGATTGCCGGTGATGACTTCAACGCCGATATCGTGGAGTATATGGGTCGCATGCACAATATTCGTATCGACGAACCTACCGCCGAGCGCATCAAGATAGCCGTTGGTAGCGCACTGCCCGAGTTGGATGACCCCTTGGATGACTTCATGGTCATTGGGCCGAACAAGGTGACCGCCCTGCCCATGCAAGTGCCTATCTCGTATCAGGAAGTGGCACATTGCCTCGAGAAGAGTATCTCCAAGATCGAGAATGCCGTACTACAGGCGCTCGAGTCCACCCCCTCGGAGCTGTATGCCGATATCGTACAGCATGGAATATGGCTCACCGGCGGTGGAGCCCTGCTGCATGGCTTGGCTAAGCGTCTGACGGATAAAATCACCATTCCGTTCCACGTAGCCGATGACCCCCTGCACGCTGTAGCACGCGGTACCGCGGTGGCGCTCAAGAATACCAATAATTTCGGCTTCCTGATTCGCTGATAACCATACGGAATGCGCAATCTGTTCCAGTTTATAGTTCGTCACAGCAACTTCCTACTACTTCTGGTGTTGGAAGTTGTTGCTTTTTGGCTCATGGCGAGTATGCAGCCTTTTCATCAGGCGGCTTTCCTGACCTCTGCCAATCAGTTTGTGGGGAGCGTGAATGCTGTGACATCAGACGTCACATCCTATTTCTCGCTGCACGCACAGAACGAACTGCTGCTGGAGGAGAATGCCGAACTAAGAGACCGTATCGAGGCGCTGGAGAACCGCATTGAACCCTTGCAGGAGGATAGCGAGATATACCGCTATGCCCATCTGCAGCACCATTATATTCCCGCCCTGGTGGTGGATATGACCACCGATAGCCCCCATAACCATCTGACGCTCAATAAGGGCAAACGCGACGGCGTCGTGCCCGGTATGGGTGTGATATGTTCCGAGGGACTGGTAGGTATTGTCAGCGCCGTCAACGAGCGTTTTGCGCTCGTCGTGCCAATCATTCATACCAAGACCCGCATCAGTTGCCGCGTACTGCCGGCCGAGTGTACCTGTTTCACTTCGTGGGACGGCGTCGGTATTCATCACGTGGACTTAGTTGACGTAGCGCGTCATGTGGAGGTGCATGTGGGCGACACCGTGGTGACCAGCGGTCTGGCGGGTATCTTTGGCGAGCGCATCCCCGTGGGCGTCATTGAGAAAGCCGAACTGGCGGACTACGACTCCTACTACCGTATCCGTATCCGACTGGCTACCGATTTCCGCAAGTTGCGCTACGTACAGATTCTCGCCAACGAGACACAACAAGAGATGGAGGATATAGAGCATGCAAGTCTTTAGTAACATAGCGCGTTTTGTGCTCTGCCTGTTGCTGCAGATGGTGCTCTTCAACCGGCTTTGGTTGCTGGGCGTCTGCCATCCGTATGTCTATATCCTATGCCTTTTAGCCATGCCTGTGACCATCCCACGCTGGGCGGAGATGCTCATAGCTGCCGCTACGGGCTTGGTGATGGATACGATCTGTTCGTCACCCGGCGTCCATATGGCGGCGTGTGCCCTGATGGGTTATCTGCGTCCGCTCGTCATACACAGCCTGGTACAGGAACCCGAACGCCTGGTGCTGGATGTCAGCTCGGCTACCATCGGGCGTCTGGAGTTTCTGAAGATGCTGGTCTTCATGACCCTGGTGCATCATTCGGCTGTCTTTATGCTGGATGCCTGGAGCCTGAATGGTTGGTGGATGACCCTCATTCGCATCGTTTGCTCATCAGCTGCTACGATCGTTATGCTACTCACCTTCGACCGTTTGCGCCATGCTTAATGACCCTTACTACAAGCGCAGTTATGTGGTGGGCGCGATTGCTGTAGTTATCGTGCTTATTTACATCATACGCCTCTTCATCCTGCAGGTGGTCGATCACACGACGGGGCAACTGGCCGACAAGAATGCCTTGCTCCGCCAGACGGTCTATCCCAGTCGGGGCCTGATATACGACCGCAACGACACCCTCTTGGTCTATAATCAGCCTATCTACGAAGTCATGCTCATCAATCGCGAGATACGAAACGACTTCGATACCCTCGCTTTCTGCGCCACGCTCAAGATGACCGAAGAGGAATTTGCCGACCGTATGAAGCAGATGAAAAATGCACGCGGCTATTCCGGCTATACCCCGCAGGTCTTTCTATCCCAACTGACCATGGAGGATGTGTCCCCCTTGCAGCAGATGCTATTCCATTTCCCGGGCGTGAGTATCCGTAAGCGTACGCTGCGTGACTATCGCTATAACCTGGCAGCCCATCTGTTGGGTAGCGTGGGCGAGGTGAACCAACGCGACCTGGATAATGATAGCTATTACCAGGCGGGCGACTATTCCGGGCGCGACGGCATCGAGCGACGCTACGAGAAACTGCTTCGCGGCGAGAAGGGCGTTGAGATCCTCATGCGCGACTACCGGGGACGCATTCAGGGCGCCTACCACAACGGCGAGGATGACCAACTGCCGGTATCCGGTAAGAACCTGCACCTCAGTATCGATATCCGTCTGCAGCAACTGGCGGAGGAACTCATGCACGGTAAGATGGGTAGCGTTGTGGCGCTGGAACCTGCTACGGGCGAGGTGCTCGCCCTGGTCAGCATGCCGGCTTGGGACCCCAAGACACTGGTGGGACGGCAGCGGAGCGCTAACTACAACGCACTACTGCACGATAAGTATAAACCCCTGATGAATCGTGCTACGCAGGCGGAATATCCACCCGGCTCTACCTTCAAACTGCTGCAAGCCTTGGTCGGACTGCAGGAGAAGAGTATTAGCCCGCGTAGCAGAGTTGCAACCCCTATTTCCATTGTGCCTTCCGTGACCTGCTGCAGAAACAGGGAACCACATCCGATGCCCTCCATACGATGTTCGACCGCTGGAGGCAGGATATTACCAGCTTTGGCTTCTCCGCTAAGTTCGAAGATAGCGACATCAGCGACCAGCGCGCCGGTAGTATTCCGACCACCCAACTCTATGACCGCATCTACGGCAAGGAGGGCTGGAAAGCCATTACAATTCGTTCGCTTAGTATCGGACAGGGCGAGATTCTCGTCACGCCGCTGCAACTCGCCAACCAGGCTGCTTGCATCGCCAATGGAGGCTGGTACTACTCGCCGCACCTGCTGCATAACGATACCACAGCTCGTCAGAAACATTATACCCGTGTCGATTCCTGCTGGTTCCCCGTTGTCAAGAACGGCATGCATCTTGTCAAGAACGGCATGCATCGCGTCATGACAAACGGTACGGGACGTTGGTATAACATCGACACCCTGCAGATGTGCGGCAAGACCGGCACGGTGCAGAACCCCCACGGCAAAGACCATGCTATCTTCATCGGCTTTGCGCCGCAGGATGACCCCCGGATCGCGGTCGCCGTCGTCGTGGAGAATGCCGGATTTGGAGCTACCTGGGCATGCCCCGTTGCTACGCTGATGATGGAGAAATACCTGACAGACACCATTACCAATACCACGGCATACAAACGCTTGATAGATGCCGTCTTAATCAAACAGGAAGAATGAACCAACGTACCAACATATGGTCAGCTGTTGACTGGTGGACCGTCTTGATGTTCCTGCTGCTCGCCCTCTTTGGGTGGGTGAA
>ONBH01000053.1 GCA_900316005.1 uncultured Bacteroidales bacterium | reverse complement strand
GAGAACCGAACTTTCATCGAGGTTGTATCGAGGTTTTCTCGAGGTTTTCTCGAGATCGGTTCGGAGAAGTCGGAGAAACAACCCGTGAAACTTGAGTTGGGGACCTAAAATCGTATTTATACGAAGAAAAATCGCGGAAATGATAGGAATTCTGCGATTTTTTTTGCATATATCAGAATTTTATTGTAATTTTGCAGGCTAAACGAGATAAGAGAATAATGAAAGCATTTGTTTTTCCCGGTCAGGGAGCCCAATATGAAGGCATGGGTAAGGATTTGTACGAAACCTATCCATTGGCCCGCGAATTATTTGAAGAAGCGAACGAAATCCTCGGCTTCCGCATTACGGATATCATGTTCTGCGGCACGAGTGAGGACCTCCAGCAGACGCGCGTGACACAACCTGCCGTGATGATTCATTCGTATATCAAAAGCCAGGTTTGCACCATTGAGAAGCCGAATATGGTCGCCGGACATAGTCTTGGCGAATATAGCGCTTTGGTGGCGGCAAAGGCTCTTCGTTTTGAGGATGGGCTAAAATTGGTTGCCAAACGCGCTTTAGCTATGCAGCATGCTTGCGAACAGAGACCCTCTACAATGGCTGCCGTAATAGGGTTGGAAGATGAGAAAGTGGAAGAAATCTGTCAGCAAATACAGGACGAAATCGTGGTTGCTGCCAACTTCAACTGCCCGGGGCAAGTGGTGATTTCTGGTACAATAGAAGGGGTAGAGAAGGCCTGCGAGGTACTCAAAGCTGCCGGAGCACGACGTGCCCTCAAACTGCGTGTGGGTGGAGCATTCCATAGCCCGCTAATGAATGTGGCTGCCGAGGAACTCAAGGAAGCCATTATGCAGACGGAGTTTCAGCAACCCCGGTGTCCCGTCTATCAGAACGTAGATGCCCGTCCGTACACCAATCCGGAGGATATACGCCGGAACCTATTGGCGCAACTGACGTCGCCCGTTCGATGGACTGAGAGCGTGCGGAATATGGTGCGTGATGGCGCTACGGAGTTCTATGAGTTCGGTCCGGGCGATGTGCTGAAAGGATTGATTCGCAAAATCAGTCCGGAAGTAACCGTCGGATAGTTGATAGTTGACAATTGATAGTTGACAATTGATAGTTGACAATTTATATTTTTAAATATGTACAGAAACGTTACATGTGGTGAGTTGAGACTCGCCGATGCAGGAAGAACGGTAACACTCGCCGGGTGGGTACAACGTATCCGCAAAATGGGTGGCTTGACATTTATTGATTTGCGCGATCGTTACGGCATTACGCAGCTGGCGCTGAATGGTGACAAACTGGCTTTGGCCGATGGTTTGGGTCGCGAGTTCGTGCTGCAAGTAACTGGTAAGGTGATTGAGCGTCAGTCGAAAAACGCCCAACTGCCGACCGGCGAGATAGAGATTGACGTGACGGAGCTCAACGTGCTTAATCCGGCTGTAACACCTCCGTTTACCATTGAGGACGAGACGGATGGCGGCGATGACCTGAGAATGAAGTATCGCTACCTGGATTTGCGTCGTACCTGCGTCAGGAAGAACCTGGAGTTGCGACACAAAATGGCCTTTGAGGTACGTCGTTACTTGGACGAACAAGGTTTCCTGGAGGTTGAAACACCCGTTTTGGTGAATTCCACTCCGGAGGGAGCTCGCGATTTCGTAGTACCCAGCCGCATGAATCCCGGTACGTTCTACGCCCTGCCGCAGAGCCCGCAGATTCTGAAACAACTGTTGATGGTCAGCGGTTTTGACCGTTATTTCCAGATCGTAAAATGCTTCCGCGACGAGGACCTTCGCGCCGATCGTCAACCTGAGTTTACCCAGATTGACTGTGAGATGTCGTTCGTAGAGCAGGAGGATATCCTGAATATGTTTGAGGGAATGTCGCGTCATTTGTTCAAGGCTGTATTGGGTATTGATATTCCCAAACTGCCGCGCATGACTTGGGCGGATGCTATGAAATATTACGGATCAGACAAGCCCGATACCCGCTTTGGTATGCGGTTTGTAGAGCTGCAGGATTTGTTCCACGAAGTGGAGAATCAAAAGCCTGAGGCAGAACGCTTTAGCGTCTTTGCAACCGCCAATTATATCGGTGGTATATGCGCCAAGGGCTGCGCTACATACACCCGCAAACAGTTAGATCAACTGACCGACTACGTGCGTCGTCCGCAGATTGGCGCCAAAGGTATGGTTTACGCCAGGGTGGAGCAGGATGGCACTATCAAATCCAGCGTGGATAAGTTCTATAGCCAGGATGTGCTCCAGCGTGTAGCCAAGCAGATGGAAGCTGAACCCGGCGATTTGCTGCTGATTTTGAGTGGCGACGACGCCATGAAGACGCGCAAGCAACTCAGCGAAATGCGTCTGGAGATGGGACGTCAGTTGGGCCTGAGAGATCCGAAGAAATTCAGTTGCCTGTGGGTAGTCGATTTCCCGATGTATGAATGGTCAGACGAGGAAAATCGCCTCATGGCTATGCATCATCCGTTTACCAGTCCGAAGCCCGAAGATATCCCGTTGCTGGACACCGATCCGGCTGCTGTGCGCGCGAACGCATACGACATGGTTATCAATGGTGTCGAAGTGGGCGGCGGTAGCATCCGTATTCACGATGCCAAATTACAAGAGAAAGTGTTTGAGATTCTCGGCTTCACGCCTGAACAGGCTCAGGCTAAGTTCGGCTTCCTCATGAACGCCTTCAAATACGGAGCGCCACCTCACGGAGGTTTGGCATACGGTATGGATCGTTTCGTCAGTCTGTTTGCCGGATTGGACAGCATCCGCGACTGCATCGCATTCCCGAAGAACAATCAGGGTAAAGACGTGATGCTCGGCGCACCCGGCGTCATCGACCAGGTTCAATTGGACGAACTGCAATTGGATATTCGTAAGGCTGATAAGTAACAAGGTATAATGATTACTGCCAAAGGCAAAATATTCCTCATAACTTCAACATCGGCCAGCCTCGGACGATTTATTCGGCATAAAGGCATATTGTTCAAATATGACCATGATTTGTATGTGGTCCACAGAACAATCAAAGGTTTGGAGATTATTACGTACAAGGAATTTTTATCCACGCGACAACTTCTTTTTTACAGAAGCTACTTACTGAAAAATGAAGTTAACATAGAGGATTTGGTGCGACGCCACAAATATAATCGCTATAAACTTATATATAACAATTGCGAAACATTTGCCAATAAGTTTGTTGATGAGTATTCTACGAAACATCGACATCATTATTCAGAACAAGTTTTGTATTGGGTTTATGCGGTGCTTTTATTGGTATTTTTGCTTGCGCTGGCGTTATTAACCGGTATAGGAGTTACAACTACAATTAGTGCTTTGACAGTAATATTGATTTTCCTTACGGTTATTAGTTCTAATTGGGATTATGTAAAATAAGGTATTTTGAGAATTCCCTATTGAATGGATACGATACAAGAAAAGGAAAAAAGCTTTGAAGCGGATTGGTTGGAA
>ONBH01000055.1 GCA_900316005.1 uncultured Bacteroidales bacterium | reverse complement strand
TTCAAGGTATAGATGCGCCTGCAACGCGCGATGACGGTATCAAATTCTTCTGCGGTTGACATATTATTTACGATTTGACGATTGACGATTTGACGATTTACGATTTACGATTTGACAATTTATTTAGGATTTAACGCCCTAAAACATCATACTCCTGTCCGTTGCGGATGATGAGTAGTTGTCCGTTACGGATGATTTTCGTGGCGACGGGTTGCACTTCAGTCTGCTGCAGGCAAGTTGGTTCACCGGTGCAGGTAGTCGAATAACCGCTGTAGCCTACCCATTGTTGGAGCGCACACCGATATACCGGTAGTCACCGGTAATGGTCAACGAGGTGGTGCCCATGGAAATAGAGCCTATCTTCGTACCCTTTGAACTATCGCTATACAGGTCTGTCGGCGCAGCATAGGGGGTGTTCTTGCCATAGATATCCAGTTTGCGGTCGGATGTTGTATTGCTATTCCAGTCCACCGTAATTTCGCTGACAGTACCACCGGAAGCCGTTGTTACGATGCCGGAGTTGCTATTCTTAGAACGCAACTGGATGGAGCTGTTTCCGCCTGCGCTCTGCCCTGCATATACAGCCGATGAGGTAGCCGTCTTGCCGTTCCAGTCAACATAAGTAGTACCGCTGACACCGGTCCACGCGCGTGTAAGCACATCGCTTACCGCTACTGTACCTTCGCCCTCCTGCGTAGCGAAGACGGCATAGAAGATGTCGCCTTCCTGAGCCGGCTGACCGGCGGTCACGAATACGGGAGCTGTCGTCTCGCTCTGATAGTTAGCGGTGCGACACCAGCCTACAAAGACCTTGTCTCCACAACTATCGGGTTCGTCTGAGGGCATGACGATTCTGCCGGTAGAGGTCGTGATTGCAAAGGTATCGTTGCCTACTTTCCACACCAGCGAGAATGGGTCAACAGGTTCGATAGGTTCCTCGATATAGGTCAGCGTGATAATGCCGTTTGCCTCCGATATATTCAGTAGCGGTTTGCCGCTGACGCCGTTCCAGGAGGTCTTGTTTTTGCTGCCGGGGAAGGTATTCCTCGGGCAGTAATCCACATTGTTTTTCGTGCCAATTTTCGTACCATCAGCCGACACTACGGTATAGAGCGGTGCACCGGTCGTACTGGTGTTGTTGGGAGAATTACTCTCCCAAGCGGTCTCGTTGAAGTTAACCTTCCATATTAGCAGGCCATGCCCTGTCAAAGGAGCATCCCAGCCTTGTGGCTGACGGTTCTCAATATAGTAGCAAACACCGCTTTGGTTGTAGTTCTGCTGTGTGCCCGAGGCATTGATTTGGTAGGCCTGATAACCGGTTGTGCCATTGGCTTGCAGCGTGAGCACCTGTCCCTCGTTTCCGAGGTTAATGGGTGTATGCCAACCGAAGAAATACTTCTGCCAGGGGTCGTAGTTAGGCGGGCAGTGTCCATCGGCGTTGTACGAACCACCGTCCATGATATTCCAATCATTGGGTGTGACACCCGCGTTATAGTTGCTGTCGTATTCGGTGTCGTACAGGTCAGGTAGTCCCATCACATGGCCGAACTCATGGCAGAGTGTTCCGATTCCGTCGATGGAAGTGCCGGATAACTCGCTGGACATAGCGTAATTATTCACTTTCTTGCCGTCAAAGGTACGTTGTGCATCGTTATAGGTGCAATAGCCGGAAGAGATTGCGGATGTCACATCCCAGTTATGTGGCCAGATCGTGTTCGCTGCTCCGCCGCCGGCCTGTCCTTCTCCGGCGTAGATGACATAGACAAAGTCCACGTAGCCATCGTTGTCAGAGTCGTAGTCTGCCCAGTTGATGTCATACTGCTGGTTAGCCAGGATACAAGCCTCCACTACTGCGTCAGTGGCATATTCGTCATCACCTTCCTCCGACAGGTCTGTGCCGTAATAGGCCAGGGGACGACTCAGTGTCACGGGGCCATAGACATCGAAGATAGGTGCATAGGTTCCGTTCGACTGCGATTTGAAGTATTCGCGGGCGGATGGATAGCCGTTGTTGACGGTACAGTTGGCGGAGTTACATAGTTCATCAAATGTAGCATGGGTATGCCCGGCTTGCATTGCCTTATTCGAGAAGTTCGCCATCACAACGATGCCCTTGGGTGCCAGATTCGGTGTAACACCCACGTCATAGCGGGCACGTCGTATCTGAGCAGTCTTATACTTAGGCGATTGCTTACGGCGTTCGTTCATCTCAGAGCGTGTTGTGTTGGCACATTCAAAGGTTCCATCGGCTTTCTGACGGTAGATAGTACCATCAACGGCCTCGTACCAGTGTCCAAACTCATCGCCTACGAGTGTCAGCGAAACGGTAGTGCCATCCGTTAGTACGCAGTCATGGAAACTGCGGCGGGCGGGCACAGCATAGAGCGCTATACTCATCACGAGCATCGCGCCCAAAAGAAGTGTGTTTTTAAGGATTCGATTTTTCATCATTTAGGGTTATCTTTTTATCATTTTGTTGTCATCTTATGAATCAAGTCCGGCAGAGCAACCTGTTGTTGTTCGCCTGTCATCATATTCTTAAGCATCACGCTGTTGGCAGCCAACTCGTCGCCGCCAATGATGGCTACATAGGGTATCTTCTTGCCATCGGCATACGACATCTGCTTCTTCATCTTGGTGGGCGAAGGATATACCTCGGTGTTGATGCCGGCTTTGCGCAGCTCAGCTGCCCAGCGTATAGCCATGCCTAATTCCTCGTCACCAAAGGTAGCAAAGAGCAGTTGCGTGGTATCCGCCATGGTAGCGGGATAGGCATTGAGTTCTGTCAGCACATCGTATATACGGTCTGCGCCGAATGAGACGCCCACTCCGCTCACACCCGGCAGCCCAAAGATGCCGGTGAGGTTATCGTAGCGTCCTCCGCCGGTGATGGAACCGATCTGCACATCCATCGCCTTTACCTCAAAGATGGAGCCGGTGTAATAGTTGAGTCCGCGTGCCAGGGTCAAGTCCAGTTCGATAGG
>ONBH01000056.1 GCA_900316005.1 uncultured Bacteroidales bacterium | reverse complement strand
TTATAAAAAATCCGCTATCGATTTTTGACACACCCTCTTTGAGATTTTACGGCTTTAGTTCTTCGTAAGTTTGAGCGGTGCTACTACGTACTCGCCTTCGTTGAGGGTGGCGGTAGCCGTGCCGGTGTAGGTATTCCCTCCGCTGGTGACGGTGAAGGAATACGTTGCTCCCATTTCCGGGAACAGCGCTACATAGACCTCCGTCGGGCTGCCGGTAGGGGTAATGGTGAGGGGCTTGCCGCCGTTGTCGGACGCTTTCCATTCTGGCCCTACGGATACATCCCATGCGGATACGTTCTGCGCGATGGACACCGTGCCCTGTTGCGGATAAGTGCCGGTGTAGGGACTACCGGTGCCGCCTTTTTTGATTTGGAGCGAGGTGATTGGGAGCGACGTACCCGGATGGTCTTTATCCACAAAGGAGAACTTGCAGACCGTCATCAGGCTCTTCATCTCAGCTAACTCCGCATTGGCGGTAGTCTCCGTGACGGACACCACGCTCGCAATACCGTAGATATGGTGGTATTTCTCCGCCAAGGTCTCTAACGTTCCGTCCTGCTCGGCTACAGAGATAGTATAGCTCGCCGTCAAGGGGTCATCGTGGAAGGTGAAGTTCACCGGATTATTCGGATAGATAAGCGCCAACTGGTCATCCGCTGTACACCAGACGCGGCCGCCTGTAAACGACGCGATACGCTCCGCCTTGTCCGCGCGGAGCGTGCCGGAGAGAGGAACCGATTTTTTTGTATCGGGGTCAATGTACTCGTTGCGGCTCAGATTACGGTAGAACACCGCATCGTTTATCTCCCATAGGGCATCGAGGGTTGTTCCCTCGTCAGTGATAGTAGCCTGCGGGAGACGCTGAATCCCCCTCTCTTGAGGAGAGGGCTGGGGTGAGGTTTGCACTATCAGCGTGCGGGGCTTGAGTTCCGCCTGCTGTTTGGGCTGGTCGGGGTTGTTGGTTGTGCTGCACGCCGTGCCGAGCATCAGCAGCGATGAACAGATTACCCCGATGATGACGGGTGTTGTTGGCTGGCTGAAGCCGCCGCCGGTGTTTTGATTATAACCGGAGATTTGCGCGTTGATACCTCCGCTGGCGCAGAGCATCTTCTGCGGAGTGTTTGCCACGGTCTCTATGCGTGGCTGAGTGTAGATTTTCTTCATTATTTATGTAATTATCAATATATACCCGCAATTTATAAAAAAACGCGCAAAGATACTACATTTTTTTGACATATGCAAAAAAATTCGCAGAAATTTGCGAAATCTGCGAAATTTGGCAATTGTGGCGGGATTGGAGGATGTTATCCTTGCGTGTGCAGACGGAGCTGGCCGATGATGAATTGCCGCTTAGCAGTCTTATGTTTGGCACGCAAATCTCAGGGAAAAGGAGGCCATCGATTACGTGTCGACTACGTGTCGTTTACGTGTCGTTTACGTGTCGTTTACGTGTTTGACCGCTAAAAAACGGCTAGATTCCTCACACTTTTTGGCGTAAAGACAAAAAAAGAGACGGCAAGGATGCCGTCTCTACGAAAGGACGAAGGACAAATGTACGATGTACGAAGGATTTACGAAGGAAATAAAGGACGAAGGTCCATCGTACATCAACTAAATCGTACATCAATCGTACATAGTACATCGTACATCGTACATGAAAATCGCAGCCCGAAAGCTGCGATTTTTTTTTGCTTTTTAATATTTCTCAGACACTCTCTTGCCGGTGGCATCATACATCTCGCCGTTGGGACGGACGATGTACAGAATACCGTTGATGAGGATTTTGCGGTATCCGCCAAGCGTAGCAGATGCCTCGACTTCCTCGATACCGTCTGCCACATTGAGTTGGATGATGTATGGCTCATCAAGCGACCCGAGGGTGGCATCATCGGTGTAGGTTAGAGTCTGCTGAACGGTGATGGTCTCACTGCCTGCTACAGTCAGGAACCAGTAGCCAAAGTCATTTACCATTTGGTCATTTACCATGTACCCGTCTTCCGTGGCAGCACCTCGGCATTCGTCTCCGGCAAAGACACCGACCTCAACGCCATGTACCGCCTCGTCGCCGTTCATCACGCGTGCGATGATGGACATATTGCCGCTGTACGGGTCGGTGACGGGGAGGAAGACACAGGTGTTGGTGAGCTGCGCTGTTGATGACTTCGTGTTGGTGAGCTGCGCTGTTGCCGCGTCGGGGTAATGGAAGGTGAAGCCTTCAGTCGCGTGGGAATGGTACATATATCCTTCGCCCGGCGTCATGCGAGTGAGCGTGACGAGGTCGCCGGAGGCAGGGGCAATATCCGCCAGGGCGTCGGAGACAGACATCGTCTGCAACGGCAGATAGCCTATCCACGTCCATCCCTTGTTGATGATGACCGGTGTTTGGGCACAGTTGACTGCCGTTCCTTCGACAGCGAACGTAGTTGCACGGTTCGCCTTAACGCGGTAGGATGAGGTGACACCCATCACCTTGAGCGTACCGCCATAGGTAGTGTCATTGCTGATACTGAAGACGCTGTTCTTGTCCTTGACGTACGAAATATCGCCGAGAACCGGTCTGAACACATTCTCCGTGCGGGCGGAGACGGGATTGACATTGAGACTGATCCAGTTCCATGAGGGCTGAAGCGCGAGCGTCTGTTGCAGATGGTTCGTTACCTCCAATACAACGGGGTCAGCAAGCGTACCCTTGACCATGTTCGGCGAGAACCGGAAGGGGGCAGGACGCACATTGACCGACGAATAGGTGATACCCGACTCGGCATTCCATAGGCGGAACTGAATAGGCGTTTGGGCAGGATTTTCTTCATCGCCATAGACAGTCATCATCACATACCATGCATCGTAGTTGCCGATGTACTGCGGATGGGCAATACCAATGCACTCGCCGTTGACAAAGGCGGCGATGATATCATGCTCGCTCTGCGCCACACCTGCCGGCAGCGAGAGTCTGGCGATGATATTACCGGTTGCTTCGTATGTATTGACGTCGACATTCCAGTCCGGTTCGGGTGCAAGAACGGCAGCTTCTATGAGACAGGGCTCTGCGATACCATCTTTGCCGGTAAGCAAGAGTATGTCTGCATAGTAGCCGGCAGCGAGCGATGCAGGCAGCGTAGCTGTAAGCGTCAGTTCGGACTGCGGCCTGATTACTCCGGAGGTGGCATTGAGTTGCAGCCATGCCGGGATATTCGTAATCTGCCAGTTCTGTATCTCACTACCGTTATTAACCAAGGTCAGTTCGAAGGTCTGTTCGTCCAATTCGTCCTTGGTGACAGACGCATAATTGTCTTCCCAAAGCAGGGAGTTGCGCTGCACATAGATATTCCAGCAGACAGGCGCAGCGTAATTACCATGCTCATCGACCACATTCATGATCTCCACCTTCAGGTTGCATCCTTCGACACGTGCCGGCGCCATCTCTTGGTCATTGAGTTGGATGGTAATCTGCCGGTCGGAAGCAGTGAAGGTGAACGGCACCGGCTCTACAGGGCGTGCTTCCACCAAGGCGGGATGGTTGGTATTTGAGAATTGATAATTGATAGTTGATAATTGATAATTAACCCATTCA